>NZ_VFWR01000027.1:0-35190 GCF_006443035.1 Mesorhizobium sp. B1-1-6 | reverse complement strand
ACAATCGAGGCAGCCGAATGCAGGAACTACTTCGAAAACGCAGGCTACGCTTCCGTCAAGATATGAAACGCTCTAGCTGCTTGCGGCGAGCCCGCCCGTTCTGTCCCGACGACTTACCGGCAGCAGCCCTGCTGTCGCCGATGCGGACCGTGTACGGCATAGGGCTGCATCCGCGGCGCGGCGTCGAAGCAAAGCCGCACGGCTGCGTGGTCCTCCTCTATCCCCTTGTTGGACCATGATCTTTTTTTCAAGACGTTCGCTCTTTGCGGCACGATGCCATAGTTTCGGCAAACCATCCGGGGAAACGGATCATCGCAACGATCGGCAAGCCATGGCAGGGCCTTTCCTATGATTGACGAAAAGCCGGAGAGCGAGAGCGTTTCGGCGCTGGCGCCGTTCCGGCACGGCATCTTCCGCGCCGTGTGGTCGGCCAGCCTCGTGTCGAATTTCGGCGGCCTCATCCAGGGCGTCGGCGCCGCCTGGATGATGACCACGATCGCCACCTCGCCCTATCAGGTCGCGCTGGTGCAGGCCTCGACCACCTTGCCGATCATGCTGTTCGCGCTCGTCGCCGGCGCCATCGCCGACAGCTTCGACCGGCGCAAGGTTATGCTGGTCGCCCAGACCTTCATGCTGGTCGTCTCGGTGCTTCTGACCCTGTTCACCTATTCCGGCCTGATGACGCCGTGGACGCTGCTTGCCTTCACCTTCCTGATCGACAGCGGCACGGCACTGAACAGCCCGTCCTGGCAAGCCTCCGTCGGCGACATCGTGCCCCGCAACAAGGTGCCGGCCGCCGTCGCGTTGAACTCGATGGGCTTCAACCTGACCCGCAGCGTCGGTCCGGCGATCGGCGGCATCATCGTCGCCGCAGCCGGGGCGGCGGCCGCCTTCGCGGCCAACGCGGTGAGCTATATCGGTCTCATCGTCGTGCTGGCGCGCTGGAAGCCGCAGGTTCAGCCATCGACGCTGCCGCGCGAATCGCTTGGCGCGGCCATGGGCGCAGGCCTGCGCTATGTCGCCATGTCGCCCAACATCGGCAAGGTGCTGGTCAGGGGCTCCGCCTTCGGCTTCAGTGCCGGCGCGGTGCTGGCGCTCCTGCCGCTGGTGGCGCGCGACGTCGTCAAGGGCGATGCCTTGACCTATGGCATCATGCTGGGCGCCTTCGGCATCGGCGCGGTCGGCGGCGCGCTGATCAGCGTGCGGCTGCGCCAGCTTTTGTCCAGCGAGACCATGGTGCGCTCGGCCTTCGCCGGCTTCGCCGTCTGCGCCTTCAATGCCGCCGTCAGCCACAACGCCTGGCAGACATCGCTCGGCCTGCTGGTCGGCGGCGCGTGCTGGGTGATCGCGCTTTCGCACTTCAACGTCACCGTGCAGATGGCAACGCCGCGCTGGGTCGTCGGCCGGGTGCTGTCGGTCTATCAGACCGCGACCTTCGGCGGCATCGCGCTCGGCAGCTGGATCTGGGGCATCGTCGCCGACGCGCATGGCGCCGGGACAGCGCTGATTGCGGCGGCCATCGCCATGCTGGCTGGCGGCGCCATCGGCCTCGTGCTGCCGCTGCCGCAGCAGCAGGTGCTGAACCTCGATCCGCTCAACCGTTTCAAGGAGCCGCACCTCGCGCTCGACCTGAAACCGCGCAGCGGCCCCATCGCCATCATGATCGAATACATCATCCGCGACGAGGACGTGCCGGAGTTCCTGGCCACCATGGCCGAGCGCGGCCGCATCCGCCGTCGCGACGGTGCCCGCAACTGGACGCTGGCGCGCGATCTCGAAAATCCGGCGATCTGGATCGAGCACTACCACACGCCGACCTGGCTCGAATATGTCAGGCACAATGGCCGCATCACCCAAGCCGACGCCATGGTCGGCGAGCGCCTGCGGGCACTGCACAGCGGCGACGAGCCGCCGCGGGTGCGCCGCGTGATCGAGCGCCCGACAACCGCGGGCACGGCGCTGGTCATGGCAAAGGGACCGATCGAGCATTAGGAGTGCAGGAAAGCGCGAAGACGTTTTCGTCCGGGCTTGCATCAACACAAAGCGTTAGAGCGGACCCAGCCAGCGGAACGCGCGCTTCAGTTCGGCGACGCCATCGTGTTCGTACCAACGGCCGTGCGCCATGATCACGCGTTCCGGATTCCATTCTATCATCTTTTCGACTGCCGCCTTGAGTTGCCCCCTGGGGAAGGTCAATCGCAAATCGCGCGGCGTCTTGCCATCCGGATCAACGACACCAGCCGCCCTGGCAAGCCAGCGCCACGGCCAGCCAAGCTTCCGCGGTTCGAAGTTCTCGATCAGGTCTGTCAGGATCAATGTTCGGCTGACGGAATGGAAGAACACCATCTCCGTCATGAAGCTGCCCTCCACCGGCAGCGACTTGAGGTCATCGTCCCACGGGTAGCCCCTCTCGGCACCAAGCTCGTTCGCCTCGAAATCGATCCTGTCGCCCGCCTGCTCGCGAATGCCCGGTGCCAGCCAGATACCCGCATCCGCAAAGGCCCTGCGCCACATCGGAATCCACCAATAGTGGATCCGGTTCGGCCCGATGATGTAGCGGACCTTGCCCAATCCCGCGATCTCGGCCTCGAGGCTCTCTGTCAGGAAGGTGGGTGAATGGACGAACAAATCGCCGTCATTGACGCGGATGATGGTCATCCGCGTCGGAAACGGCATTTTCGGCCAAGGCATGCCGAAGCGGATGACCGGGCCATCCACGATCCAGATGTCCTTCGAAACCAGCTTTAACGTGTTGAGCGGCGGATATGGTGCGCGGTCGGCCATGGTCTGCTGATGTAGGGTGGAGAACAAGCTTGGCCACGGCAGCTTCGCCTTGCACGAGCTCAGCCAGGCCGGCTCGGCAGCCTACCTTCGCCCGACCTACCCTTCGCCCGACAAGTCCCGGCGCGCTTTTTCCAGCTCCTCGGCATAGCGCCGCATCAGATGGCCCTCGGTCAGCAGTCCGAGCACGATGTGGTCGGTGAAATCCTCGACCACGGCCAGCTCCTCGGCGCCGGCCCGCTGGAAGGTCTCGGCGGCCGACTGCACGTTCATGCTCGGCACCAGGACGGCATCCTTGTATTGCGCCAGATCGCGCACCGCCGTCTCGCCGTCGGACAGGTCGCTGTGCAGTTCGGCAACGATCAGCACGCCGACATACTGGTCACCCGCGTCGACGGCAATGACGCGCTGGGCCGAACCCAGCGGCACCTGCTTGCGGAAGGCCGCAAGCGTCGTGTCGGCATTGATGGTCTTGATGTCCTTGCGCATCATCGAGCCGACGGTCAGGCTGCGCATCCAGCCGACGTCATGGGCGCTGCGGATCGTCTCGCCGCGCAGATGAAAACGCCACGTCGAGAAGGAGTAGCCGAAGGTCTCGCGCACCAGGATCGCCGCCATGATCGAGGCCGCCAGGACGACGCCGGTTAGCGTCAGGTCGCGGGTCGATTCCAGCGCCAGGAACGTCATCGTCAGCGGCCCGCCGACGACGCCGACCGCCAGCGATGTCATGCCGACGACGGCAGCGACGGCGGGATCGATGCCGGTCGACGGCGAGATGAAAGCCATCACATCGGCGAATGCCTTGCCGAGCAGGGCGCCAAGAAACAGAGAAGCGAAGAACAGTCCGCCGCGAAACCCCGAACCCAGCGAGATCGCGGAAGCCGCCAGCTTCAGCACGAAGACGCTGGCCACCACGCTCAGCCCATAGTTCATGGCGAATTCGCGATGCAGCGCGCCGTGGCCGCTCGACAGCACCTGTGGCGTGACCAGCCCAAGCAGGCCGACGATGACGCCGCCGATGACGGGACGCAGCGAGGCGTCGACCGACAGTTTGGCAAAGGCGCGCTCGACCAGCGTCACCAGATGCATGATGGCGATCGAGGCGGCCCCGCCAAGAAGCCCAAGCAGCAGGAAGGGCACGTACTGGCTGGCCGTGAGTGCCGGCAGGCCCGCAAGCTCCAGCGGGAACGGCACGCCGCCGAACATCTCGGCGGTGAGCGAGGCGGAGATCGCCGCCGTCATGACAGGCACCACATTGGCGACCGAATAGATGCCGATGACCAGTTCGAAACCATAGAAAGCACCGGTCAGCGGCGCATCGAAAGCCGCCGCGATGGCGCCGGCGGCGCCGCAGCCGACCAGGATGCGGACATCATTGCGGCGCAGCTTGAACAGCCGCGCCAGCCGCGAAGCCAGGCCGGAACCGACCTGCGTATAGCCGGCTTCCAGCCCGACAGAGGCGCCGAAACCGCTGGAGATCATGGTCTGGCCGGCGATGATGAACGTATCGGTCAGCGACATGCGACCGCCATAGAGCGCGTTGGCCTCGATCGGGTCGACAGGCGTGCGGAATCTCCGCTTTCTCAGCCAGATCACCGTCAGCCCGAGCAGGATGCCGCCGATCGCCGGGATCAGGGCCTGCATGGGGTGGGCGAGGGAGAACATGCCGGAAAGCCGGCCGCCGGGCTGCACGCCGAACAACAGTCCGTGCAGGTCCTGCACGATCTGGCTCATCGCGGTGACCAGTATGCCCGCCATCACGCCGACGATGCCGGCAAGGACGACAACCGCGATGCCTCGCGCTTCGAGCAGCGGGATCGAATTGATGAGCACCGCGCGCAGCCGGCGAGCGTAGACTTGCGGTTGATTCCTGGGCGATTGGTTTTTGGTAAGCACCGGAGCGGCTCGCCGACATCAGCAAGGCATTGAAAACACTGCCGTGCTGATACGCCGAGCGGCACCGCATGGCAACCACAATGACGGCGCCCGCGCGCCCTTTGGAGGGAGCCCGTCCGGCCGCCGATGGTCAGGTCGGCTTCGGGTCGCCGGCCTCGTAGAGCACGAGATTGCGCTCGCCGATGCCGAGCGACGGCCAGCTTGCGCGCCAGTCCACAAGGTGTGGCGCGGCGAAATGCGCATCGAGCGCCGCCCTGTCATTCCAGACTTCCGTGACCCGGATCAACCCGGCATCGAGGACATCCTGCGCATAGGAGTATGCGAGGCAACCGGGCTCGGCACGGCTGGCAACAACCATGCGTTCCATCGCTGGCCTTGCCTGTTCGAGCTTGTCGGGTGGCAGACGAACCGTGCCGATGACCAGCAGCATGAGATTTCCTTTCGATGGTTGGGCAGGCCACTCTCCCACCCTCGCGCAAGCTTGGCCAGCTACCCTCGCCGGGCTGTCGCATGCTCGGCAGCCCACGGTTTTCGAGGACTAGAATGGCGATAAGCGAAAGCATCCAGCCCGGCGCCGTGGCCAAGAACGGTCGCGACGTCTTCTTCGCGCTGGGCATCGTCATCATCCTGGCCGTGCTGTTCCTGCCGATCCCGGCCTTTCTCATCGACGTCGGCCTTGCCTTCTCGATCGCCCTTTCGGTGCTGATCCTGATGGTGGCACTGTGGATCCAGCGGCCGCTCGACTTCTCCTCGTTTCCGACCGTGCTGCTCATCGCCACCATGCTGCGGCTATCGCTTAACATTGCCACCACGCGCATGATCCTGTCGCACGGCAATGAAGGCACGCACGCCGCCGGCTACGTCATCGCCGGCTTCTCCAAACTGGTGATGGCCAGCGATTTCGTCATCGGCCTGATCGTCTTCATGATCCTGATCGTGGTGAACTTCATCGTCATCACCAAGGGCGCCACCCGTATCGCCGAGGTCGGCGCCCGTTTCACCCTCGACGCCATCCCCGGCAAGCAGATGTCGATCGACGCCGACCTCTCCGCCGGCATGATCGACGACAAGACAGCGCAGTTGCGCCGCCGCGAGCTGGAAGAGGAATCCTCCTTCTTCGGCTCGATGGACGGCGCCTCGAAATTCGTCCGCGGCGACGCCATCGCCGGCCTCATCATCACCGCCATCAACATCGTCGGCGGCATCGCCATCGGCTATATCAGGCACGGCATGGGCATGGGCGAGGCCGCCGACGTGTTCATCAAGCTGTCGGTCGGCGACGGTCTGGTCACCCAGATCCCGGCGCTCATCGTCTCGCTCGCCGCCGGCCTGCTGGTTTCCAAGGGCGGTACGCGCGGTTCGACGAACCAGGCCGTGTTCGGGCAGCTCGGCGCGCATCCGCGCGCGCTCTATGTGGCGGCGGCGCTGCTGGTGCTGCTCGGCCTGATGCCTGGCCTGCCCTTCTTCCCCTTCTTCGCGCTCGCCGGCGGCATGGCCGGCCTCGGCTATGTCATTCCGATGCGCCACAACCGGGCCATGGCCGAGGCCGAGGCGCTGAAGAACCAGGAGAAGGCGACCAAGGCCGAGGAAGAGAAGAACTCGGTCAAGGCCTCGCTGGCCACCGCCGAGATCGAACTTCTGATCGGCAAGCAGCTTTCGACCCGGCTGCTGGTCTCGCATCAGGAGCTGGTCTTCCGCATGGCCAAGATGCGCAAGAAGTTCGCCCAGCAATATGGCTTCGTCGTGCCCGAAGTGCGCGTCGCCGACGATTTCGCCATCCCGCCGAAAAGCTATCAGATCAAGGTGCACGGAACGGTGGTCGCCGAATATTCGATGCGCGTCGGCGAGATCATGGTGCTGCTCGGCAACCGCGACGTTCCCGAAATTCCGGGCGAGGAGATCCGCGAGCCGGCCTTCGGCATGCGTGCCTATTCCGTCATGGAAACATTCGCCGAGGATCTGAAGCGCGAGAACTACACCTTTGCCGACAACATGTCGGTGCTGCTCACCCATCTCTCCGAGGTCATCCGCAACAACCTGCCGCAGCTTCTGTCCTACAAGGACATGAAGGCGCTGCTCGAGCGCCAGGATCAGGAATACCGCAAGCTCGCCGACGAGATCTGCACCACGCACATCTCCTATCCCGGCCTGCAGGCAGTGTTGAAGCTGCTGCTGGCCGAGCGTGTCTCGATCCGCAACCTGCACCTGATCATCGAGGCCATCGCCGAGATCGCGCCGCATGTGCGCCGCACCGAGCAGATCGTCGAGCATGTCCGCATCCGCATGGCGCAGCAGATCTGCGGCGATCTTTCGGAGGGCGGCGTGCTCAAGGTGTTGCGTCTCGGCAACCGCTGGGACCTGGCCTTCCACCAGAGCCTCAAGCGCGACGCCAAGGGCGAGGTGCGCGAGTTCGATATCGATCCGCGCCAGCTGGAAGAATTCGGCCAGGACGCCACCAAGGCGATCAAGAAATTCCTCGAAGCCGGCGAGCGTTTCGTCCTCGTCACCGCGCCCGACGCGCGCCCCTATGTGCGCATGATCATCGAGCGGCTGTTCACCACGCTGCCGGTGCTCTCGCATGTCGAAATCGCCAAGGGCGTCGAGATCAGGGTGCTCGGGACCATATCGTGAGCGTTCTCTCGCAAGCGGTCGTCATCGCGGCGTTCCTCGCCTTCTGCCGCATCGGCGCCTGCTTCATGCTGATGCCCGGCCTGTCCAGCGCCCGCATCCCAGTGCAGGTCAGGCTGTTCGTTGCGGTCGCCGCCACCGGCGGCCTGCTCGCCTTCCTGTGGGACAAGATCTTTCCCTTCGTCGATCCGCGTCCGCAGATCCTGGTGCCGATGATCGTTTCCGAACTCCTGGTCGGCGGCCTGATCGGCGCCATGACCAGGCTCTACATGGAAGCCCTGCGCTTCATGGGGTCGGCCATCGCCATGCTGATCGGCTATGGCGGCTCGGGCGGGCCAGCGATCGAGGAGCCCGAACCGCAGGCGGCGCTCGCCGCCATGATCTCGTTCTCGGCACTGCTGCTGCTGTTCGTCTTCGACTTCGACCATGAGATCATACGCGCGCTGGTGACGTCCTATACGGTCGCGCCGGTCAACGTCTTCTTCAACCCGCAGGCGGCACTGGTCGATGTCGCCGACACGGTGTCGGACACCTTCTTCCTGGTCATCCGCCTCGGCAGCCCTTTCGTCGCCTATGCCATTCTCGTCAACCTGACGATCGGCTTCGTCAACAAGCTGACGCCGCAGATCCCGATCTATTTCATCTCTCAGCCCTTCGTCATCGCCGGCGGCATGCTCATCTTCTATTTCGCCGTCGGCTCCATGCTGTCGCTGTTCGTCGACGGCTTTGTCGACCTGACGCTGGCGAGGTGACATGAGCACGCGCAAGGACCGCCTGAAGAAGCTGGTCAAGGTTCAGGAACAGTTGAAGGCGCTGCACGAGACGCGCCACGCCACCCTCCTCGCCGCCGCAAATGCCGCCGAAGCCGAGGCCAAGGAACTGGTCGAGCATTTCGACAAGGACAATTCCCTCTCCGGCCTTTTCCCCGATCTCTACCACCGCCGCATCGCCCAGGCCGTCGTGCGCCAGGAGGCGAACCTCGAAAGCGCCAGGAAGGAGGCCGGCCTCGTCGCGTCGGCAACCGCGCGCACCAACATGGTCGAGCGCGCCTACAAGGACGTGCGCAACCGCGACGAACGCGAACGCTCCGACCGCGAACGCCTCGATCTGATCGCGCAGAAGCGGGGACAGGAGTAGAGGAGGAGGTCTGGACGCAAAGCAAGCCTTCGCAGCGGAATCCTGACTGACCGCTTTGCGCCTCGTACGGGCTATGGATGCAATTTCGCGTCTACCCAGAAGCCGCCCGTACAGCCTGTCGAAGAATGTGCCGAGCCTCCGCATTGCGGAGGATCGTAAAAAGGCGACTTTTCAGCTAGCTTGTTATCTGTTCGGCGGCAGCTTCCTCGAGGCCAGCTGCCGCTTGGACGGCAAGACCGCGAGCCGCTGCCTGTGAATCGTAAAATTCCTCGAGCGCATGGACCCTGCCCCACCGCAGGGTAAACACGTGGAGACCTCGGTTGATGTACGACGTGTCGCCGTTAAGCAGGGTCGCGGTGCCATCCCACTGGGCAAACACAGTGGTATGCCATGGCCAGCCCTCCACCCAGATGTGATTGACCGTGAGACGGAGGGTGGGCAGAACACGGCCGAGGCGTTCAAACCAGCGGCGCAGGGCTTCCTTGTCGTGGCGCTCTCCACCAAGCGCGTGGGCGCCGCCAACCCGATGATGGACATGCGGCGCGAGTGCTTTCACCGCCGCATCCCAGCGATGATTGTTGACGTCATCGAAGCTCTTTCGGATCGATTTCTCGACAAAATAACTATATAGCATATCACTCTCCTCCAACTCATTCGGTAGCGCGATCGAAGGTACCTGTGGCGAGCTGTTCGGACGCAGCCGACGCCACGCAGGGTCTGCGCGTCAGCGCATTGTCGCGTCGGCTCGCAGGTATGTGTCGGTCTCGGTCGAGATCGTGACCTCCTCGCCCGACCTTGAGAACGCGTAAAGCGAATCCTGGTGGCCCGGCATGGAAAAGGCCACGGAGTCGCCGTCAGCAAGGCCCATGACGAAGCGCAGCGGATCACCTCCGATCTTCGGCGCGAAGGTGGCGGTGACCTCCAGCAGGCCGCCGTTGACCGGGACGTAGTAGACCACCATGTCGAGCTGTCCCTCGTGCAGGCTGGCAGCTTCGATCGGCCGTCCGATGGTCGCTTCCTCGGCAAAAGCCGGGTTCGCAAGAAACATCGCGGCCAGAACCGACGCACTCAGGGTTTTGCGGATCATCTCATATCTCCTTTTTTGGATTGCGTTCGACCTCTATATAATGTATAGATTACGAATGCAATCTAAAAAGGAGATGGCGATGCGCGTAAGTCGCACTCAGGCCGCGGAAAACCGCGAAACCGTGATCAATGTGGCAAGCCGCCTTTTTCGGGAGCGAGGCTTTGACGGCATTGGCCTCAAGGATCTGATGAAGGGCGCCGGGCTGACCCAGGGCGCCTTTTACAAGCAGTTCGAGTCAAAGGACGACCTGGCGGCGCAGGCATCCAGGCGCGCGATGGAAAGCGCCACCGACAAGTGGTCGGCCGCGACAGCGGCAAACCCTGGGAAACCGCTCGACGGGGTGATCTCATTCTACCTCAGTATGGATCATCGCGCGGAAAAGATGGACGGCTGCCCGGTCGTCGCGCTCGGCTCGGATGCGGCCAGGCAAGGCGCCGAGGTAAAGGCCTCATTCGAGGCCGGCATCAGGGAGTATCTCGAGATGCTCGGCAGTTGGGTTGGCGAGGACGACGGCGAAAAGGGCGGCAACAAGGCAATGGCCGTTCTCTCGACAATGGTCGGCGCGGTCATGCTCTCGCGGGTGGTCAACGACCCGGACCTCGCGCAGGCTTTTCTGGATGCGGCGGCCGATCAGGTTCGCGAGACAGTCGCCATCTGAATGATGCGGGCAGCGGCGCCTGATCCATTGCTCGCCGCTCGGACCGAACCGTCGCGCGCGACTGCGAAGAAGTAACGGATACCGTCCCAGTCGATCATGGAGAAGTTCGCGTCGTCACGTGAAGCCTCCGGTGCGATTTCGCACCACCGTAGTGCGTGTCTTCCGACTGCATGGCGCGCCTGGGCATGCCTACCTCTTGGCGTGGGGCAGCGGCGATGCGTCCGCCCGAAGGAGAAGCGCGATGAGCTATTCCACCATGAGATTTGGGGCTGTTGGCCAGGCATTGGCCCGTATGTTCGGCCGCTAGGCAAGCACCGGGCTCGGCATCCTTCGGCACTAGCATCGGAACGCCTGCGTGCGCTCGCGCGGCTTATCTAGCTGAGCGCCATCAGCTGACCTCCGGGCCATCCGTCCGGTCGTCTGGCCACCTATAATCGGAGATCAAGGGCATGAACATCGAACTCAAGGGCCGAAAGGCCATCGTCACCGGATCGACCGCCGGCATCGGTCGCGCGATCGCCGAAGGGCTGGCGCGCGCAGGCTCCGCCGTCGTCGTCAATGGACGTACTGAAGAGCGGGTCGCCGCGACGCTCCGGGAACTGCGCGCGCTGCTGCCTGGCGCCGACCTCACCGGCATTGCCGCCGATCTCGCGACAGCCGAGGGCTCGGCGGCGCTCGCGGCACAGGCGCCGGATGCCGACATCCTCGTCAACAATGTTGGCACTGCGCGTCCCAATGGCTTCTTCGAGCAGGACGACGCCGCATGGCTCGACCTCTTCCAGCTCAACGTGATGAGCGGCGTGCGCGCCGCGCGCCACTATATGCCGGGTATGGTCGAGCGCGGGTGGGGACGGGTCGTCTTCATGAGCAGCGAGTCCGCGCTCGCCATCCCCAAGGAGATGATCGACTACGGCATGACCAAGACCGCGTTGCTGGCCGTGTCGCGCGGGCTGGCCGAACTTGTCGGTGGCACCGGCGTCACGGTCAACGCTGTCCTGCCGGGGCCGACCGACTCCGAGATTCTTGGCGACTGGATGAAGGCCACCGCGAAGGAGCAGGGCATCACGCAAACGGACGCCGAGCATAATTTCCTGAAATCGCTGCGTCCGACCACGCTCATCAACCGGTTCGCGACAACCGAGGAAGTCGCGAACATGGTCGTCTACACCTGCTCCGAGCAGGCCTCGGCGACCACCGGCGCCGCGTTGCGCGTCGACGGTGGTGTGCTCCGCTCGATCGGATGAGCCGCGTCCCACCGCCGCGGTGGCATGAGGGTCGCCGCGGCTGAGCCGGCCTCAAATCGGCGCCGGCTCGGGTGACTCATATCTGCGGCGATTATCGGATCGTCGGAGCCGCCTGGGGTGCCCCGATCGACCGGGCCGAGGTCAAGATCGACGAGCGGCCGTGGATAGATGCCAGGAGCCGCCGTCTGCTCTCGGCCCCTACGCGGACGTGCAGCAATGCGCCACTGTCCGGAATTACGGTTGAGGAAGAGCGCCCGTCCGCCGGTTGCGGGAATTGCCCTTCGTTGTTCATGCTTACTTCCGTGACCAGCTTGCGGCGAAGCGCCGTGCTGTAGTCGTTTGGCCCTTTCGGCGTCATGACGAAGGCCTGGGAGCCGCCAATGACCGATTTGGCAAAATAGGATGCCAGCGAATTGTCAGGATCGTCGTCTTCGGCGGGAATGGCGATGGCGTTGATCGTATATCCCTTGGCAATGGCGTTCAGCCTGCTCGGCTGAACAGGAAGTCCGTCGTTGTTCTCACCATTGGAAGAGATATCGATGACCTTCTTGGCGGCATTTCCAGGAAACTGGTCCAGCAGAAGACTGCCAATGTCGATAGCCGAGGAAACCGATGTTCCGGATCGCCCTCGACGGATGACGCCGGTATCCCCTTTCCTGCTGATCTCCGCCGCCGCCGCTCTTGCATCTTCCAGTCCGCAGATGCTTGTCCACGGCAGTATGGTGCGTGCGTGTCCGGGGCTCGACCATTCAAAGTAGGCCACGCCGATGCAGCCGACGTAATTCCGGCCGATGGCGGCGATGATCTCGGGCGAAGTGAGTGCCGCGGCATGTCCCTCGCGTTGCAGATCGGCGATCTTTGGATCAATCGATGACGAGAAGTCGACCGCGAACACGATGGCAACGTCGACATTCGCTGCATGCGCCGGGAGATTCCAGAACGCAGAAGCTGCAAGTATCCCCGCCAGTCTCAGGAGTGAATTGGCTCGCTTTGCCAGCCCCCTTCCCGATGGCTTTGTCGGCGAAAAAAGATTGGCCCCGCCTATCGGCTGCACCCGCCCGCGAAAGGAGACCGCTCCAGAAGAGGGACCGGCGTCCTGATACATATCTATGAACATGCCATTCTCCATCTCGACAACCGATCGTTGTCAAAGCCGCCCATTTTCAACATGTGGAAATTTGACGAGGGACCTTGGACCCAACGCCGAACAGCAGCAGATCGGCCTTGGTCCACAAGAGATAACAGCCGAGTAACGTCAGCGGCATGATGAGTGCCGCGAAGGACTCGCCCGACCAGACTACCGGCAAAGCCTGGCCGAGGGCGACGGTTGTCGCCACCACTGCCGGCAACCTGCTGGCGAGCACCGCACTGCGGAACGGATCGGGCCAGGCGGTCGGCCACACCGGAACCGGCCTGCCCGGCCTGTGAAAGGTGCTGCCGAACTTGCCGAGCGCATGCAGCAGGCCGGACGTCGCCGCAAGCAGCGGGTCGCCGAGCAGCAAGAGCGCGATGCCGAGCCCGATTGCGCCTAGTCCCGAGAGGAAGTCGCCCAGACGATTGAGGGTGGGATCGGGAACATCCGGCTTTGCCCAAGCCCGGTGGTAGGCTTCGCCGCCGCAGAAAAAGACGAGGGTAGCCAAGGTGAGCGCAACAGTGCCATGGCTGCCCGCGAAATAGTCCATCACCGCCGCGATGACAGCGCTTTCCTCATGCGGGCCGACTGGCGCGGCCGCAATTTGGGTTGCAAGACCTACGATGAGGCCAAGCGCGTTGCCACTGTTGTAATAGCCGCCGGGTCCCTTCATGCGGGCACCAAGGGCCGATCTCAAATGTGCGAGCGGAAGAAGGACTGTCCACGCGTTCATCGCAGCGCCCCCGCGGCCTGTCCGGCCGCGATCGACACGGCGACCGTCGCATCAGCGGCAGCGGTCATCGCATTCCTCCACCGGACCTGAACTGTTGACGCGGCGTTCGCCTGCCCCGCTTGCCGGCGCTGTTGCAAAGGCAGGGGCAATGTCGAAGCGTTGGTTGGAAGCGGTCCGCAAGGACTCACGTGCCTGCGGCGCTCGGTTCGATCGTGCCACGGAAAGGATCGCACCGAGAATGATCGCTGCTCCCAAGGCGCCCGGCCACGAACTCCGCTCGCCCAGAAAGATCGCCGCGCCCAGCGCCCCGAAGACGCTTTCGGCACTGACGATCACGGCGGCGTGGCTGGCCGGCGTGAAGCGGAGGGCAACCGTCTGTATGCCGAAGGCTATCGCGGTGGAGAAGACGCCGAGTATCGCCAATTCCGGACCGGCTGCGAATGCGGCGGCCAGCGACAGGTTGCCTTGCATTGCCCCGAGCGGCAGGGCGAAGACTGCGGCGCCGAGAAATTGTGCCGCGGCGGCGGTGAACGGCCGCGCATGGGCCTGCATGTGCCGGCCGAGCTCGACCGCCCAGAGCGCATAGCAGGCAGCCGACAGGATTGCGGTGAGATCGCCGCTGCCGAGGCCGCCGATCCCATCCGACAAAAGCAGGGCTCCGACCAGGGTCAGCCCGGCAGCGATCGTGAGGCCCGCTGTCGGACGCTCGCCGACGAGCAACCAGGCGGCCAATGGTGTCATTACGGTTGCCGTGCTCACCAGAAAGCTTGCATTGGTGACCGAGGCTCCGACATAGCAAAGCTGCTGAAGCGTGATGGAGATGGCGAACAGCGCGCCCACCCTGGCCAGGCTCGGAAAATAGCCCGCCCCGATCGCCACTCGCCTTTCGGTCAAGACAAAGGGCAGCACCAGCAGCCCGCCGATCAGGCAACGCAGACTTACCGCGCTCATGGCGTCGAGATGGACCAGCACCGTCTTTTGCGAGACGTTGCCGAAGCCCCACAATGCGGCTGCAAGGAGCAGCAGCAAATTGGCTCTTGTTCTGGACACGCGCCCCCCTTGAACCAAGCATTGCGTTGACTTGGCCGCCTAATTTAGCGAAGTCTAAATGACCTGCCGTCACGGGAGCGCTTGAAGCGCGGTGACGGACGATTGCGGAACGTTAGATTTGCGTTAGAATTTCGTCAGGCTGAGGCAGCAGATGCAAAGTGACGACGGCGGCGCTGCAAATAGAATCTCACTCTTCGGCGGCTTCCGTATTGAAACAACTGGCCCGCTTCGACTGGTCGGGAAACGCGGCCCGGCAATCGTTGCTTATCTGGCCCGATGTCCGGGCATGGCAGCGACGCGGGAAAAACTGGCTGACCTGCTATGGGGCGACAGCGATGGCGGGCATTCGCGCAACAGTCTTCGCCAAACCCTCAGCGTCCTGCGCCGCGATCTCTCGGGTGTCGATCTTATCCATTCCACCGGAGAGTTGATCCACCTCAGGCCAGAGGCGTTTCGGGTCGATGTGGAGGAGTTCGAGACGGGTCTATCGGCCCGCTCCGCGCAGGAACTCGAAAAGGCCCTGGCGAACTACACCGGCCCGTTCCTCGACGGGCTCCATGTGGGAAGCAATGGCTTCGACGACTGGGTCGCGTCGGAACGCGACAGGTTGCTCGGTCGTGCGCTTGAATCGTTCGAGAAACTGGCTCGCCTCGTCGACGCTGAAGCGGGCCTCGTCCTGGCCGATCGCGTCCTGGCCATGGATCCGGCGCGGGAAGAATCCTATCGGCTCAAGATGGAATTGCTCCTTGCTTGTGGTCAACGCGACAAGGCGCTCAGGACATACGAGGCTTGCAGAAGCATGCTGAAGAAGGAGTTCGGCGTCGAAGCCGGCCCAGAGACGCGGGCACTATGGCAGTCCCTGCTGCTTGCTTCCGACACGGCGCCACACGCGCCGTCGGCAAGTGGTGTTGCGGCCAGCCATCGCCTCGGACACCCCTCCATTGGCGTTGCCGACTTCACCAATCTGACCGGAAAACAAGGCGACAATTTTTTCTCCAAGGGACTGGTCCAGGACATCACGACAGCCCTTTCCGAGGTGGCCGACTATGTCGTGCTCTCCGCGGTTCCCCCCACAGATAAGGTCGGCCTGCGCCAAGAAGGTAACGCGCCGGGAGCGCTGCGGGCACAATATGTGCTCAGCGGCAGCATCCAGAGATCCGGCAATGGGTTGAGGGTGAATATCCAGCTTGTCGATGCCGTCGGCGGTCATCATGTCTGGGCCCAGAAGTTCGACGGCCAGTCCGAGAATGCGCTCGAATTCCAGGACAGGATCGCCCAGTCCGTCGTTCTGGCGGTGATCCTCGAACTTCAACTGACCAACTGGAAGGTCCGCGACAAGAGTCCGCCTGGTCCCCCTGAAGTGCGCAGGTTGGTGAACGAGGCGCTCATGAAATATTTTGAGATGACCCACGACTCGCTGCTGGTCGGGATGGAACTTGCGACGAAGGCGCTCTCGACAGGGCCCGACAACGCCCGTGCGAAGCGGACGCTCTCGATCATGATTTCCATGGGCATCGCGTTTGGCGCGCTGCCCCGCGAGCAGGGCAATATCGAGTATACGCTGGCGCTTGCCGAGGCCGCGGTGCGGGCGGTGCCGGACGATGAAATTGCCCGGTGCATCTTGTCATTCGCTCTCGAAAGTTGCGGTCGTATCGACGAGGCGATCGTCGAATGCCGGCACGCGATCAGCCTCAACCCAAATTATCCGAGCGGCCACGGCGATATTGCGATGCTCTTCGCGCTGCGCGGGCAGGTCAGCGAAGCCGTGCGCGAGGCGAACGAGGCGATCCGGCTGGGAACCCATGACGTCATCGACTACTGGCGTCACCACGGGCTCGTTATGGCGCTGTTTGCCGGCGGAGACGATCAGCGGGCGCTCGAGGTCGCGCGCAAGGTGGTCAGGACAAAGCCGGGCTTCGTTCGTGGCGCGCTTTATTGGGCCGCAGCCGCGGCCGCAACCGGCAATCGCGATGAAGCGTCGCGGGCCATCCATCATTGCCTGTCACAACTTCCGCATCTCAATCTGAGCAATGTCTGCCCTGGCTTTGTGCCGCGCTATGTGAAGGATCATCACCATTCCCGGTTCCTTGAAATGCTGTCGAGGGCCGGTCTTCCCCCGTCCTGAAGCCCCTCGCGTTCGAACGGATTCGGGCGAGACGCTTTCTGCAGGTCGTTCTCCCAAAACCGGAAGCCACTTTTTACGCGACATGCGTTGTTGAAAATCTGGCTACGCGGCTGGATGCAGAGAACCCTGGCCTTCCTTCCTCCCCCGCAAGCCTGCCACAAGCTTGTTGAGGCATGGTCTGGCCAAGGAAAACCGACAAAAGGCGGACTTTCTTGGCGATCTCTCCCCCCAGCGACATCGTGATGGATGTTGTCCGAGCAGCCGAGCCGGCGGATCTCGCGGCCGCGCGCGCCGCACTGACCAGGCATGCGGGCGGCGTTGCCGGCAGCTTTTCGGTCGAGGCCGCTTCGGCCGGGACGATGCTGTCGCGCGCCACCGCCGACCAGGCCATGGCGGCCGATCCATCCAAGAAGTTCAAGAAATTCGAAGCCATGGTGCTCCAGACCTTCATCCAGAACATGATGCCCAAGGACACCGAGGGCGTGTACGGCAAGGGCCTGGCCGGCGACATGTGGAAATCGCAGCTCGCCGAGCGCGTCGCCGACGTCATGGCCGAGCGTGGTGACATCGGCATCGCCAAGTCGCTGCTCGCCGACCATTATCTCGAAGGCAAGCGCAAGGTGCCGATCGGCCCGGTCTCCGGCGGGCCTGAAAAGACCGAGATCGACCGGCAGAGCCGTCTGTCCACCTCGCTCGTCCAGGAGCTGCAGCGCAAGGCCGCCAGGTCCATGACCGGCGATGAAACGACCACAAAGACAGACATCAAGATCTAGACTGGGAAACGCCATGGCCGACTTTTCGGAATTCACCGCCAACCTGCCGGCGCGCACGGCCACATCGGAAGCCCCGGTCGCACTCGCGCGGCCCGGAAACCTTGCCGCCATCATCGGCCGCATCGAGGAAGTCGTCGAGCAAGAGACGGCCGGGCTGCGCAGCGACACCGGCTACGATCTCAAGGCATCGAACGCGCGCAAGAGCCGCTATCTCTATGAACTGACCCGTGCCATGCGCGGCGGCAGCGAAGCCGAGTTCCTCGAACAGCACCGCGAAGGTCTTGTCCGGCTTCGCCAGAAGCTGGCGAAGAACGAGGCGGCGATCCTGGCGCATCTGAGCGCCGTCAACGAGGTCGCAGGCCTGTTGCGCACCGCCATCCAGCGCGCCGAAACCGACGGCACTTATTCCGCCGGCGAGTTCGGCCGGGCGCGCGGTTAGCGCGCGGTGGTCGCCGGCTCGGGTGCCTGAATGGTCAAGGTCATCGCCATCGCGGTCTGGATCTGCGTCGCCACGCTCGGCGCGGTGTTCTATTCGTTCCAGGCCGCCGGCGACCGCGGCGTCGGCGAAAAGCCGAAGCCGATGCTGGGCGGACTGGACTACGTCAAGACCGAGGTCATCTCTGTGCCGCTGATCCGAAACGCCAGGATCGACGGTTATTTCCTGACCAAGTTGGTCTACACGGTCGAACCCGAGCAGATCAAGAAACTGTCGATCCCGGCCGAGGCGCTGATCACCGATCAGGTCTATTCCTACCTCTATTCCAATCCGCAGATCGACTTCACCAAGAAGGAGACGATCGACCTCGACGCCTTCCGCGCCGCGATCCGCGATACCGTCAACACACGCGTCGGCGCCACACTGGTGCATGAGGTTCTGGTCGATCAGGTCAATTTCCTGAGCAAGGATGAGATTCGCGACAACTGGCTGCGCCGCCGGCAGGAGGCCGGCGCCACGGCATCCGAGATGACCAAGGCGTTCAAGTCGCATTGAGCCATCGGGATACCACTGGCCAGGGACGGTGATCGGCTCCTCGCCCGGCTGCGGCGATAGGAACCAGGCCCTGCAATCCGCGTTGACGTAAACGTCAATCCAAAGCTATATGCGGCAGCGACCGTGGCCCCGAAGATGCATGGGTCTCGGGCGGATCATGCCGGGGCGCGACAGATGCAACCGAACAGGCAGATGCAACCAGACAGGAGAACAGCGTGAGCGTTCAGGAGATTGCCGACAAGATCAGGTCGCGCGTGGCCAGCAGCGGGTTCGATCGTTCCGTGAAATTCGACACCGGCAGCGATGGCGTCATCGTCATCGACGGCGCCGATGTCTCGACCACCGATGGCCCCGCCGACTGCACCATCAAGCTCTCGCTCGACGATCTGGACTCGCTGATATCGGGCGATCTCAACCCGACCATGGCGTTCATGACCGGCAAGATAAAGGTCGAAGGCGACATGTCTGTCGCCATGGCGCTCAGCCAGTTGATCGGCTGAGACAGAAGACCGCCGAGACTGTTCTCGGGACGAAAACGCCGCCGTTTCGGGCGGCGTTTTTCGTTCGTTTGGGGCTCAGCGCCTCAGGCCGCCAGCGTCGGCGCCTTCAGCTTGCGCCCCGCGGCCTTCAGCGTGCCATGGACGCCGTCGAGCGCGCCCTCCACCAGTTCCACCGCGAGCAGCCGATGCCGCTCATACGGGCCCGGCATGGCCAGCGAACCGGTCTTTGCGGCTGAGAAGCCGAAGCGGCCGTAATAGGGCGCGTCGCCGACCAGCAGGATCGCCGCGTGGCCGAGACGCGCGGCTTCGGCGACCGCATGGCGCATCAGCGCCGAGCCGATGCCGGCACTCTTGAGCGAAGGAGCGACCGCCAGGGGCCCAAGCAACAGTGCTGCCGGACCGCCCTCGCCCAGCGTGACGTCCCAGAGCCGCACCGTGCCCATCACGGCGCCCGATGCGTCGCGCGCGACGAAAGCCAGGCCTTCCGAGGGCCGCCGGCCCCGCCGCAGCTTCTCCGACGACTTCGTCTTGCGCTTCGGCCCCATGGCGGCATCGAGCAACGCCTCGCGCGCCGCGATGTCATCAGGCGTTTCGGCAACGATGGCGAAAGCACGGGCACTCTCCCCCCTCGAGGGGGAGATGTCGCCGAAGGCGACAGAGGGGTTCGCCGCGCGTGAAGCGCTAGCCCCATGCGGTCCAAGAGACGTCGAGGCGGCTGAGACAAACCCCTCCGGCCAGTTCGTGACCATCTCCACCTCTGAAGGGGAGATGTCGCGCGCAGCGCCTTCGACAACGAAATTTGCAATGTCCATTTCCGCGATCCCTTCACGAGCGGAGACTGTTCCACAGGCGAGCCCGGATGGGCGACAAACGCCCACCTGGGATGATCCGACGGTTCTTTCGAACCGTCAGATCACGTAGGATCGGAGAGGCTCGAAGCCGTTGAAGGCGACCGCCGAATAGGTGGTCGTGTAGGCCCCGGTGCCTTCGATCAGCACCTCGTCGCCGATGGTCAGCGACAGAGGCAGCGGATAGGGCGTCTTCTCATACATCACGTCCGCCGAATCGCAGGTCGGGCCGGCGAGCACGCAAGGCGCGGTTTCCGTGCCGTCATGCGCGGTCACTAGGGGATAGCGGATCGCCTCGTCCATCGTCTCGGCCAGGCCGCCGAATTTGCCGATGTCGAGGAACACCCAGCGCACATTGTCGTTGTCCGCCTTCTTCGAGATCAGCACGACTTCCGACTTGATGACGCCGGCATTGCCGACCATGCCGCGGCCCGGCTCGATGATGGTCTCGGGAATGGCGTTGCCGAAATGCTTGCGCAGCGCCGAGAAGATGGCCTGGCCATAAGCCTGGGCCGCCGGCACGTCGCGCAGGTAGCGCGTCGGGAAGCCGCCGCCCATATTGACCATCTTCAAGACGATGCCTTCCTCGGCGAGCGTCGAAAACACGGTCTTGGCGTCGGCCAGCGCGCGATCCCAGGCCGTCAGGTCGGTCTGCTGCGAGCCGACGTGGAACGACACGCCATAGGCGTCGAGCCCGAGCGCCTTGGCATGGCGCAGCACGTCGACAGCCATCGCAGGCACGCAGCCGAACTTGCGCGACAGCGGCCATTCGGCGCCCTCGCCATCAGTCAGCACGCGGCAGAACACGCGGGCGCCTGGAGCGGCGCGGGCGATCTTCTCGACCTCCTCGACGCAATCGACGGCGAACAGCTTGATACCGAGCTGGTAGGCGCGCGCGATGTCGCGCTCCTTCTTGATGGTGTTGCCGAAGGAGATGCGGTCCGCCGGCGCACCGGCGTCCATCGCCATCTCGACTTCGGCAACGGAAGCGGTGTCGAAGGACGAGCCCATCGCAGCAAGGAGGCGCAGGATTTCCGGCGCCGGGTTTGCTTTCACCGCATAGTAGATCCTGGAATCGGGCAGCGCCTTCTCGAAGGCGCGGAAATTGTCGCGCACGACATCGAGGTCGACGACGAGGCAAGGACCGGTCGGACGTCGGGTGGCGAGGAAGTCGAGGATGCGCTGCGTGGCCATCGGGTTTCTCCATCACGCCTTTCGGCGCGCACAAGGGTGCGGACGCGGGCTGTCGGCCTCGCGAACACGCGGTGGACAAAGGCGGGACGGAAATCCATGGAACCAGCCGGTGGAGACCCCGGAACCATGAAACGCCGTCTCGCGGCGATGAACCTTGGCCTTGCCCGGCTTCGGTTCGCTTTGTCTGCCTTGGCTTGGACTGGGAGAACCCCGTTCCGCACTGCCGGCAATGATGGTGTGCCTCTTCAGTAACCCCGGTCTTTGGACAACCGGCAGAGAACCAGAAAGGCCCGCACCGTCGTTGCTTCAAGGTGTCCTCGGTCTGGCGGTTGGCCGCTAAACCGACTGGAGGGGTTGGCTCCAGTTACCTTACCGATTTCCCTCACCATTCAGAGGATCGGCGGACACCCACAGGCACGTGCGACTTTGGGCAAGCGCGATATAGGGGCAGAGAGATTCACAATCAATAAAAATCGTATCGCAGGTTGTAAAAATTCCGGCATCGAACAATGTTGGTTCACCGTATCCGGATATCGAACGATGACAGGCACGCACGACCCTCTCGACCCCCTTCTGCACCCTCGCAAGATACCGGTGGGCCGGCCTGTCGCTGGCCCTTCCGGCGGCGACATTGCCCTGATACGGCTCGGCCGAAACTCGACGCCGCACGAAAGGCCTGATTCATGGACACACTGACCCGCATGCGCGCCTTCATCGACGTGGTCGAGGCCGAGGGCTTTTCGGCGGCGGCGCGCAAGATCGGCCGCTCCAAGGCGCTGCTGTCGAAATATGTGCGCGAGCTGGAGGACGAGCTCGGCGCGCTGCTGCTCAACCGCACCACCCGCCAGTTCTCGATGACCGAGGCCGGCCACACCTATTATCGCCGCGCCTCCGAGATCGTGCGCGAGGTCGACAGTCTTGCCGATGCCGTGCGTGAATCGTCCGGCGACGTGCGCGGCAGGATCAAGCTGTCTGCGCCGCGCACCTTCGCCGACGCGCCGATCGGCCAGTCGCTGATCGACTTCGCCAAGCAATATCCCGACATCGTGCTCGACATCCAGCTGGACGACCGCTTCGTCGACCTCGTCGAGGAAGGCTTCGATCTCGCGGTGCGCATCTCGCGCCTGGAGAACTCGTCGCTGATCGCCAGGCGTCTGGCGCCGTTTTCGACACGGCTGTGCGCATCTCCCGAACTCATCGCAAAACATGGCATGCCGGTGCGCGCGCAGGACCTCGGCCGCATGCCCTGCATCGTCGACACCAATGGCCGC
Source organism: Mesorhizobium sp. B1-1-6 (assembly GCF_006443035.1). Lineage (NCBI taxonomy): Bacteria > Pseudomonadati > Pseudomonadota > Alphaproteobacteria > Hyphomicrobiales > Phyllobacteriaceae > Mesorhizobium > Mesorhizobium sp. B1-1-6. The sequence continues at coordinate 13,142 of NZ_VFWR01000027.1, read as the reverse complement.
GGCCTGAACAACTGGCAATTCAAGGGAGACGGCGAGGATACGGTAAGCGTCTCGGTCTCCGGCCCGATCGAAGTCAACAGCCCGATGGCGGCGCGGGCTGCTGCCCTGTCGGGATTGGGATTTGCCATCCTGCCGGATTTCATCGCCGTGCCGGATATTGCGAGCGGCCGGCTGGTGACGGTTCTGGATGACCGCACCCTGTCGGGCGCCGGCATTTTCGCCGTCTATCCGCACCGGCGCTATTTGCCCGCCAAGGTGCGTGTCTTCGTCGATTTCCTGGTCCAGTGGTTCAGGACGCGCGAAACCGCATGACCGCCTTCAATTGCGGCGCGGTCCCATTTTCGCCCCCTTTCTGGTAACTGTCGACTTCTCTCCGAAGCCAAGGGAATCGCGACCGCGAATGCATCTGAGACGGCACGCAATCATGCTGGCTTCGGCCTTGGCGGCGACATTGACCGCCGTTGGACCGGCCGAGGTGCATCCGCACGTTTTCGCCGAGGCCCGCCTCGACGTGATCCTCTCCCCGGATCACCAAAGCGTGAAAGCGCTGCGCCATCTCTGGCGCTTCGATGATCTGTTTTCCAGCACTGTCATGATGGAGTTCGACAAGAATTCCGACCTGAAGCTTGACGACAAGGAGTTGAAGGAGGTCGCCGACACGGTCCACGCCTCGCTGGCCGAATTCAACTACTTCCAGCTCGTCACCCAGGACGGCAAGGACGTGCCGATGACGCCGCCGCCGCATCTGATGGCCAATTTCGACAACGACCAGCTGATCATCCTGTTCGAGTCCGAACCGAAGGCGCCGATCAAGCTCGCCGGCAAGATCGATATCGGCGTCTACGATCCGACCTTCTACACGGCGATCGATTTCACCGAGGACGCCAACATCACGGTCGAGGGCCTGCCCCCGAACTGCACCGACAAGGTGGTCCGCCCCGACCCGGATGAGGCCATCAAGGAAAACCAGAAGACCCTGACGGACGCCTTCTTCAACGACCCGACAGGCACCGACATGAGCAAGATCTTTGCCACCAAGCTCGAACTGACCTGTCAGCCAGAAGGATGAACCCGGTGATGAGACCGTCCCTGCGTTTGGCATTCGGCCTGTTGGCCATCAGCTTCGCGATGGTGCATTTCGCCGGCTCGGCTCATGCCCAGAGCTCGCTTGGCATCGGCGTCAACGATGGCATGGCGCCGACCACCGGCCCGTTCGCCCACATCCTGATGTGGATCAATCTGCGGCAGCAGGAATTCTATCGCGCGCTCGCCACGGCGATGAAGGCGATGCGCCAGGACAACAGCAAGCTCTGGGTGCTCATCGGCCTGTCCTTCGCCTACGGCATTTTCCACGCCGCCGGCCCCGGCCACGGCAAGGCGGTGATCTCGTCCTACATGGTCGCCAACGAAGTGGCGCTGCGGCGTGGCATCCTGTTGTCGTTTGTCTCGGCCCTGCTGCAGGGCCTGACCGCGGTCGCGGTCATGGCAGTCGCCTATTTCGTCCTGCGCGGCACCGCCGTCTCGATGACCGACGCGGCCTGGTTCATGGAGATCATGAGCTTCGTCTTCGTCACCCTGTTCGGCGCCTGGCTGCTGTGGCGCAAGCTCGGCCCCTCCGTCCTGCGCCTGTTCGGCAGAGGTCCCGCCTACAGCCTGTCGGCGGCTCACGCGGGGCATTCCCATGCGGGCCATTCGCATGCCGGTCATACAGGTCACACGGGCCATTCGCATGCCGCTCACAGCCATTCGGCGAACGCGCTGCATGGGCATGAACATCACGACCATGGGGATGACCATTCGCACGATCACCATGACCACGGCGCGCATGACCATCACCACGATCATGGCGCGCACGATCACGCGCACGCGGCGGGCGAGGTCTGCGAGACCTGCGGCCACTCGCATGCGCCAGATCCGGCGCTGCTGTCGGGCGACCGCTTCGACTGGCGCACCGCCTGGACGGCGGTGGCCGCGGTCGGTATCCGCCCCTGCTCCGGCGCGCTGATCGTGCTCAGCTTCGCCCTGCTCAATGGCCTGTGGCTCGGCGGCCTGCTGTCGGTGCTGGCGATGTCGATCGGCACCGCCATAACCGTCTCGGCGCTGGCCACGATCGCGGTGACCGCAAAGAACTGGGCGGTGTATTTCGCCGGCGACGGCCGCATAGGCAACCGCATCCATTCGATCGTCGAGATCGGCGGCGCCGCCTTCGTGTTCCTGTTCGGACTGCTGCTGCTGTCGGCGAGCCTGACGGGTGGCGTTTGACCCGGAAGTAGCGCCCCAAGGTGTGTTGAGATTCAGGTCAGGCCGTGCCGAGAACGGTTGATATCGAGAACCGGAGCGGAGCGTACTTAAAGTACGTGAGCACCGGAAGCGCAGGTATCAGCCGTTCGCAGGCCGGCATCACCTGAATATCAATACACCTTGCCGCCGAGTTCATCCTCGATATGAGCGCGGATAATCTCGTCAAAGCTCTTCTCGGCACTGAAGCCGAGTTCCCTTGACCGCCGCGCCTCGAACCGCGTCGGCCAGCCCTTGACGATCGCCCAGATCGTCTCGTCCGGCTCCTCGCGGATCAGGCTCACCGCCTTCGGCCCGGCGATGCGTTCCAGCGCCTCGATCTGCTCGCCGACGGTGACGGCGACGCCTGGCATCGTCAAGTTGCGGCGCGGCCCGACGGCGGCGCCGTCGATCCCGGCCGCATGGATCAGGAAATTCACCGCCGAGCGTGGGCTGGCGTGGGTATGGACGACGGTGCGCGGCACCGGCAGGATCGCCTCCTGACCGTTCAGCGGCTCGCGGATGATGCCGGAGAAGAAGCCGGAGGCCGCCTTGTTCGGCTTGCCCGGCCGCACGCAGATGGTCGGCAGCCGGATGCCGATGCCGTCGAAGAAGCCGCGCCTGGAATAGTCGGCCAGCAGCGCCTCGCTCATCTGCTTCTGCGTGCCGTAGGAGGTCAGCGGCGTCGTGTGGAATTCATCGGGAATGACGTCCGGGAACGGCGCGCCGAACACCGCGATCGACGAGGTGAACACGACGCGCGGCGCAAACCCAGCCAGGCGGACGGCATCGAACAAGGCGCGCGTGCCGTCGAGATTGACGCGGTAGCCGAGATCGAAATTGGCTTCCGCCTCGCCCGATACGATGCCGGCGAGATGGAACACGACGTCGGGCCGCGACGCGACCAGCCTCTCGGCGGCGCCCGCCTCGGCGAGATCGCCGGTATGGCTGTGGATGCTGACGCCATCGATGGCCGGCGCCTGTGGCGGTACGATGTCGTGCAGGTCGAGCGCGGAGATCTTCTGGCCGCGCAGCCTGCCGTCCTTTGCCAGCCGTGCAATGAGCTTGCGGCCGACCATGCCGGCGGCGCCCGTGATCAGAATGCGCATGTCGAACTTCCCTTATTTGCTCTGATTTTTGCGTTGGCTGCGCGCGCGCAGCCAGAACACCAAGAAAAACGCCAGCACGAACGCGGTGCCGAAGATGCCGGCGAGCACGGTCGAAAGGCCGCCGAGGGCCAGCATGATGTTTGGCAGGAAATAAACGGCAATGCCGAACAGCAGCATGATCGACAGCGCGGCGATGGCGGCGTTCTTGGTATCGCGATCCATTATGCTGTCCCGGCGTGGCCAGGGGTCGTCGAGCTCGGATTCAAGGCGCTTGGGTTCCCTGCGTCAGTGATGGTGGCCATGATGCAAAGCCGCGTCATGCCCCTGGTGGTGATCATGGTCATGACCATGGTCGTGCTCGTCGCCGTCGTCGGCGCACTGGCCGAATTCAGGTTCCACCGTGGCATGGCTGATGCCATGCTCCGACGCAAGCCGCTTCTTGATCGCGCTGACCGCCTTGTGCGCGTCCACGCCCTCGTTGAGGCAGGCATGCAGCGTCGCCATGCTGCTGGTGCCGTCGATCGACCAGATATGCATGTGGTGCACCTCGCGCACCCCCTGGACCGTCGTCGCGATGTCGCTGGCGATCAGGTCCCGGTCGAGGCTCGGCGGCACCCCTTCGAGCAGGACGTGGGCGGCCGCGCGCATCAGCGACCATGCCGTGGACAGGATCAGCAGCGAGACCAGCACCGACAGGATCGGATCGATCGGGGTCCAGCCGGTCGCCAGAATGACGATCGCCGCCACGATTGCCGCGGCCGAGCCGAGCAGGTCGCCGAGCACATGCAGTATGGCGCCGCGCATGTTGAGGCTCTCACGGTCGCCGCCATGCAGCACCAGGAAGGAGCCGATGTTGACCAGCAGGCCGAGGATCGCCACCACCAGCATCGGCCCGCCCAGCACCGGCGCCGGCGTCTGCAGGCGCTCCCACGCCTCGTAGACGATCCACAGCGCGATGACGAAGATGGCGATGCCGTTGGTGTAGGCCACCAGCGTCTTGACCCGGCCGAAGCCATAGGTCAGGCGGACGGTCGCCGGCCGGTCCGCAAGATGAAACGCGTACCAGGCAAGGCCGAGCGCAATGGCGTCGGCAAGCATGTGGCCGGCATCGGCCAGCAGCGCCAGCGAGCCGGTGAAAAGACCGCCAAGCGCCTCCGCCACCATGAAGCCCGCCGTCAGGCAGGCCGCGATCAAAACGCGCTTCTTGTCGGTCGAGCCATGACTATGCGCGCTGTGGCCGTGCCCGCTGTAGCCGTGCCCGCTGTGGTCGTGCCGGCTGCCGTCGTGCCGGCTGTCGTCGTCACTGTGCGCCAATGGCAAACTCCCATGCCCGGATTCAGCTCAAGCGCCGAATTCCGCGCGAAAATCCTCGAGCCGTCGTTTCTGCTGGCCGGCACCGTCGAAATTGGCCGGATCGAGCCACGCCTCGTAGGCTTTGCGCAAGGCCGGCCATTCCTTGTCGATGATCGAATACCATGCGGTGTCGCGGTTTTCACCCTTGACGATCAGGTGCTGGCGGAAAATGCCCTCGAACTTGAAGCCGAACCGTTCCGCTGCGCGCTTCGACGGCTCGTTGCGGTTGTTGCATTTCCATTCGTAGCGGCGATAGCCGAGCTCGTCGAAAATGTATTTCATGAACAGGAATTGCGCCTCGGTCGCCGCCGGCTTGCGCGCGATGAGCGGCCCCCAATAGATGTTGCCGATCTCGATGACGCCATAGGCTGGATCGATGCGCATCAACGTCTGGCGCCCGGCGACCTTGCCGCTCGGTTTGTCGATGACGGCGAAGAACAGCGGATCCTCGCTCGCCTCCACCTTGTCCAGCCAAGGCTGGAAGGCGGCGCGGGTTTCCGGCGGATAGTCGGGCAGCCAGGCGAAGCGGCCATCGACGTCGGCCACGGAAGACGCTTCATAGAGGCCATCGCCATGCTTCGCGGCGCTCAGCGGCTCAAGCCTGACATAGCGGCCCTCCAGCACCTTGCGCTCCGGGCGCGGACGCGGTTGCCAGTCCTTGAGATTTTCCGACACCGAAAGCTCCAATCCGTTTGACTTTTGCGGGCCGAAGCTCACAAAAACGCAACCGCATAGCAAGAACCACACGGACGGGAAAAATGCTCCACACGATTTCGGCCTTCGATCGTCTCGGCGAGGAAAACGCCTTCGCCGTGCTCGCGAGGGCCACGGCACTCGCCCAACAAGGCCGCGACATCGTCAATCTCGGCATCGGCCAGCCCGACTTCAAGACGCCGCAGCACATTGTCGAGGCGGCGATCAAGGCGCTGCGCGACGGCCACCACGGCTACACGCCGGCGAACGGCCTGTTGGCGACGCGCGAGGCGGTGGTGCGCCGCACGCTGACCACGACCGGGGTCGAGGTATCGCCCGAGGCGGTGATGATCCTGCCCGGCGGCAAGCCGACCATGTTCGCCGCCATCCTGATGTTCGGCGAACCTGGCGCCGAGATCCTCTATCCCGATCCCGGTTTTCCCATCTACCGCTCGATGATCGAGTTCACCGGTGCGGCACCCATCCCCGTGCCGATGCGCGAGGAGAACGGCTTTGCCTTCTCGGCCGATGAGACGCTGGCGCTGATCACCTCGAAGACGCGGCTCCTGATCCTCAATTCGCCGGCCAACCCGACCGGCGGCGTCACGCCGCGGGCCGAGATCGAGAAGCTGGTCAAGGGACTGGAGGCACATCCGCAAGTGGCCATCCTCTCCGACGAAATCTATGACGTGATGACCTATGATGGCGAAAAACACTGCTCGCTGCTCGAGTTTCCCGAAATCCGCGACCGGCTGATCGTGCTCAACGGCTGGTCGAAGACCTGGGCGATGACCGGCTGGCGCATGGGCTGGTCGATCTGGCCGAACGGCGACAAGGGCGCCCATCTCTACGACAAGGTGCGCAAGCTGGCGGTCAATTGCTGGTCCTGCGTTAACGCGCCCAGCCAATTCGCCGGCATCGCCGCCATAGACGGCCCGCAGGACGACGTCGAAAAGATGATGCGCGCCTTCGATCGCCGCAGGAAGATCGTGGTCGAGGGACTGAACGCCCTGCCAAACATATCCTGCATCACGCCCAAGGGCGCCTTCTATGCCTTCCCCAACGTGTCGAAGACCGGCTGGAAGGCGAAGCAACTGGCCTCCGCCCTGCTCGACGACGCCGGCGTGGCACTGATCGGCGGCCCCGATTTCGGCATTCTCGGCGAGGGCTATGTCAGGCTCTCCTACGCCAATTCCGAGGAGAACATTTTGCGCGCGCTGGACAGGATCGGAGCGTTCCTGGCCAAGTGAGGCCTCCGGCGTTCGCCGCGAGTCCGCATCGATTGCCGCTGGCGGCATGGCAATGTCATGATGCGTCGGGAGGCGCAAGGCCAAAGACTGTGCTGCGTGCGGGGAGCCGCTACGATCGTTGGATCAGGATCGAAATGGGGTGCCTCGATGTTTTATGCAATTCTTGCCTATCACGTGGAAGACGCGATCAAGGCACTGACGCCGCAGGAAGATGCGGCACTGATGACCGACCTGCTCAAGATCCACGACGGGCTCTATGCGAACGGCAGCCTCGGCCCCTCGGCGCGGCTTGGAGCGACCCAGTCGGCCTGCACCTTGCGCGGACCCGGCGACGGGATCGTCATCGACGGCCCCTTCGCCGAGACCAAGGAACAGCTTCTCGGCCTCTATGTCGTCGATTGCGCCAAGCGCGATGACGCGATCGCCATCGCGCGCGATCTGCGCCGCGTCAACCCGACCGCCGTCTACGAGATCCGCCCGATCGCGCTCTATCTGCCGGGCGTGGCGCTGGCGGGGGCCTAAGGCAACTCCAGAAAAAGTGCGTAGAGGTTTTCCCGGGAAAAGCGCGTAGCGCTTTCCCTTGGGAATTGCGCAAAAATAAAGGCTTCGTCAGCCTCTGCCCACGAACGGCATCTTGGTCGCCATCACGGTCATGAACAGCACATTGGCCTCGAGCGGCAGGCTGGCCATGTGGACGACGGCGTCGGCCACGTGCTGGACGTCCATCACCGCTTCGGCGGCAATGGAGCCGTTGGCCTGTGGCACGCCGACCGTCATCGGTTGCGCCATGTCGGTCAGCGCATTGCCGATGTCGATCTGGCCGCAGGCAATGTCGTAGGGGCGGCCGTCGAGCGCCAGCGTCTTGGTCAGCCCAGTGATGGCATGCTTGGTCGCGGTATAGGGCACCGATCCCGGGCGCGGCGCGTAGGCCGAGATGGAGCCGTTGTTGATGATGCGGCCGCCCATCGGTTTCTGCTTGCGCATGGCGCGGAAGGCCGCGCGGGCGCACAGGAACGAACCGGTGAGATTTACGCCCACAATATCGTTCCACACCTCGACTGGGATCTCGTCGATCGGCGCCGACTTGTAGCCCATGCCGGCATTGTTGAAGAGCAGGTCGACGCGGCCGAACGCCTCCGCCACCGTCTCGAACAAATCATCGACCTCGCCGGGCTTGCTGATGTCGCAGGCGACAGCCAGTGCCTTGGCATCCGTCTGCTCGGCCGCGGCGATCGCCTCGTCCAGCAGCGCCTTCCGGCGTCCGCAGAACACGGTGTTCCAGCCGGCTTTGAGCAGCGCGGTGGCGACGCTCTTGCCGATGCCCGTGCCGGCGCCGGTGACGATGGCGGTTTTTTCGGTCATGGCAGATATCCTCCGGCTGCGCCGCGTTTTGCTCGACTGATTTTCAGGTGGTCCAGGGACAAAAGGCATCGCAAATGACGGCGGCGATGGCAAGCGGGACACTGGTATCCAGGGCAACGAATCCAAGCTGACAGGTCTCTTCGGGCCTTCGACCCCGCGCTGTCGAGGGAGCATTGAACGGAAAACCCGCCTGCGGCGAGTCCCTGGCGCAACTCAGCACCATAACCAAATATCTACCATAGTTGCCGTCACCCCGTCAAGGAAAAAATTCCTATCAAGGGTTCGGAGCTGGCCGGGTACCGAAAAGCGCAATTCGTTTTTGGGAGAAGCACGGAGGGCCGACAAAAAGGGCGGTCATTGGCGACCGCCCTGATCTGGACCGGACTTGGGAGGAGGAAAGCCGATCCGACTGTCTAGAATCATGCGCTTCCTGGGTTAACGAGAGGTTAACGCCACGAAGGCCCGCCTGTTCCGTTTTGGCCTACCAGCGTGGATTGGGTGAGGTCCCGGCCTTGGCAGCCGGCACTTTGACCGCCGAAACCGTCGCCTCGACATGGTCGATTAGCGCATCCGGCAGGCCGAGCCGGCCCGCGAGGAGATCGAGATAGCCGCGCTCGGCGCGTGTGTCGGGATCGATTGTAAGGCGCGACGCGGTGTAGAGCTCAAGCTTCTGCGCGTCGGTCTTGGCGCCGGCCACCAGCGTGTCGAGGTCGAGCGGGCTCTCCAGCTCCGCCATCAGGAATTTTTCCGCATCGGATCCGATCCCCGCGAGGCTCAGCTTGCCGGCGATCTTCTTGCGCTCCTCATCGTCGACATGGCCGTCGGCCTTGGCCGCCGAGATCATCGCCCGCACCAGGGTCAGCGTGAATTCGTCCTCGCCCTGCGGCGCTTGCGACGGGTGGAACGCAGTGTCCTTCGGCGGCGGCAGCAATTCCGGTTCGCCGGCCGCCGGCGCCTGCTCGGGTGCATTGCCGGCCTTATAGTTCTGGTAGGCCTTGTAGGCGAGGCCACCGATCGCTGCCAACCCGCCGAGCTTGACGGCGGCACCGGTGACCTGGCGCCCGGCGCCGGTTCCAAGCAGCACCGCGGCCAGCGCGCCCGCCGCAAGAGGATTGTCCTTGGCCATCTGCACCGCCTGTCCGGCCTTGTCGCGGACCGTGCCGCCGGTGCCGGGAATTTGCGAGCCGAGCAGATCGTCGAGAAGCTTCTTGGGATCGAACATCAATGCCTCCAGGATTGCCCGGCCGAACGGGCAGGTTTCGAACGCCGAAGACGTAGGTCCCGAAACCTGGCATTGCAATGACGGACGCCGCTTTGCCCCGGCCCAGGCGCCTTGATCAGGACCCGATATGCGGTCCCCTGCCCCGCGCCTGCGCCAGCTCGACCTGCCGCTGGCGCTCGGCATAGCGCTGGCGGTCGTCGTCCGACCGAGCGTCGAAACAATGCGGGCAGGAGACGCCGGCGGCAAATTTCGGCGATGTCAGCTCGTCCAAGGTCAGTGGATGCCGGCAGGCGCGGCACAGCTCGGCGTCGCCCTCGGCGAGGCCGTGCGACACCGAAACCCGTTCGTCGAAGACGAAGCATTCGCCTTGCCACAGGCTTTCCTCGGCCGGCACCTCTTCGAGGTATTTCAGGATGCCGCCCTTGAGATGGAACACCTCCTCGAAGCCGAGCGACCTGACATAGGCCGTCGCCTTCTCGCAGCGTATGCCGCCGGTGCAGAACATGGCGACCTTGCGGCCTTCCAGCTCCACGCGGTGCTCTTCCACCCAGGCCGGGAATTCGCGAAAGCTCGCGGTCGCCGGATCGATGGCGCCCTTGAAGGTGCCGATCGACACTTCGTAGGCGTTGCGCGTGTCGATGACGATCGTGTCGGGTTGGGAAATCAGCGCGTTCCAGTCGGCCGGCGCGACATAGGTGCCGGCACTCTTCGCCGGGTCGATGTCTTCGACACCCATGGTGACGATCTCGCGCTTCAGCCGCACCTTCATGCGGTGGAAGGGCGTTTGCGCGGCGCTGCTGTATTTCACCTCGAGGCCGGACAGCCCGTCGATGGCTTCGAGATGGTCGATCAGTTCGGCAATCGCCGCATCGCTACCGGCGACCGTGCCGTTGATGCCTTCATGCGCCAGAAGCAGCGTACCCCGGATGCCGCGCCCACAGCAGAAGGCAGCCAGTGGCGCTCGCAGCGCCTGGAAGGCGTCGAGCCGGGCAAATTTGTAGAGCGCGGCGACGCGGACAGGCTGAGATGGCGCGGACGGTGTCATTGCCAGAGCAACTAGACGCTCGTAAAAGCCGTTTCAAGGTGAAACGGGTTTGACGGCCTGTCAGGCCCTGTTCCGGAAGAGCCCGTAAGCTACCCGGCGTGCGTGACATCACGACAGGCCCGGTTGCGTGGACAGGAAAATATCCGTCTGCTAATCGGTTGAATTGACAACGATATGGAGAAGAAGATGCCCAGCAAGACCGAAAAACTCCTGTCGTTGCTCAACGGTCAGCCGGTCATCCCGGTGCTGAAGATCACTGATGTTGCCAATGCGGTGCCGTTGGCCCGCGCCCTGGCGCGCGGCGGCCTGCCGGCGATCGAGATCACGCTCAGGACCGCGGATGCGCTGGAAGCGATCCGCCGCGTGGCCGGCGAGGTCGAGGAAGCCATCGTTGGTGCCGGCACCATTCTGGATGCGCGCCAGTTCGATGAGGCGGCCGCCGCCGGCTCGCAATTCATCGTCAGCCCGGGCATAACCCGCGAGCTTCTGGCAGGCGCCGCCGACAGCGAGGTTCCGCTGCTGCCCGGCGCCATCACGCCCGGCGAGATTATGGCCGCGCGCGAAGCCGGGCTGCGCTTCCTGAAGTTCTTCCCGGCCGAGCAGTCCGGCGGCATCGCCTCGCTGAAGGCATTCGCCTCGCCGCTCGCCGACGTGAAATTCTGCCCGACCGGCGGTATCACCGGCAAGAACGCGGCCGACTATCTCAGCCTGCCCAATGTCATCTGCGTCGGCGGCTCCTGGGTCGCCCCCGACGACATGGTCAAGGCCGGCAGGTGGGACGAGATCGAAGCTCTCGCACGCGCCGCGAGCAAGCTCGCCGGATAACGCTTTCGCGTTCACCAGCGCAGCGGGCCATTCTCGTCGAAATAGCCGGCGGTCGGACCATCGGCATCGAGCGTCGCCAGGCGCACGATGATCTCGGCTGCCTGCTGCACCGTGCGACCGCCCCTGTGCCCGTTGAGATCGGTCGCGGTGTAGCCGGGAGCAGCGGCATTCACCTTGATGCCGCGCGGCGCGAGTTCCCTGGCGAACGCCACCGTAATCGCGTTGAGCGCCGTCTTGGAGCTGCCATAGCCCATTATGTTGGGCGACTGGTTTTCGCCTGTTGCGTCCTGCGCGCGTGCGATCGAGCCGATATAGCTGCTCACCATGACGATGCGGCCGGCGGGCGATGCCAGCAAGAGCGGCAGGAATGCCTGGGTGACGCGGACCGGGCCGAAGACGTTGACATCATAGGTGGCCTTGATGTCGGCGATATTCTCCCGGCTCGGCGGCAACTCATACCGCCCGTTCGAGCCGAGCGCGTCGACATATCCAGGAGCAATGCCGGCATTGTTGACCAGCACGTCGAGGCTGGCTACCCGCGCCGCGACGGTCCTGGCGGCGGCCGCCACGCTTTCGTCATCGGCGACGTCGAGTTCGAGCCACTCGACGTCGAGCCCTTCGCTGCGCAGCGCCTGTGCCGCCGCGGTGCCGCGTTCGGCGTCGCGGGCGCCGAGCCAGACCTTGAATCCCGTTGCCGCCAGGCGCCGTGCGGTCTCCAGGCCGATGCCCTTGTTGGCGCCGGTCACCAGCGCGCGCTTCGATGTCGTCATATCCAAATCTCCTTTGTGGAGGCCTGATGCATGTCGCCTGGAAGTGGCCCCGGTCCGGGAGAACGACATGCATAAACAAAGGCCCAAGGCGCGTCGCCAAACGCGACGCGCCTTAGAGATGGCGGATTGCAGCCTGCCTCGCGCGCCGAAAACTCTCTTGCTCTTGCCTGATCCTCTCACCTGGTTGCGCGGCCCACGCGGATCGGCAATGCTGAAACGATGAGAGAAGCGCTGCTGGAATTGATTGCCGTCGCCGGCCGCCATGCGCATGGGCGGCGGACAAGGACGGCGATCCCTCGCGTTACGATCGGCCGCAGCGAGGTCCCGACGCCGCCGATGCCCGAGCTTTGTCAGCCGACGGCGCTGTTCGTGCTGCAAGGCACGAAATCGGTGCTGATCGGCGAGCGCACGCTTCGTTATCAAGCCGGCAGCTATTTCGTCTACGCGGTCGAGACACCCGCCACCAGCCAACTGATCGAGGCGAGTATCGCGCATCCCTATGTGGCCATCGGTTTCGCCCTCGATGTCAAGGCGATCGCAGCCCTGCTCATCGAGCACGAGCCGGCCGTCGGTGGCGACGATTTCATGACCTGCCTGGCCAATGACGACCTGCTCGACGCGTGGCGCCGGATGCTGCGGCTGCTCGACAGGCCCGCCGAGATTCCCGTGCTCGCTCCCCTGCTCGAGCGCGAGATATTGTTTCGCCTGTTGCAAGGCCCGCAAGGCGCGAAGTTGCGCCAGCTCGCCGGCGCCGACAGCCGCTTGTCACAGATCCGCCGGGCGACCGCCTGGATCCGGGCTCACTATGACGAGCCTATCGAGGTGCGGCGGTTGGCCGAGCTCGCCAATATGAGCAGCGCTGCGTTTCATCGCCACTTCAAGGCGGCGACGGCGATGAGCCCGATCCAGTACCAGAAGCAGGTCCGCCTGCTGGAGGCCCGCCACCTGCTGCTGGCCCAGCCGGGAAACGCCGCGCGGGTTGCCTTTACCGTGGGCTATGAAAGCGCTTCGCAGTTCAGCCGGGAGTATGCGCGTCAGTTCGGGTTGCCGCCTGCACGCGATGCCGCGCGGCTTCTGGCGCGGGGCGAAGCGGCCGCGCTGGATATCGACTGAACCATCCCGGCGGCACGAAAAAGCCCGACCGGCTTGCGCCGATCGGGCTAGAGCATTTCCTATTTTGGGAGAATCGTAGGATTCCCAAAACCGGATGTTTGTGATTCAAGATGCTGGCTGGAT
>NZ_VFWR01000026.1:0-40286 GCF_006443035.1 Mesorhizobium sp. B1-1-6 | reverse complement strand
AATCCAGCCAGCATCTTGAATCACAAACATCCGGTTTTGGGAATCCTACGATTCTCCCAAAATAGGAAATGCTCTAGTGCGCCTCGTCCCAATTGTCGGCCGCTCGCGCGTCCACATGCAGCGGCACCGACATGGACACCGCCGGCATGGCCGCGTTCTCCATGACATGGCGCACGACGGGGATCGTCGCCTCCACTTCCGCCTCGATCGTCTCGAAGATCAGCTCGTCATGCACCTGCAAGAGCATGCGGGCCGAAAGCCTGGCCTTCTCCAGCGCCTCGTCCATGCGCACCATGGCGCGGCGGATGATGTCGGCGGCGGTGCCTTGCAGGCGCGCGTTGATCGAGGCGCGCTCGTTGAAGGCGCGGATGGAGGGATTGGAGGACCGGATCTCGGGGTAGTGGATGCGGCGGCCGAAGATCGTTTCGACGAAACCGTGCTCGCGGGCATAGGCCTTGGTCTCTTCGATATAGTCGCGGATGCCGGGGAAGCGCTCGAAATATTTCTTGATGTAGTTGCTGGCTTCCTCGCGCGGAATCGACAGCTGGTTGGCAAGGCCGAAAGCCGAAATGCCGTAGATGATGCCGAAATTGATCGCCTTGGCGCGGCGGCGCACTTCCGAAGGCATGCCCTCCACGGGCACGTTGAACATTTCCGAGGCGGTGATGGCGTGGATGTCGGCGCCGTCGGCGAAGGCCTGCCGCAATTGCGGGATCTCGGCAACATGGGCGAGCACGCGCAATTCGATCTGGCTGTAGTCGGCCGAAACCAGGCGGTTGCCCTTGTCGGCGATGAAGGCTGTTCTGATCCTGCGGCCTTCGGCGGTGCGCACCGGGATGTTCTGCAGGTTCGGGTCGGAGGATGACAGGCGCCCTGTCGTCGTCGCGGCGAGCGCGTAAGAGGTGTGGACCCGCTTGGTGTCCGGGTTGACGAAGCCGGGCAGCGCATCGGTGTAAGTCGATTTCAGCTTGGTCAGCTGGCGCCAGTCGACGATCTTGCGCGGCAGTTCGTGGCCTTCGGCGGCGAGGTCTTCCAGAAGCTGCGCCGAGGTCGACCATTGGCCGGTCTTGGTCTTGGAGCCGCCGGGCAGACCCATGCGGCCGAACAGGATATCGCCGAGCTGCTTGGGCGAGCCGATGTTGATGCGCTCGCCGACGAGCTGGTAGATTTCTTCCTCGAGCCGGGCTGCGCCCTGGGCCAGTTCGCCCGACAGCCGCGACAGGATCTGCCGGTCGACCGAGATGCCGCGCTGTTCCATGCGCGCCAGCACCGGCACCAGCGGCCGTTCCAGCCGCTCATAGACCGACACCAGGCCCTTGGCGGCGAGCCGCGGCTTCAGCACCAGCCAGAGCCTGAGCGTCACATCGGCGTCCTCGGCCGCGTGGGCGGTCGCCTTGTCGACATCGACCTGGTCGAAGCCGACCGAATTTTTTCCGGAGCCGGTCACGTCCTTGAGCTGAAGCGGACTGTGGCCCAGCCATTTCTCGGCAAGCGCGTCCATGCCGTGGCCATGCGAGGTGCCGGCATCGAGCACGTAGGAGATCAGCATGGTGTCGTCGAAAGGGCCGACGTCGATACCGTAGCGGCTCATGATGACGAGATCGTATTTCAGGTTCTGCGCGATCTTGAGGACAGACTTGTCCTCGAGCAGCGGTTTCAGCACGGCCAGCGCCTCGCGCAGCGGGATCTGGTTGTCGATCGGACCACCGCCGAGCAGGTCGCCATTTCCGCTCCTGTGGGCGAACGGCACATAGGCGGCGCGACCTGGCGCCGTCGCCAGCGACAAGCCGATCAGTTCGGCCTGCATCGGATCGGGCGACGTCGCGCGGGTATCGAAGGCGACGATGCCGGTCTCCAGCGCCTCGGCGACCCAGGCCTTCAGGCTGGCGACGTCGCGGATGCACTGATAGGCCGAAATGTCGATCTTGCGGGCGGTGGCGGCCTCCAGGCGAAGCGCCGACAGAAGCGAGGGGGTGTTGCCCTCCTTGGTGCCGCCGGCTGCGGCTAGGGCCGTCTCGCCGTCCTGCTTCGCCTCGGCGCTGGGCGCGACCGGCGCGCCGGCGCCGACATCCGGCCCATGCGCGGAGTCGGCGCGTTCGACCGTCACAGCGATCGCCTGGACGTCGCTTGCCTCGGTTCCCGTGGTTTCCGCCACGCGGCGGGTCAGCGAAGAGAATTCCATGGTCTTGAGGAAGCCGATCAGCTTCGGCCCGTCCGGCGCGTGCAGGACGAATTCGTCCAGCCCCTCGGCCACCGGCACATCGTTCTTCAACGTCACCAGCTGGCGCGAGATGCGCGCCTTGTCGGCATTGGCGATGATGGATTCGCGTCGTTTCTCCTGCTTGATCTCGCCGGCGCGCTCAAGCAGTCCGTCTAGGTCACCGAACTGTTCGAGCAATTGCGCCGCAGTCTTCGGTCCGATGCCCGGCACGCCGGGAACATTGTCGACGGAATCGCCGGTCAATGCCTGCAGGTCGATCATCTTCTCCGGCGGCACGCCCCATTTCTCGATGACCTCGGGAATGCCGATCTGGCGATCCTTCATCGGATCGTACATGCTCACCGTCGGGCCGACCAACTGCATCAGGTCCTTGTCGGAGGAGATGATGGTGGTGTCGCCGCCGGCCTCGCAGGCCAGCCGGCAATAGGTCGCGATGAGGTCGTCGGCCTCGAACCCTTCCATCTCGAGACAGGGCAGGTTGAACGCCCTGGTCGCCTGGCGGATGAGGCCGAATTGCGGGATCAGGTCTTCCGGCGGCGCCGAACGGTTGGCCTTGTATTCGGGATAGAGATCGTTGCGGAAGGTTTTCGACGAATAGTCGAAAATGACGGCGAAATGCGTCGGCACGATGCCGACATCGGTGTTGCGGGCATCCTGCATCAGCTTCCACAACATGTTGCAGAAGCCGGACACGGCGCCGACCGGCAGGCCGTCGGACTTGCGGGTCAGCGGCGGCAGCGCATGATAGGCACGGAAGATGTAGCCGGAGCCGTCGACAAGAAAGAGATGATCGCCTTTTTTCATGCAGGCAGGGATAGCGCGGCGCGGCGGCTTGGTCCATGCCAAAGGCACCGCTTCCAGCAACACCCTGACAGGCAGGCGACGGGTTGGTTGGAAAGAGCTGAAATCGGCATTATTTTCGCCCGCGGGAGGGCTTGGTCCCGCCTGTCGAACGGCAGCTCACGGCCATGTTACAAAAGTGTAATATTCGTGCCCTTGAATCGCCACGTTCGAGGACACAGATAAATGTCATCGGCAATTTTCGCCGACGTCCGGAGCAAGGCCCGTCCCCCGCCTATCCCGGACACCTGCGGCAGCCTATCCCCCCTCTCCGGGCTGCCGCATCGTTTCGAGTAGAAGGGCCGCCGTGGTTCCCCCTCCACCACGGCGGTCTTTTTTGTTTCGAATAACGCTTGAGCCCGTGGTCCAATGCTCCCGGGCTTTTCGTTTGCCCGCTCTGCCTTTACGGTTCCGGCACTGAATCGAAAGGCTCGCCAATGTCAATTTCCTCCGTTCTCGACCGTCTCGACAAGAATCTCGACCACAGCCTGGAGCGCCTCTTCGGTCTGCTCCGGATCAGGTCAATCTCCACCGATCCGGCCTATGCCGCCGATTGCCGCAAGGCGGCCGAATGGCTGGTGGAAGAACTCAAGGTGATCGGCTTCGACGCCAGCGTGCGCGACACGCCCGGCCACCCGATGGTGGTTGCGCATCATGATGGGCCGGCCGGTTCACCGCATGTGCTGTTCTATGGCCACTATGACGTACAGCCGGTCGATCCGATCGAGCTTTGGGAAAACGACCCGTTCGCGCCGGCGGTCAAGGAGATCGAGCCCGGCCACAAGGTGATCACCGGGCGCGGCTCGGCCGACGACAAGGGTCAGTTGATGACCTTCGTCGAGGCTTGCCGGGCCTGGAAGCAGGTGCATGGCAATCTGCCGTGCCGCATCACCATCCTGTTCGAGGGCGAGGAGGAGTCGGGCTCGCCGTCGCTGAAGCCCTTCCTCGAAGCCAATGCCGATGAACTCAAGGCCGATTTCGCGCTGGTCTGCGATACCAGCATGTGGGACCGCGACACGCCGTCGATCTGCGTGGGGCTGCGCGGGCTGGTTGGCGAGGAGATCATCGTGAAGGCCGCCGACCGCGACCTGCATTCGGGTCTCTATGGCGGCGCCGCTGCCAACCCGATCCGCATCCTGGCAAAGGTGCTGGCCGACATTCACGACAAGGACGGCCATATCACCATCCCGGGCTTCTATGACGGCGTCGAGGAAACGCCGTCGCAGATCCTGAAATCATGGGAAACGCTGGGCGAAACGGCCGAGACGTTCCTTGGCCCCGTCGGCCTGTCGATTCCGTCGGGCGAAAAGGGCCGCTCGCTGCTGGAACTCACCTGGGCACGGCCGACGGCCGAGTTCAACGGCATCACCGGCGGCTATACCGGCAAGGGCTTCAAAACAGTGATTGCGGCGCAGGCCTCGGCGAAAGTATCTTTCCGCCTCGTCCACAAGCAGGATCCCAAGAAGATCCGCGCCGCCTTCCAGCAATTCGTCAGGGAGCGCATTCCGGCCGACTGTTCGGTGGAGTTCCACCCGCATGGTGGCTCGCCGGCGATCCAGCTTTCCTACGACTCGCCGTTCCTGGCCAAGGCCAAGACGGCGCTGTCGGACGAATGGCCGAAGCCGGCGGTGACGATCGGCGGCGGCGGCTCGATCCCCGTGGTCGGCGACTTCCAGACCTATCTCGGCATGGAGTCGCTGCTGGTCGGTTTCGGCCTCGACGACGACCGCATCCACTCGCCCAACGAAAAGTACGAGTTGAGTTCCTTCCACAAGGGCCAGCGCTCCTGGGCGCGCATTCTGGACGCGCTCACGCGCTGAGCCGGGAACTCACGAAAGGCGGGAAAATCAAGTTTATGTTGATTTTTCCGCCGATCACGGCAAGGACGGGTTGCCAGCGCAACGTGCTGGAGCGCGCGCGTCCGCTCGATGGATGCGCGATGCCGAAAGCGCGACCCCGGAGAAGACGATGAGCGATATCCGTTTCCACAAAAACGATCTGCCCGACCTGTCCCGCTACAATGTCGGGGCGGTTGCCATCGATACGGAAACGCTGGGCCTGAACCCGCATCGCGACCGGTTGTGCGTGGTGCAGATTTCACCCGGCGACGGCAGCGCCGACGTCATCCAGATCGCGCCGGGCCAAAAGGAAGCGCCGAACCTCGTCAAGCTCTTGGGAAACCACAGCGTGACCAAGCTGTTCCACTATGGGCGCTTCGACCTTGCCGTGCTCTACCATGCGTTCGGTGTGATGCCCGAGCCGGTATTCTGCACCAAGATCGCCTCGCGGCTGACCCGCACCTACACCGACCGGCATGGGCTCAAAGACATCTGCTTCGAGCTTCTGGGCGTCGGCCTGTCCAAGGCGCAGCAATCGTCGGACTGGGCGGCCGAAACGCTGTCGCCCGAACAACTCGAATACGCCGCATCCGACGTGCTCTATCTGCACCGGCTGCGCGACGTGCTGGCGGCGCGGCTGGCGCGCGAGGATCGCACGAAAGAGGCCGACGCCTGTTTCCGCTTCCTGCCGACACGCGCCAAGCTTGACCTCATGGGCTGGGACGAAGAGGATATTTTCGCTCATAGCTGACGGCGTCGCGGCGCTGCCGCCGATGTTCCGTCCGGGACCAGATGCCGGCCGTCGTGTTCCGTCGGCTCGAAAAGAGGGATGACATGGCGGATAGGAAGCCCATATCGACCGCGCCCACCGACGGCTCCAAGGTCACCGTGACCTGGAAGGACGGCGACGGCGTGCTCAACGAATCCATCGCGCAATACCGGGACGGCGGCTGGTGGGTCTACATCGACAGCGATACGCAGAAGAAGGTCGAGCCGACGAGCTGGCGGCCCGCCGGGAGCGACGACGGCGACCAATGAGCAGGCCGCTGGCGAGGGCGGCGGCTTTCGCATAGCCTGAAGCCGTTGATATCGAGGCCGATTCGGGGCTTTCCGCTCCGCGCTCGCCTCTTGCTCGGAGGGAAATCGCCATGGGCGTCGAAAGCCTGCTCGTCTTCATCATCATCGGTGCCATCGCCGGCTGGCTCGCCGGTCTCATCGTCTCCGGTTTCGGCTTCGGCCTGATCGGCAACATCATCGTCGGCATCATCGGCGCGTTCATCGCGGGCTGGCTGTTCCCGCGGATCGGCTTGTCCATCGGCGGCGGCATCCTCGCCTCGATCATCCACGCCACGATCGGCGCCATCATCCTGCTGATCCTGGTCAGGGTCCTGAAGCGAGCCTGAGGCCGGGCACCGAGGAGCGCGCCATGAAACAGAATACGCTTTATCTCGTCATTGGCGCGCTCGTCGTCGTGGTCATCGCGCTCGGCGTCTACGTCTACCGCGAACAGACCAAGCCGAAAGGCGTGGAGCTCAAGATCGACGACAAGGGCATCTCGATCCAGCAGAACTGAACGGTTCCTCGCCATGCTGTCACGGGGGGCGCCACTGGAACACCCTAGTTGTTCCTGGCCTCGGCTTCAAAAAATGCATGGCAAAATCTGAGCCCGTGGCGACTGCCAGCCTGAAGTTCGATCGTCTGCCATCTTGCGTCTTTATTATTTTTGCGTGATCCTCCTTGAATACTTGGGAGGGGACAATGAGCGTTGAAGAAAAACTGCGTGTACTGGCGGACCGGATCAGAACCCATTCGAGCGCAATGCTCACGGAGGAAGCACTCAAAACGGCGATTATCCTGCCATTCTTATCTGCCCTCGATTATGATGTTTTCAATCCGGACGAGGTAATCCCTGAATTTTGCGCAGATGCTGTTGGGAAAAAAGGGGAAAAAGTCGACTATGCAATCAAGTTAGACGGAGAGATCCGGATACTTATTGAATGCAAACCTATATCTATGACGCTTGAAAAGGTCCATCTAGCTCAGCTCTATCGCTACTTTTCAGTGACGAACGCAAAATTTGCAATTCTCACAAACGGTCGAACGTTCCATTTCCATACCGATTTGGTTGCGCCCAATCGCCTCGATGATCGACCGTTTCTCACCTTCGACTTGTCCGACATGCAGGGGCAACTCGTTACCGAGCTGAAAAAATTCGCCAAAGCTGAATTCAATATCGACGGGATTCTTCAGTCGGCACATAGGCTGAAATACACGTCTGCAATCAAGAAAGAGATCGCGAACGTCATGGAGAACCCTCCCGAGGACTTTGTTCGGATGGTGACGGGAGGACTCTACCAAGGTCGCTTTACGAGCCAGGTGAAAGAACAGTTCACACCTATGGTGAAGGCCGCGTTTCGTGAAATTGTGAGGGAGTCTGTTCAGTCAAGATTGTCAACGGCGTTAGCGGAAACGGAGGTTTCCGAGATCGGCGTCGAGGGAGAAGAGGCCGAGGAGGTCGTTACAACGGAGGAGGAGCGCGAGGGATTCATGATCATAAGAGCGATCGTGCGAGACACCTTGAAGCCTGCCCGTGTAGTGATGAGGGATCAGAAAAGCTATTGCGGCATCTTGATCGATAATAACAATCGTAAACCACTCGCGCGGTTGTGGTTCAATCGCTCCATAAAATATTTGGGACTCTTTGATGGTGAAAAAGAGAATAAAGTGAAGATCGACACGCTTGACGAGATCTATGATTATTCAGATCGCCTGAGGGCTACCGCGAAGGAATACACAGCGCCTGTACATGTTTTGGCGCCGGAAGTTATTTCGTAGGGGTAGTACAGGGGGCCTCTCTGAAAAAAACTATGCCGAGGGTCGTGGTTCGACAAGTCCGCCGAATGTAGGCGTGAGATGTGACAGGCACTGCGGTGGGAGAGCTCTCGCCACCTGATATGGCTTTTGCGCAGAAGCGGGTGACTTAACCCGCCTTTAAACCGCCGCATCTACTCTGCAACCCGAACGCCATAGGCATCGGGATATCAAGCGCAGCGCATGGCGAACCGCAGAGACAGCCGGATCGAACCCAGTTTCGAGGGACCGCCACAAGCGAGATCCCAGACAGGTCTTTCGGTGAGCGAGGAGGACCGCGTCGTGCCCAGCAACCGCAAAGCCTCCGCCAAACGCAAATCGCCGAAGGCAAAGTCGTCGCGTGCCAGGCGCGGCCGAAGCCGGCGCGGCCTGTTCGGCGTGCTCGGCCGGCTGGTCTACTGGTGCTTCGTGCTGGCCATCTGGGGCGGCATCGCCGTGGCCGGCGTCGTCGTCTACTACGGTGCCAAGATGCCGGCGGCCACGACCTGGTCGATCCCCGATCGCGCGCCCAATATCAAGATCGTCTCCGCCGACGGCCAACTGCTCGCCAATCGCGGCATGAGCGGCGGCGAGGCGGTCGGCCTGCACGAAATGTCGCCCTACATCCCCGAGGCGGTCATCGCCATCGAGGACCGCCGCTTCTATTCGCATTTCGGCGTCGACCCGATCGGCCTGTCGCGCGCCATGGTCGCCAATCTCGCCGGCGGGCATTTCTCGCAAGGCGGTTCGACGCTGACGCAGCAACTGGCCAAGAACCTGTTCCTGACGCCAGACCGGACGCTGGAGCGCAAGGTGCAGGAGGTGCTGCTGGCGCTGTGGCTGGAGCACAAGCACACCAAGGACCAGATCCTCGAAATGTACCTCAACCGGGTCTATTTCGGCTCGGGCGCCTATGGCGTCGAAGCGGCCTCGCGCCGTTATTTCGGCAAGAGCGCGCGCGATGTCACCTTGTCGGAGGCGGCGCTGCTTGCCGGTCTCCTGAAGGCGCCGTCGCGACTGTCGCCGGCGCGCGATCCCAAGGCCGCCGAGGACCGCGCGCAGCTGGTGCTCGCCGCTATGCGCGACGAAGGCAAGATCAGCGCCAAGGAACTGACCACGGCGATGAGCGCGCCGGCGACGCGCGCGCCGTCCTACTGGACAGGCTCGGAAAACTACGTCGCCGACACCATCATGGAAGAGCTGCCCGATCTGATCGGCGACGTGCGCGGCGACATCGTCATCGATTCCACCGTCGACCTGAACCTGCAGAAGCTCGCGGAACAATCGATCCGCCGGCTGATCGATGAAAGCGGCAAGAAGCTCAACGTCACCCAGGGCGCGCTGGTGTCGATCGACGATTCGGGCGCGGTGCGTGCCATGGTCGGCGGCTACGATTATTCGACCAGCCAGTTCGACCGCGCCTCGGAAGCGCGCCGGCAGCCCGGTTCGGCGTTCAAGCCGTTCGTCTACATGGCCGCCCTCGAGGCCGGCCGCACGCCCGACAGCGTGCGCAACGATGCGCCGATCAAGATCGGCAAATGGACACCCGACAATTACGGCGGCAAGTATTTCGGGAAGGTGACGCTGGCAACCGCCTTGGCGAAGTCGCTGAACTCGGTGGCGGCCCAGCTGACCATGGAAGTGGGGCCGGACGCAGTGGTCGAGGCGGCGCATCGCATGGGCATCCAGTCCGATCTGCAGGCCAACACCTCGATCGCGCTAGGCACGTCGGAAGTGACGCCGCTGGAGCTGACCTCGGCCTATGTGCCTTTCGCCAATGGCGGCTACAAGCCGGACATCCATTTCATCCGCCGCGTGACATCAGCCGAGGGCAAGGTGCTGTACGACGCCGGCAGCGGCCGCACGCCGCGCGTGGTGAAGCCCGAGATCGTCGGCATGATGAACTCGATGATGACCGGGACGGTGGAGATCGGCACGGCCAGGAAGGCGGCCTTCACCTGGCCGTCGGCCGGCAAGACCGGCACCAGCCAGAATTCGCGCGACGCCTGGTTCGTCGGCTACACCGCCAATCTCACCACCGGCGTATGGTTCGGCAATGACGACGGCAGCCCGATGAAGAAGGTCACCGGCGGCGCGCTGCCGGCGCAGGCCTGGCACGAGTTCATGGTCGCCGCGCATGAGGGCGTGCCCGTGCGGCCGCTGCCTGGTACCTGGAAGTCGACGCCGGCCGATAGGATCGTGCCGGACGAAATCCCGTCGGCCGATGCGACACAGCCGGCTCCGAAGCCGCAAGCGCCTGTCGGCCAGTCGGCGCCCGCTGCCGTCGCGGCGCAGCCAGCGCCGGTTCGCGCGCCCCGCCCGGCCCAGACCGTCGACGCCGACGGTTTCGATATGCCGGGCGATTCCGGAACCACCGCGTTGGTCAGACATCCGGTGCCGCCGGGCAGCGTCGGCGGTCCGCTCAAGAAGCGGCAGACCTCGATCCTCGACATTCTCGGCGGAGGCTAGCGGCAACTCGCCTCTCGCCAGCGCCACACCGTTCGGCTACACCTCCCGACATGGCTGAGATCGACACCAGGAAGACCATTGTGCTGACCGGCGCCAGCCGTGGCATCGGCCATGCCACGGTCAAGCGTTTCTCGCGCGAGGGCTGGCGCGTCATCACCTGCTCGCGCCAGGCGTTTGCCGAGGATTGCCCGTGGCCGGCCGGGCCCGAGGACCACATCAAGGTCGATCTCGCCGACCAGGAGGATGTCGGCATCGCCGTCTCCGAAATCCGCCACCGGCTTGAGGCGCATGGCGGGCAGCTGCACGCGCTGGTCAACAATGCCGGCATTTCGCCAAAGCTCAAGGACGGCAACAGCCGCATGAACTCCATCGACACGCCGATGCATGTCTGGCGCGACGTGTTCCAGGTCAATTTCTTCGCGCCGATCATGCTGGCGCGCGGGCTGTTCAAGGAACTGGCATCGGCGAAAGGGTCGATCGTCAACGTCACCTCGATCGCCGGCACCCGGGTGCACCCCTTCGCCGGCACCGCCTATGCGACATCGAAGGCCGCGCTCGGCTCGCTGACGCGCGAGATGGCGCATGATTTCGGCCCGCACGGGATCCGCGTCAACGCCATTGCGCCGGGCGAAATCGACACCGCGATCCTGTCGCCGGGCACGGACAAGATCGTCGAGACCATTCCGCTCAGGCGGCTGGGCACCACGGCCGAGGTCGCCGACATCATCTTCTTCCTGTGCTCCGGGCAGGCGTCTTATGTGACCGGCTCGGAAATCCACATTAATGGCGGCCAGCACGTGTGATGGGGCAGGTCTCAGCCTAGGGATCGTTCATCCGGTCATGGTGAGAACGGCCTTGCCGCTGAAGCTGCGCTGTCGCAGAGCGTCCAGGGCTTGGGCGATGTCGGTCCATGGCATGGTCAGGGCGACGCGGGTTTCCAGCCGGCCGGCCGCAACGAGAGCGAGCAGCGAGGCGATGTCCGAGCCAATGCCCGCGCCAGACGTGTAGTAGGCGAAAGTCTGAAGCCTCGCCCCCTCGTGACCCGGAACGAACTGGCGGAACCCAATTGGCGTGAGTTCGCCACTGCTTGAGCCGAACATGACGATCGTCCCGCCAGGAGCGACGCGTTCGATCGCGTGGGCGAGGCTTTGGCCACCGACCGATTCGGTAATCAGCGAAAACGGCCCCACGGCCAGTTCGATCGACTCGACGACTTGCCCGGCACCCAGGCGGCGGAGATCCTCGCCATGCCGGGAGGCCGCGACCGCGGTCACGCTCGCGCCCTGTTCGCGCGCGATCTGGATCTGGAAACGGCCGACCGCTCCACTTGCGCCGGTGATCAGGACCCGTTGGCCGGCAAGGTCGCCGCCATGGCGCAAAGTCCTGAGCGCGGTGGTGCCCGCGACCGGAAGCGTGGCCGCGGAAACGAAGCTGACCTCATCCGGCAGGACGGCGAGGCGGTCGGTCGAAACCGCGACGCGTTCGGCCCAGCCGGCCTGGTCGACCAAGGCCGCGACGCGGGCGGCCACGGCTGGCCCGGAGCCGTCGGCCGCTGGCCGTTCGACGATCCCGACGATGTCCTGGCCGGGTATCCAGCCGTCCGGGCGTATGGTGAGCAGGCGCAATTCGCCGCGATTCAACGAGGTTGTGTGGACCGAGACAAGCGCCTCGTTTGCGAGAGGCCGTGGGTCCTCGACCTCGGCAAGCGTCAGTCCGGCGGGGCTGTCGGAAGATATGGCTAGGGCGAGCATGAGACGTACCTTCCTGCTGGTTTGTGGATGCAAAGCGCGGTGGCATCCTGATCAACCGGGTGCATGGGCAAGCTGGAACCTATCGACTTCCCAGCTTGAAGAATTTAGCTATCGTGGCGTTTAATCGCTAAAAGCCGTCAATCATGAGACAACCTCTTCGTTACCCATGGCTCGATTTCAATGTGGATGACGTCCTCGCACCGGCAATCGCCGTGCGCGTCGACGTTACCGAAACCAGGGCCGAAGTCCCCTCCCATCGGCATCGCAAAGGCCAACTCGTCTTCGCGCTCGGCGGTGGCGTCACATGCCGCGTCCCGAGCGGCCTGTGGATGGTGCCGCCGCATTGCGGGGTGTGGATTCCCGGCGACATGGAGCACAGCAATATCGCGACCGCCAACGCCCGGATCTTCTTCGTCTACATCGAGCCGGAAGCCGCCGAATTGCCGGACCGGTGCTGCACCCTTTCGGTCTCGCCGCTGCTGCGCGAACTGATCATCGAACTGTCCGATGGCGTGGGGGATGATGAGGCGAGGGATGCGCTTTTGATCAGGATGCTGCTTGCTGAGCTGCCGCGCATGCCTGTCCAGCGGCTGCATCTGCCGATCTCATCCGAGCCGCGATTGAGGCGGATCGCCGAAGCGTTGGCGCAGGATCCCGCCGACCGCAGCACATTGTCGGAATGGGCCAGCCGGGTTGCGCTCAGCGAGAGCAGTCTCGCCCGTCTCGTCGTGAAGGAGACTGGCTTAAGCTTCGGACGCTGGCGCCAGCAGTTGCATCTGATCGTCGCAATTCGAGAACTTGCCTCCGGTGCGAGCGTGCAGCAGGTCTCCGGCGATCTCGGCTATGATTCCGTCACCGCCTTCATCACCATGTTCAAAAAGGCGCTTGGCAAGCCGCCGGCAAAATACCTCGGCAGCGTCGCGCAAAATGGCGGCTCTGCCTTCGTGGCGTGATCAACCTGGCTGCAGGCGGAGCACCTCGAGCATCCATTGTTAGACCAGGCGACGCCTTGTAGATTCGAACGACACCTTGGAGATGGAAACATGGCGCTCAAGCGGATGGACAACGTAGGAATCGTCGTCGAAGACCTCGGAGAGGCGGTTGATTTCTTTCGCGAACTCGGCCTCGAGCTCGAAGGACGGGCCACGATCGAAGGAGAATGGGCCGGACGTGTCACCGGACTGGGCGATCAGCATGTCGAGATTGCCATGATGCGCACACCGGACGGCCATAGCCGGCTCGAGCTCTCCCGCTTCCTCATGCCGCCTGTCGTCGCAGATCACCGGAACGCCCCGGTCAACGCCCTAGGCTACCTCCGCGTCATGTTCACCGTGGACGACATCGAAGAGACGCTTGAGAGGCTCCGCACGCGCGGCGCGCAGCTCGTAGGCGAAGTAGTCCAGTATAAAGACGTGTATCGGCTCTGCTACATCCGTGGGCCTGAGGGGTTGCTCATCGGACTCGCCCAAGAACTCGGTTAAGCGCAATACGAAGAAATGGCAGGAGTGGCCGATGTCAGCGGGCGCGTCCAAGGCCGCCCCACCTGTTCGAGGTCCCGCCCTCCACGGTCGGCCGCGTTCTCGCTAAGCACGGACTAGTTCCGTGTAGGCGGACGGTTCAGCCGCCCGCGGCTTGTGACCAAGCACCTCTTCCACGATGCCGCGCGCGATCTCGCGTTCGCCCATGATCACCGTATCGGCGCCGAGCCCCTTGAGATGCTCGACCTCGGCATCGGCATGGGCGCGGGCGACGACATTGATGGCGGGATTGGCGGCGCGCGCACGCAGCACGATCTGACCGGCCTCGAAGGCATTGGGGATGGCCAGGATCAGCCGTTTTGCGCCTTCGGGATTGGCGGCTGCAAACACTTCGGCATTGGCGGCGTTGCCGGCCACGGTCTCGATGCCCTCGGCCCTGAGCTTCACCAGTGTCTTGTCGGCATCCTCGACCACCAGGAAGGGCAGGGCGGCTTCCTTCAACGCAGCGCCGACGAGACTGCCGACACGGCCGTAACCAATCAGGATAGCGTGGCCGCTGAGGGCCGTTCTTGGCGGCGGCCCATCCTCCTGCTTCGCCGCCGAGGCGACGGAAGCCACCTGGCCGGGCTCCGTCGCCGGGCCGACCGGTTTGGGCTCCACAGGCGGCGCCGTCCTGGCGGCGCGGGCCTCGAGCCATGGCTTCATCCAGTCGATGACCAGGAACATCACCGGGTTGAGCACGATCGACAGGATGGCGCCCGCCAGGATGAGGTCTCGCCCCTGTTCGGGCAGCAGTTTCAGCCCGACGCCGAGTTCGGCCAGGATGAAGGAGAACTCGCCGATCTGGGCAAGGCTCGCCGAAATCATCAGCGCCGTCGCCAGGGGATAACCGAAGGCGACGACGATGAGGAAGGCCGCCAGCGACTTGCCGACGACGATGATGGCGAGCGTTGCCAGAATCGGCAAGCCGTTGCTGAACAGGCTGAACGGGTCGAACAGCATACCGACCGAGACGAAGAACAGCACCGAGAAGGCATCGCGCAACGGCAGCGATTCCTCCGCGGCGCGGTGGCTGAGTTCGGACTCGCTCATGATCATGCCGGCGAAGAAAGCGCCCAGTGCCAGCGAGACGCCGAACAGCTTGGCCGCGCCGAAGGCGACGCCAAGCGCTATCGCCAGCACCGAAAGCCGAAACAGCTCGCGCGAGCCGGTATGGGCGACATAGTGCAGGATCCAGGGAATGACGCGGCGGCCTACCACCAGCATGACGATGACGAAGGCGGCGACCTTGGCCAGCGTGATGCCGACGACACCCCAGATGCCGTAGCTCGCGGGCAGCGACAGCAGGCCGCTCGCATGGGCATCCGCCTGCTCCTGGCCGCCAAGCACGCCGGCAAGCGCCGGCAAAAGCACCAGGGCCAGCACCATGGCCAGGTCCTCGACGATCAGCCAGCCGACGGCAATGCGGCCGCGCTCGGTCTCGATCAGGCGGCGCTCCTGCAGGGCGCGCAGCAGCACCACGGTCGAGGCCACCGACAGCGCCAGGCCGAAGACCAGTCCTGCTCCCGCCGACCAGCCGAGCATCCAGGAAAGCCCCGCGCCGAGTGCCGTGGCAAAGCCGATCTGGACGATGGCGCCGGGCACGGCGATGGCGCGGACCGACAGGAGATCCTTCAGCGAAAAATGCAGGCCGACGCCGAACATCAACAGGATGACGCCGATTTCGGCGAGCTCATTGGCAAGGCCGGCGTCAGCGACGAAACCGGGCGTGTTCGGCCCAACCAGCACGCCGGCCACGAGATAGCCGACCAGCGGCGGAATGCGGAAGCGGTTGGCGAGAGCGCCGAAGACGAAAGCGAGCCCCAGACCGGCTACGATGGTGGCGATAAGGGGAGTGTCATGCGGCATTGTCTATGGAGCGCCTTTCAAGCCAGCGATGCAGGATATGCGCCGCCCGAAGCCGCCGCCTGTTTGCAATATGGTGGATTGGGTGTCGGCCACGCAACCCCGCAAAACCGGGAATTGCCGGTGAAGCGACAAATACCTCGCCGGTGGGCAAGCAAGCCGGAATTCGAGGTCAGCCGAAATCATGCGCCGCAACGGCGGCGCTCGATCGCCAACGATCAAGCTGCCCGCAACAGGGCCTCGATCTCGAATACCGCGTGGTTGGTCAGCGTCTTGGGAATTTCCGCGCTGACCTTGTCGCTGACTTCCTTGTGCAGGATCTTGCGCATCGCGCCGAGCACGAGCGGCGGCGCGATGAGGATGATTTCGTCAAAAGAGCCTCGATGAGCCAGCTTGTAGAGCCGTTCGGCGAGTTCGTCGGCAAAGCGCTCCTTGCCGATCCGATGCCAATCCGTCTCCTCGACCGCGCTGCGGTGAACCGAGGGACCGTCATTGTAGCGACCGGGACTGTCGCTGCCTTGCTCGCGCGTTGGCGGGTTGTCCTGCCTCACTTCCTGCAACACTTCGAGGTTCGGAAATTTGGTGTCACCTGCATTTCTGAGGAAGAGCGCTTTTTCTCCGTCGGCCACCATGATCCAGATGCCGTGCTTCAACTTGATCGCGCTCATGACGCCGGGCTCCTTCCTTCGCTGCCGCCACGCTTGGCTTCACGCCGCGGCCAGGTATGATTTTGAATTGCGCATGCGGAAGGAACGCGCCTCGATCCGGTAATGTTCCAGCCAAAAAGCCAGGTCATGCGGGCGCTCCGTCGAGGTGGAGGCGCGCGCACGACCGCCAGGCAGCTTTAATCTACTAAATTAGTAGAATTTAGAAAAAACGGTTTTGTCATAAAGCGCGTTCGGCCCAAAAAAGAGGAGAAATCAATGCCCGCGACAGCGGCTTGATGCCGGTCTCCGCAACAAGGTGGAATATTTTTCTCTTGGCCGCGGCCCTTTAGAAAAAGCGATTGCATCCCGGAAGGTGATGCGCGAGTGGGTTTCTTCAGCTTTTTCGCGCCCACGCGTAGAAGTGAAGACCAGATCAGGATTCCGTTCGTATCCATGCCGCAGCCCGCCCCCAAGCTCAATGCCTTCCCCGTCTTCGTACGGGTCGAGGACGAAGCCGTAACGATCGTCGGCGGCGGCGACGAAGCGTTGGCCAAGGCACGATTGCTTGGGCAGTCCAGCGCTACGCTGCGCATCGTCGCGGAGAGCGCCTCACCGGACATGCTCGGCTTCATCGCGCAGAGTGGCGCCACCCACATCGCGGCCTATGAGGCGAGCCGGCTGGAAGGCTCGGTGATGGTGTTCGCTGCCAGCGGCGATGAGGCGCTCGACCGGCGCGTTGTCCAGGATGCGCGCCGGCTCGGCATCCCCGTCAATGCGGTGGACCGGCCGGAGCTTTGCGATTTTTTCACCCCGGCGCTGGTCAATCGCGCACCGGTCGCGATCGCCATCGGCACGGAAGGCGCTGGGCCGGTGCTGGCGCAGATGCTGCGTGCCCGCATCGACCGCATGCTGTCGCCTTCGTTGGGCAGGCTGGCGGCTCTCGCCGCGTCGTTCCGGGCCGCCGCTGAAAGCCTGCCCAGGGGCAATTCGCGCCGCCGGTTCTGGAGCGAGTTCTTCGGCGGTGCGCCGGCGCGCGCCGTCGAAGCTGGCAAGCTTTCGCAGGCGCATGACGCAGCCGCCGATCTTCTGCGTTCGGCTGCATCCGCTTCAGGCCATATCGCCCTGGTTGGCGCGGGCCCCGGTGCCGAGGACCTTTTGACGCTGCGTGCGCATCGCCTGCTGATGGAGGCCGATGTCATCGTCCACGACGCGCTGGTGCCGGAGGCTGTCGTCGCCATGGGCCGACGCGACGCCGAGCGGCTGGCGGTCGGCAAACGCAAGGGCTGTCACACCAAGAGCCAGGCCGAGATCAACGCGCTGCTGGTCGAGCTTGGCCGCGAAGGCAAGCGTGTGGTGCGGCTGAAGTCGGGCGATCCCCTGGTGTTCGGCCGGGCCGGCGAGGAGATGGCGGCGCTGCGTGATGCGGGCGTGGCCTATGAGGTGGTTCCGGGCGTCACCGCTGCTTTCGCCGCCGCCGCCGATTTCGAATTGCCGCTGACGCTGCGCGGGGTTTCCTCCTCGATGGTGTTCACCACCGGTCATGATCTCAAAGGCAATTCGCTGCCCGATTGGGCCAAGCTTGCCATTTCGGGTGCCACCGTTGTTGTCTATATGGGCCGCTCGGTGGCCGCAGAGGTTGCCGGCCGGCTGATCGAGGCCGGGCTTTCGCCCGATACGGCGGTAGCCGTGGTCGAGAATGCCAGCCTCGGCAATCGCCGCCGTTTCCACGGCACGCTTGCCGACCTGCCGTCGTTGGAAGCGCGCGCCGATCTCTCAGGTCCGGTCATGACCATCATCGGCGATGCGGTCGCCGGCGCCAATTTCGAACGGTCCGAACCGCTCGCGGCACACAGGCATGAAGGTGCGCCCATAGCTGCCACCGAGGGAGTTCAGCAATGAAGATACTGACCGCCAACCGGCTCGCCGACGGCATCGCCGTCTGGTACGCAGACGGCGGCTGGGCCGAGAGGGCGGACCATGCCGACCTCGCCCATGACAAGGCGGCCGAGGATCGCCTGGAAGCGATCGGTGCCAAGGCCCACGCCGACAACGAAGTCCTCGACGTCAACCTCATCGATGCCCAAATCGTGAACGGCGTTGTCGAGCCGGTGCGGTTGCGCGAGAAGATCCGCGCCGCGGGCCCGACCATCCGCAACGATCTTGGCAAGCAGGCCTCCCGGGCGGCGTAAGCCCAGACCGGAAGTGAACACGGGCGGACGCGCCCTGAAAGACGAAGCATGTACCGCTACGATGAGTTCGATCACGATTTTGTCCAGGCCCGCGTCGCCGAGTTCAGCGACCAGGTCCAGCGCCGGCTCGCCGGCGAGATCACCGAGGACCAGTTCCGGCCGCTCAGGCTGATGAACGGCGTCTACCTGCAATTGCACGCCTATATGCTGCGCATCGCGGTGCCCTATGGCACGCTGAACGGCAAGCAGTTGCGCATGCTCGGCCACATCGCGCGCAAATACGACAAGGGCTACGGCCATTTCACCACGCGCCAGAACATCCAGTTCCACTGGCCGGCGCTGTCCGACATTCCTGCGATCCTGGCCGATCTGGCGAGTGTCGAGATGCACGCCATCCAGACCAGCGGCAATTGTATCCGCAACGTCACCGCGGACCATTTCGCGGGTGCGGCGGCCGACGAGGTCGCCGATCCGCGTCCCTATGCGGAAATCCTGCGCCAGTGGTCATCTGTTCATCCGGAGTTTTCCTACCTGCCGCGCAAGTTCAAGATCGCGGTAACCGGCGCGGAGCGCGACCGCGCCGCCATCCAGACCCACGACATCGGCCTGCACCTGAAGAAGAACGCGGCCGGCGAGCTCGGCTTCGCCGTCTATGTCGGCGGCGGCCAGGGGCGCACGCCGATGGTCGCCAGGAAGATCCGCGATTTCCTGCCGGAAGCCGACCTTTTGTCCTACTGCACGGCGATCCTGCGCGTTTACAACCTGCATGGCCGCCGCGACAATAAGTTCAAGGCGCGCATCAAAATCCTGGTCCACGAGACCGGCGTCGAGGAGATCACGCGCCAGGTCGAGGCGGAATGGCAGCAATTGAAGGACGCCGAGTTGAAGCTGCCGGAAGCAGACATCCGCGCCATCGACGCCTATTTCGCGCCACCAGCGCTGACCGCGCGGCCGGACGGCGACGAGGCTGTAAAGCTGGCACGCCTCGATTCCAAGGGCTTCTCGGATTGGCTCGACCAGAACGTGGTGACGCATCGCCACCCCGACTATGCGGCGGTGACCATCTCGCTGAAGGGTATCGGCGAAGTGCCGGGCGATGCGACCGACAGCCAGATGGAAGCGATTGCCGATATCGCCGAGAAGTATGGATACAACGAGTTGCGCGTCAGCCACGAGCAGAACCTGATCCTGCCGCATGTGGCGCGCGCCGACCTGAAGGCGGTCTATGACGCGCTGGTCGATATCGGCCTGGCGACCGCCAATTCGAACCTGATATCGGACATCATCTCGTGCCCGGGCCTCGACTATTGCGCGCTGGCCACAGCGCGTTCGATCCCGATCGCGCAGGAGATCTCGCGTCGCTTCGCCTCGCTGGAGCGGCAGCGCGAGATCGGCGAGTTGAAGCTGAAGATCTCCGGCTGCATCAATGCCTGCGGCCATCACCATGTCGGACATATCGGCATTCTCGGAGTCGAAAAGAAAGGCACCGAGCTGTACCAGGTGACGCTTGGCGGTTCGGCCGACGAGAACACTTCGGTGGGCGAGATCATCGGCCGCGGCTTCTCGTCGGAAGAGATCACCGACGCCATCGAGCAGATCGTCGAGACCTATCTCGGCCTTCGGCTCAACTCACAAGAGAAATTCATCGACGCCTACCGCCGTGTCGGTCCCGCGCCGTTCAAGGAGGCGCTCTATGCTGGCGAAGCCAAGGCCGCTTGACCCTATCGTCGACGCCGATGACGGCATCGCCGCCAAAGCGGCGGGGTTTGACGCGCTTTACGGCCACCTGAATCCGCTCGACATCATCGAACGCGCGGCAGGCGACCTGTTTCACGATGAGATTGCCGCGGTGTCTTCCTTCGGTGCCGATTCGGCCGTGCTACTGCACATGATTTCCGAAGTCGATCGCTCGCTGCCGGTCATCTTTCTCGATACTGGCAAGCATTTCGAGGAGACGCTCGGCTATCGCGACGCCCTGGTCGCCGATTTCGGGTTGACCAACATCCAGGTGATCAAGCCCGACGAGGCAGCACTCGAGCGGATCGATCCGACCGGCAATCTGCACCA
The DNA here is from genome assembly GCF_006443035.1 of Mesorhizobium sp. B1-1-6. Classification (NCBI taxonomy): domain Bacteria; kingdom Pseudomonadati; phylum Pseudomonadota; class Alphaproteobacteria; order Hyphomicrobiales; family Phyllobacteriaceae; genus Mesorhizobium; species Mesorhizobium sp. B1-1-6. Next base: position 20,031 of record NZ_VFWR01000026.1, on the reverse strand, counting down.
GACCAACACCGACGCCTGCTGCGACGTGCGCAAGGTCGAGCCGCTGGCACGGGGCGTGGCGCCTTTCCGCGCCTGGTTCACCGGCCGCAAACGCTTCCAGGCCTCGACGCGCGCAGCACTTCCGGTGTTCGAGGCGGTCGGCCCACGTATCCGCATCAATCCGCTGGCGCACTGGACGACGTCGGACCAGGCGGACTACATGCGCGCGCATGCACTGCGGGAAAATCCGCTGGTCGCCTATGGCTATCTGTCGATCGGCTGCTTCCCGTGCACCCAGCCGGTGCAGCCGGGCGAGGACGCGCGCAGCGGCCGCTGGGCCGGCCATGCCAAGACCGAGTGCGGCATTCACCTGTCGGGACTGGAGAAGTCGCTGACCGACGCATCGTTATAGGGTATGCTGATATTCAGGTGAGGCCGGCCTGCAAACGGCGGCTTCGGGGGCTCACGTACTACAAGTACGCTCCGCTCCGGCTCTCGGAAGCTACCGTTTTCGACTCGGGCCTGCTTGAATCTCCACACCCCTTGAGCTCTTTGAATTTTAGGAAATTTCGATGACTGAACCGACGATACCGGAGACCCGCCTCTGGACCCCGACGGGTTTTCGGGAGGATGAGTGGGCTCATGCCGAAGGCGCGGAAGCGCTGTCCGGCAATGGCCGCTTCATCCTGCCGCTGCAGGCGTTTCTCGATCTCGATCCGGAGGTGCGCCGGTCGGCCAAGGAAAGGATCGGTGTCGTGCTGCAACCCGGCGATCAGCTCGAAAGGATTGCTGGCCTGCTCGACCAACTGTCGCTGGTGGCGCTGGCTTTTCCGTCGTTCAGCGATGGCCGCTCCTTCTCAAAGGGCGAATTGCTGCGCAGCCGACATCATTTCGAAGGTGCCGTGCGCGCCACCGGCCAGGTGCTGGTCGACCAACTGCCGCATATGCTGCGGCTCGGTTTCGATGAATTCGAAATCTCCAATCCCGTGCTCTTGAAGCGGCTGGACGAAGGCCGCACCGGCGGATTGGGACTCTACTACCAGCCTGCCGCCGTGCCGAAGCCCAAGGGACCAAAATACTCCTGGCGTCGGCTGCGTGCCGGCTGACGTCACGACACTTCCAGCGACAGGTTTGCGGCCGCCTGTCCTCTCCCGTCACGACGACAGGAGGTGCCGCCGGCGGATCGGGGACAGCAGAGCCAGGCAGAAGATGGCTACGCCGCCATCCGTGCCTGGCGAAACGACACCAGCTTGCCGCTGTTTTCATCCCACAGCGCCAGCTTGACGCAGCGCAGGCTCTCAAGAAGGGTGATGCGGCCTATGCCGCGCAGTTCCGGATAATCGCGCAGCACTTCCTGCAGGCGGTAGCCTGGCACCTTCGCGGAGAGGTGATGGACATGATGGACACCGATGTTGCCGGTGAACCAGTTCAGCACCGGCGGCAGGTCATAATAGGAGGATCCGTGCAAGGCGGCACGCTGGAACTCCCACTCATCGTCCTTCGCCCATTCGGTCTCCTCGAACTGGTGCTGGACATAGAACAGCCAGATGCCGGCGGATCCGGCAAGGATGACGATCGGCAGGTGGACGACCAGAAAAGCGCCAATACCGACGAACCATATCAGGATCGACGCTGCCAGAACGATGGCGAGGTTGGTGGCCATCGAGGATACCCAGGGCTTCAGGCCACCGCGCATCATCCCGACCGGCAGCCTTTGCTCGAAGATGAAGAGCCATATCGGCCCCAGTCCGAACATGACCAGGGGATGGCGATAGAGACGATAGGCGAGGCGACCTCTCCAGGACATCCGCCGGTACTCCGCGACCGTCAACGTCTTGATATCGCCAACGCCGCGCTCGTCGAGATTACCCGCGCTGGCATGATGAGTGGCATGAGCACTCCGCCAGCAATCATAAGGCGTCAGCGTAAGCACGCCCAGGACGCGGCCTATCCAGTCATCGGCGGTGCGGTTGGCGAAGAAAGATCCGTGCCCGCAATCGTGCTGGATCATGAAAATCCGCACCAGGAAGCCCGCCGCCGGCAAGATCAGCACCAGCCCCCACCAATGGCCATAGGCAAAGGCGATCGAGGACAGCGCCCAGAGTGCTGCGAAAGGGATCAGGGTGATCGCCAGTTCGACGGCGCTGCGCCGCCTGTCCGGCTTCTTGTAGCGCGCCAGGATCTTCAACCAGGCGCGCTTACTGTTGGCGGCAGTCTCAGGGGAAATCATGTTCATCATGAAGCATAGGCGGAGGGGCCCGGCTCCCGCAAGGCTAATCACGAGAAATTACCGCGCGTAATTGTCGCGATGGGGCGCGGGATCCTCGATCCAGGCCGCGACTTCAGGTTCTGTTCTAACCCTTGCAACTCTGCCAACCCGGATCGCATCCGGTCACATGCATCAATGGCGCGCGCCGCCAGCCATGCTGTTTTCCAGGCCGTCGAGACGTTCGAGCTGGTCCCGGAAGCGGTCGGGAATGTCTTTCTCGGCGCGAAAGGCCGGCAGCGCATGCAGAAAGCGTCTCACCGCCGCCGTGCCTAGCTGGCGCCGGATTTCGGCGGCGATCCGATCTTTCTTTTCGCCCTTGTCGCGGGGTGTCATTTCAAAAATCCTGTGTCGGTTCGAAAATCCTCCAGCCAGCAAATGGTTCCCCGATCGCGCCGCCGGGGCAAGCAAAGGTGGAAGCTATGGTAAAGTTTGAATTAAAATCGAAGCATCGCACTGATCGCCATTCGGTTTGAACGGCTGGGCGCGTGCCTTCGCTTACCCCTTGATTTTTGCCCACCAAACCTCGATATCGGGCTCAAAATCCACACTATTCGAGATGATGGGAAACGGCGATGAGCGACCAGGCAAAAGACGAACGCGCGCCCGACGAAATTGAGGCGACCGAAGCCAATGCCGAGCGCACGGAAGGTGGCGTCGATGGCGATTATGAAGCGGTTGTGCGGCTCCTGAAGGAGAATGAAGAGCTGAAGGACAGGGCGCTTCGCGTTGCGGCCGAGATGGAGAACCTGCGTCGCCGCACCGCGCGCGACGTGCATGACGCGCGTACCTATGCGGTCGCGAACTTCGCCCGCGACATGCTGTCGGTTTCGGACAATCTGCGCCGCGCGCTGGACGCTATTCCCGCCGAGGCCAAGGCGTCCGGCGATGCGGGTTTCAAGGCGCTGATCGACGGCGTCGATCTCACCGAGCGTGCCATGCTGTCCGCACTGGAGCGGCACGGCGTCAAGAAGCTCGCGCCGGAAGGCGAGAAGTTCGATCCCAATTTCCACCAGGCCATGTTCGAAGTGCCCAATCCCGATGTGCCGGCCAACACGGTGGTGCAGGTCGTGCAGCCGGGCTATTCGATCGGGGAGCGGGTGCTGCGCCCGGCCATGGTCGGCGTTGCCAAGGGCGGCCCGAAAATCGCCGCCGGCGAAGCGCCGGTCGAGCCGGGGCCCGTCAACGAGCAGGCGGAGAAGGATGCGTAGTTAGGGGAATAGGGCAGTAAGGCAGTAAGGCAGTAAGGCAGTAAGGGGCGTATCAACAGTACGGCTTCGTGCTAAACATACTTCCCTACTCCCCTGCTGCCTTACTCCCTGGTCCCGCCCTTGAACCCCATCGCGCTTCTCGACTATGCCGGCGTTGCGGTCTTCGCGGCGACAGGTGCGCTTGCCGCGTCGCGCAAGCAGCTCGACGTTATCGGCTTCCTTTTCCTGGCGTGCGTCACCGGCATCGGCGGCGGCACTCTTCGCGACGTCATCCTTAACCTGCCGGTTTTCTGGATCGCCAATTCCAGCTATGTGCTGATCTGCGCGGCGGTTTCGGTGCTGGTGTTTTTCAGCGCGCACCGTGTCGAATCCCGCTGGAAGTGGCTGCTCTGGCTCGACGCCGTCGGGCTAGCCGCTTTTTCGGTGATGGGTGCGGCCAAAGGGTTGGCCATCACCGGTTCGCCGGTCGTTTCCGTCATCACCGGCGTGCTGACCGCCACATTCGGCGGCATCCTGCGCGACGTGCTGGCAGGGGAGCCTTCGGTGCTGCTGAGGCCGGAAATCTATGTTACGGCCGCCCTGGTCGGCGCGTCGATCTTCACATTGGGCGATGTCGCCGGACTGCCGCAGATCGTGTCAGGCTTGGCCGGTTTCGCCGCGGCATTCGCCGTGCGCGGCGGCGCGCTCAAATTCGGCTGGTCGTTTGCGTCCTACAAGAGCCGGCCCGGCAGGCGGCCGGAGGATATTTCGTGAGAGAAGGGATTAGGGATTAGTCAGTGGATGAATCATGATGTCTTCACTACTGCCTACTGCCTACTGCCTACTGCCTACTGCTCACGCCGCAAAACGCTGCGCTTCCCCGCCGTAATAATTGACGTAGCGGGCGCCGATCTCCTTGACCGGCATCACCACGAACACATCGACCGTCGAGAATTCACGATCGATGACGCAGCCGTCGCCGATGCGGGCGCCGACCCTGAGATAGCCCTTGACCAAGGGCGGCATCGCAGCGATCGCTGCCTTGGCATTGACCGCCTCGATCGGCATCAGGTCCATGGAACAATAGCGGCCTGCGACGGCGCGCACGTCCCAAGCCGAATTCGTGCGGCAGTGATGCGCCAGATAGGTGAGCGCCTCGGCATGGGCCGCCGGCACCGTGCCCTGGAAAGACGCACAGCCGGTCATCACGCCAATGCCGTAGTGGTTGATGTAGGCCCAGATGCCTTGCCACAACGCCTCGATGGTGCGCTTCGAACGGTATTCCGGCAGGACGCAGGAGCGGCCGAGCTCGAGAAAGCGCTGGCCGGGGTGACGGGCGATGAGCTTGGTCAGCTCGAACTCGCCTTCGGAATAGAAGCCGCCGGCGGCCGCAGCGATTTCTTGCCGCAGCAGCCGGTAGGTCCCGACGATGCGGCGATGTTCGGGGCCGGAAAGCGAGGTATCGAAGACGAGCAGGTGATCGCAGTGCGGATCGAAGCGGTCGGCATCACGGCGGTCCTGCACCTGAAACAGGTTCTTCCTGGCGCCAAGCTCGTCGTAGAATACCCGGTAGCGCACTTCCTGCGCGGCCGCGATCTCGGCCTCGTTGCGGGCCAGCCGCACTTCGAGGTTGCCGATACGGCCGAGCGCTGCGCCCTTTGTGACGGAATCGACATTGCGCCCGGCAAGCAAGGCGCCGCCGGCGTTCGGCCGAGTGTCACATTCCGGCATAACTGTATGCACGAGTGATTCTCCTTCGAGCCATCCCTCTTGGCACGGGGATACGGTGTAGGTGCAACAGGATTGTGACAGTACCGTGATACGGCGTCGCGGGCAATACTTCGTCGGCTGGCGAATACGGTCAACCGGCTACGTTATGCAAAAGCAAGGTGGCGCCGCTCGGCAGGAGATTGAAGAAAAAAAGTCTCAGGCGGCGACCTGCCCCTCGATGGCGTCGACCAGTGCATCGGGGTCGAGCGGCTTGGTGACAAAGCCGCTGGCGCCGTGGGCGAGCACCGCATGGCGGGTCTTTTCCTGGCTGTCGGCCGACAGCACCATGATGGGCACTGGCGGCACGGCCGTCTCCTCCTCATGGCGGCGGATGGCGGCGATGGCGTCCATCCCATCCATCACCGGCATGTGCAGGTCCATCAGCACCACGTCGAAGCGGTGTTTGTGTCCGGCACCGGTAACGGCCTCGACCGCCGCCTTGCCGTTGCCGACAACCTTGACGCGATGACCGGCCTTCAGCAGCGTGGCGCGAGCGAGCATGGCGTTGATGTCATTGTCCTCGGCGATCAGCACCGACAGGCCACGCTGGCGATCACTGGCGGCGCGAAGCGCCGGCGGGTGGGGCTTTTCCGGCCGTGTCGGGGCAAGCGCCGGCGCATGACTGCTCAGAAGCACACGCAAAAGTGTTCCGCCTCGCACCGGTCTGGCGAGGAAGGTCGCGTAGCCGCTGGCGCGGAACTCGCCGAGCATGCCGCGATCGGTCGGGGCGATCAGCGTGATGGCTTCGCAATCGGAAAAACCGCTTTGGCGCAGCCGCTTGAGCAGTCTTCCGTCGCCCTCTTCCATGGCCGCGTCGACCAGCAGCACGTCGCAATCGCCGGAGAACGATGCCGCCTGCGCCACGGTGGTGGCGATATCGACCGCGCCGCCGTTGGCGCGGATGCTGCGGGCGATGGCGTCGGCCTCGACGATATTTCTCGACAGGATTACCGCGTGCCTGCCCTGAAGCGCGTCCACCCGGCCGGGTGGTGGCTCGCTCGCGGAGATGGCCGGGATATCGAAGACGAATTCCGAACCCTGACCCAACCGGCTGGAGACGGAAATCGTGCCGCCCATGGCGGTCACCAGGCGCTTGGAGATGGCAAGACCGAGACCGGCTCCGCCATGCGCGCGCGTCGAGGTACCGTCGGCCTGCTCGAACTCCTCGAAAATGCGCTCCATGTCGTCTTCATGCAGGCCTGGCCCGGTATCCGCGATGGTGAAGCATATGCGGTCGGTGGTTTCAGTGCGGGCGCGCGCTATACTCACCAGCACCCCGCCGCTGTCGGTGAACTTGATGGCGTTGCCGATCAGGTTGAGCAGCACCTGCCTGACCCGGCCCGGATCTGCGGTGATCAATTGCGGCACGTCGGGCTCGACATGACAGCCGAGGCCGATATCCTTGGAGAAGGCGCGCGCGGCGAGGAGCTCGACAACGTTGTCGGCGATCTCGCGCACCGACATTGGCTGCGGTTCGGGATCGAAGCGTCCCGCCTCTATCTTGGAATAGTCGAGCAGGTCCTCGATGAGGGCCAGCAGCGCGCTGGCCGAGGTCGAAATGGCGCCGACATAGGTCTGCTGCTCCGGCGACAGGCTGGTATCGGCCAACAGCCTGGCCATGCCCATGATGCCGTTCATCGGCGTGCGGATTTCATGGCTGACGGTGGCGAGGAAGCGCGATTTGGCCTGGCTTGCGTATTCGGCCCGCTCGCGCGCGGTGATCAGCGAGGATTCGGCACGCTTGCGGGCGGTGATGTCGCGGGCGATGGCGCGATGCGAGACAGAACCGCTGTCCTTGTCGCGCACCGACAGTTCGATCCACGAGAACCAGCGCGAACCGCCAGGGGTGCGGATGGCGACGTCGGTGGAACTCAGGCATTCATGGTCGGAAAAGGCGGCGTCGGGAACGATACCGACTTCGATGCCAAGTTCCGCCAGGGTCTTGCCGGCGAGGTCGCGCTGGTCGACCTCGACGAGATCGGCGAACACCTTGTTGGCATAGACGATATAGCCGTCGCGGTCGCGATGAATGACGAGATCGCCAAGCGCGTCGATCAGGCCGCGAAAGCGCTCTTCGCTCTCCTGCATCTCCCACATGCGATCGGCCAGCGTCTCGATCTCGGCACGGCTGCGAGCCGTGGTTTCATCAAGCAGCGCGGCGGTGCGGGATTCGTTCCTTCTGGCGCGCAGGTGCAGGCCGAAGCCGGCAAGGCCGGTCGCCAGCAAAGCGAGGCTGATGAAGATCGGCGCGCCGGTCAGGTGGGTCAACCCCGCCAGTATGATGATGGCGACGAAGGTCAGCAGCGGCAAGCCTTCGCGGCCGGCCAATCGCGGCTGATTCCTGGCCTGTTGCGGCTCAGGCGCCAGCGGCGGTGCGGCGACGAACCGCCGCGCCGACGCCGGCGGGGGTACCGCATCGACGTCTTCGCCAGTCTCCGCTTCCTGGATGCCGGATTCCGCGACCATGCGAAAATCCTACCGGACAGAAATTATGGAAGCCTGCGGGGGATCGTTCGAATTTTAGCGGATAGGTTGTTTTACCCCGGCGAACTCACTGCATGTCTACGACGACGCGGCCGCGGATCTTGCCGTCGACGATGTCGCGCGCGGCGTCGATGATGTCGTCGAAGCCGATGGTCGTGGACAGGCTGGCGAGCTTGCGCAGATCCAGGTCGGCGCCGATGCGGCGCCAGGCCTCGAGCCGCACCGGTTTCGGCGCCATCACCGAATCGATGCCGAGCAGCGAAACGCCGCGCAGGATGAAAGGTGCCACGCTCGACGGCAGGTCCATGCCGCCGGCCAGGCCGCAGGCCGCGACGGCACCGCCATAGGAGGTCATAGAGAGCACATTGGCCAGTGTGTGGCTGCCGACGGAATCGATGCCGCCCGCCCAACGCTCCTTGGCGAGCGGCTTGGTCGGCTGGCTGAGTTCGTCGCGCGATATCACCTCCGCGGCGCCAAGATCGATGAGATACGGGCTTTCGGCATTGCGCCCGGTCGAGGCAATGACGTGATAGCCCAGGCTGGACAGGATGGAGACCGCGACCGAACCGACGCCGCCGGCCGCGCCCGTCACCACCACGGGCCCGCGATCGGGCACGATGCCGTGCCGCTCCAGTGCCATGACGCACAGCATTGCGGTATAGCCCGCGGTGCCGACCGCCATCGCGTCATGCGCGCTGATGCCGTCGGGGAGCGGCACCAGCCAGTCGCCGTTGACGCGGGCGCGTTCGGCATAGGCGCCAAAATGCGTCTCGCCGACGCCCCAGCCGTTCAGGATGACCTTGTCTCCCTTGCGCCAGTCGGGATGGGAAGAGGATAACACCGTTCCGGCGAAATCGATGCCTGGCACCAAGGGCCAGCGGCGAATGACCGGCGCCTTGCCTGATATTGCGAGCCCATCCTTGTAGTTCACCGTTGTCGCTTCGACGGCGACGGTGACGTCACCTTCCATGAGATCGGCTTCGGTGAGGTCGGTCACCGCCACCGACTGCTTCTTTTCGGCGTCGCGCGAAACGAGGATGGCTTTGAAGGTTTCGGGCATTTTTCTCTCCTCGATCTATCGACGTTTGGACTCTGCTGCGGCGGCCGCGCCGGGTCAATCGCTCAGGCGTCGGGACCCTGGGGCTTGGGCTGGCGGCGCCAGCCCAAAACTTCGTCAAGCACGACCAGCGCGGCGCCGACCGAAATGAAGGCATCGGCGAGATTGAACACGGCGAACGACCAGACCGGAGTGTGGAACAGGATGTAATCGATGACGTGGCCATAGACGGCGCGGTCGATCAGATTGCCGAGCGCGCCACCGATGATCAGGGCAAAGCCGGTGCGGGCAATCACATGGCCCGCGGGCGTGTGCGTGGCCAGATAGAGCACGAAGGCGACGACGAGAACGGCGATGATCACCAGCCCGGTATCGCCGAAGGATGAGAACATCGAGAAGGCGATGCCGGTATTATAGGTGCGAAACAGCGCCAGGAAGGGCAGGAGATCGAGCTTTTCCTGAAAGGGAAGGCCGGTCTCGACCAAATGTTTTATCCACTGGTCGAGCGCGATCGCCGCGACGACCAGCAGCGCATAGGGAGACCATGATTTCACGATTGGGCAACCCTCATTGCGAATCCACCATAGGGTCCAGTTTCAGCGCGCCGCGGCGGATCTCGAACAGCATGACGCCGGTGGCGACGGCAAGATTGAGCGAATCGGCACGCCCTGCCTGCGGAATCCTGAGCAGCCTGTCGCAACTCGCCGCCAGGCTTTCGGGCAGGCCTTGCTGTTCATTGCCCATCATCAGCAGCACCGGCCCCCGGGAAAAATCGACCGAGCGGTAGTCGACCGCGCCTTTGAGGTGTGTGCCGGCGACGAGGCCCGAAAACCCGCCGCGCCAGGCGAGGAATGCCTCGGTCGTCGCCTTGGCCACCGGAACGGCGAAGATAGAGCCCATGGTGGCGCGCACCGTCTCCACCGAAAAGGGATCGGTGGTGTCTCCGACCAGGATCACGCCCTTCGCGCCTACGGCGTCCACCGTGCGGACGACGGTGCCGAGATTGCCGGGATCACGCACCCGGTCGAGCGCCACCCAGACATCGCCATTGTCGGCGCGGATATCCTTCAGGGCCAGGAATTTCTGCGAGAAAACGCCGATCACCATTTGCGGATTGTCGCGGCGGGTTATGGCGACAAGCACTTTTTCCGAGACTTCAAGCACCGTGCCGCCGGAAGCCACCGTGCGCGCAGCGACCTTCTCAACCGCCGCGTTGCCGCGTCCGGCCTTGGCGAAGACCAGGGTCCTGATCTGCCAGCCGAGGTCGAGCGCATCGATGACCAGCTTCAGTCCCTCGGCCATGAAGGCGTTCTGCTGGTCGCGGAATTTTTTCAAGGCCAGCGCCTTGATGTCCTTGACCAGCGGATTGGCGAGGCTGGTGACCTCTTTCACCTGCCCGACCGGACGGGCGCCGTTATATCCACTCATCAGGCCACCCAGCGCGAGAACAGCGAGGTCGACAGCGCGCGGCCCGCCGATTTTTCGCGGATGATCAATTCGCCCGATTCAACCCTGCCGCCCATGCCGGCAAAGGTGTCACGCATGAGAGCATGGATGGCGAAGAAGGAGGCTCGGATCGAATAAGCGGTCAGCACCACGGCAAGCGGTTTCGGGGTCAGGATCGATCGGCAGAGATCGGTCAATGTCGGCAGGTCCTCGAACAACTGCCAGACCTCGCCCTTGGGGCCGCGGCCATAGGCGGGCGGGTCGAACAGAACGATGTCATAGCGGCTGCCGCGGCGCTCCTCGCGCTCGGCGAATTTCACCGCGTCCTCGACGATCCAGCGGATCGGCTTGTTGCCAAGTCCGGCCATCTCCTGGTTTTCGCGGGCCCAGCCGATCGCCTTTTTCGAGGCATCGACATGGGTGACCTCGGCGCCGGCGCGCGCCGCCACCAGCGAGGCAAGGCCGGTATAGCCGAACAGATTGAGCACCTTGACCGGCCGCCTGGCCGCCGCGATCAGTCCGGCCATGTGATCCCAGTGCGAGGCCTGCTCGGGAAACACGCCGACATGGCGAAACGAGGTGAAGCGGCCGAGATAATCGATGCCGTCGTGCTTCATCGGCCAGGTCTCGCCGAGCGGCGTCCCGGGGAAGCGCCAGCGGCCAATGCCTTCCTCGTCGGTATCGCCGGTGAAGACAGCGTCGGCGCGGTCCCATTCCCTTGCCGGCAGCGCCTTCTGCCAGATCGCCTGGCCCTCTGGGCGGACGATCCGATAAGGACCGTATTGTTCGAGCTTCTGGCCGGCGCCGCTGTCGAGCAGCGCATAGTCGGCATTCGGCGCCACTTCGAGGATCAGCGGAAGCTGTTCGGCCGGAAGAGCGCCGTCGCGACGGGCCAGGATGCGGGGCGCCGACTTCTGCTCGGGGCGCCCGTCGACCCTGGCCTCGGGCCGCTCCTGCGGCCTGGCCGTTCCACGGCCTTCATGCGGACGCACCCGTTGCGCACCGCTTTTTGCGGGCGGACCGCTGTCGCGGCGTTTGTCGCGAAAAGATTTCAAGCAGGAGCATCTCCGAGGCGTGGCCGCTTTTGACATAGGGCAACCGGCTTCGCAACCAAGTCCGCCGCGCGGCCGTCGCTTGGTCATGTCGGCTTGCGATGGACCAATGTCAAAGAAACAGGCAAATCTTCGATATGTCCCGCTCCGAACGCCTGCTCGACCTGATCCAGACATTGCGCCGGCATCGCATGCCGGTGAGCGGGCAGTCGCTCGCCGACGAACTCGGGATTTCAATTCGCACGCTTTACCGCGACATCGCAACGCTGCAGGGCCAGGGGGCGCCGATCGAGGGCGAGGCGGGGCTCGGCTATGTGCTGAAGCCCGGATTCATGCTGCCGCCGTTGATGTTCAGCGACGAGGAGATCGAGGCAATTGTGCTCGGTTCGCGCTGGGTCGCCAAGCAGCCGGATTCGCGGCTTTCGACAGCGGCCGTCAACGCGCTTGCCAAGATCGCGTCGGTGCTGCCGGATGACCTGCGCGAGGATCTCGACGTGACCGCACTGCTGGTCGGGCCGCCCAGCGGGACTGTCGAAGGCATCGATCTCGGCCTGGTGCGGCAGGCGATCCGCAACGAGCGCAAGCTGGACTTCTTCTATCGCGATGCCAGTGGCGCGGGCTCGCGGCGCATCGTGTGGCCGTTCGCGCTTGGGTTCTTCGACAAGGTGCGGGTCGTGGTGGCGTGGTGCGAAATGCGGCAGGATTTCCGGCATTTTCGCACCGACCGCATAGCCGAGCTCAAGACGACGGATCTGCGTTATCCGCGCCGCCGTCAGGCGCTGCTGAAGGAATGGCGGGCGACGCTCGACACTAGCGGTGTGTAAGCTGTCCAGGGCGCCTCCATGACGGATACTGCCAGAATCTGACAGTGGCGCGCTTTACATCTGTCCCGGTCGAAACCCCTGGAGAACAGACATGGTCACCCCCAATTTCGTCATCCTCTACGTCGACCAGCCGCAGCGTAGCGGCGCCTTCTACAGCGCGCTGCTCGGCCGCGAGCCGGTCGAAAGCGCGCCGACATTCGTGCTGTTCGTGCTCGACAACGGTTTCAAACTCGGTCTCTGGTCGAGGCATACGGTGGAACCGGCGGCGGCAGCGACCGGTGGCGGCGCCGAGATCGTCTTTGCCCTGGATACGCCCGAGGCAGTCGATGCCGCCCATGCCGGCTGGTCCGGACGTGGGCTGAAGATCCTGCAGGCGCCGACCGACATGGATTTCGGCCGCACCTTCGTTGCGCTCGATCCCGACAACCATCGCCTGCGGGTCTACTGCCTGTCGGACGGGCAGCAGGCCGACGGGGAGCAGGAATGAGCGCGTATTGGATCGCGGTGGCGTCGGCGCAGCACGTCCGGCGCGGCCGCGAGGTCGGCTTTATGCAGGTCAACCACGGCAAGGCGGCGCCGCTGCGGCGGATGCAGCCCCGGGACGGCATTGTTTATTATTCGCCGACAACGATTTTGGGCGAGAAAGACGGGCTGCGGGCATTCACGGCGATCGGCACGGTACGGGAGGGAGAACCCTATCAAGGCGACATGGGCGGCGGCTTCACGCCCTTTCGCCGCGACGTCGACTGGGCGGCGGCCGGGGAAGCGCCGATCAAGCCATTGCTCGACAGGCTGGACTTCACGGCCGGCAAGCCGAATTGGGGGTATCAACTGCGCTTCGGCCTGTTCTCGATAAGCGCGGCCGATTTCGCCGTAATCGCCGAAGCTATGGGCGCTAACCAGCCGGGACAGTAAGCTAGCTCCTGAGCGCCTTGTAGACGGCAATGCCGGCGGCAAGGTCCTCGAGCGCGGCGCCGACCGACTTGAACAGCGTGATCTCGTCGGCGCTCCGGCGCCCTTGCTTCTGACCGCGCGCCAGCTCGTGCAAGTCGGCTATGATGGCTTCCGGTTTCAACACGCCCGAAGCGAGCGGTATGACGATGTCGCCCGCTTCCTTGGTGGCGCCGGCGCGGGTGTCGACATAGACGCGGGCGCGCCCTATCGCCTCGTCGTCGCTTTCGCGCATTGTCGGGGTGAAGCCGCCGACCATGTCGACATGACTTCCCGGCTTCAGGCGGGCGCCCTTGATCAGCGGATCGGTGGCGATCGTCGCCGACGAGACGATATCGGCCTGGCCGAGCTCGGCATCGAGATCGGTCGCTGCGCTCGCCGCGAAGCCCTCGGCGCGCAGTCCGGCGGCGACCTTCTCGGCGTTGTCCAAGGTGCGATTCCAGATGCGGATGGTCCTGATCGGCCGCACGGCGCAATGCGCCTTGGCGAGGAATGGCGACAGCGCACCGGCCCCGATCACCAGCAGCCGGGAAGCGTCTTCGCGCGCCAGATAGGATGCGGCGAGCGCCGAGGCGCAGGCCGTGCGCCATTGCGTCAGCCGCTGGCCGTCGATCAGGGCCTCCGGTTCGCCGGTGGCGCCGTTGAGCAGGAGATAGACCCCCATCACCGCCGGTTTGCCGATGGCATTGTTGTCGGGCGAGACGGTAACGATCTTGACGCCGATGTGTCCCCCGGCCGAGATGCCGGCTGCGTTGAAGTCGGTCCAGGCCGGCATCAGCAGCAAGGTCGAGGCCGCACCGTCCGGCCGTTCGACCGTGTGATGGTGCCGGACAGGTTGCACCGCGCCGTCACGGAAAGCCACGCGCAGCGTCTCCACCAGCCCTGGGAAGGTCAACGCCTGGTCGACCTCTGCGGCCGAAATGGTCAGCATGGGAAACTCCGTGAACAAAATCGCGGGCCCGAGAGGGCCCACAGCGCCGTGCGGCGGTCAGTTGGTCGGCTTCGGCAGCACCGGTCCCTGCGGTGTCGACGGGGTGCGGCCGATCGCCTGGCGCAGGTTCTCGGCCTCGACGCCGCGCTGGCGCGCCAGCTTGCGGTAGCGTCCCTGCTTGACCCAGGTCGCCAGGCTGCCGACGACCATGCCGACGGCGAGGGCCAGGAACAGAAAGATGAACAGCGGCAAAGTGAGCGTCAGCGCCGGATTGCCGGGATTGAATGGATCCAGCGTGAAGGCGACGAGTTCGCGATTGGCGACGGCCAGCGCGATCAGGATGATCGCCAGGGGCACGAAGACCACGATGAGCATGAAGCGATTGAGCATGATGTTTTCCGTCGGAAACCGACCTCCCGGGAAGGGCCGGTCTGGCGTCGCGCCTACTTTCCGCCATTCAGCCTTTCACGCAGTTCCTTGCCGGTCTTGAAGAAAGGCACCCATTTCTCCTCGACCTCGACGGATTCACCAGTGCGCGGGTTGCGGCCGGTGCGGGCGGGGCGGTTTTTCACCGAAAAGGCGCCGAAGCCACGCAATTCGACCCGGTTGCCTTCGGCGAGCGCGTCGGTGATCTCGTCGAAAATCGCGCCGACGATGTTTTCAACGTCGCGCAGGAAAAGATGCGGATTGCGCGTGGCAATAATCTGCACAAGTTCGGACTTGATCATCGGACGGGTCCCCTGAAATCGGTGCGGTCGAAATTATGAGGATGATTTTGTTTGCTTTTTCATCCACCCCAAACGGCGTCTCAAGGGTGCCAGACGGAAACGAGACCGTCAAGAAACAAGCGGTCGGCGCCAAGTTCATGGATGATATCGCCGCTGTAGTCCGGCAGGCCGAGCGCGCCGGCGATCGTGCGCACCATCGCTTTGGAAAACAGGAAGCCGCCGCGCCGCTCCGTGTCCTTCCATTCGACCACCTTGAGTTTCGAGTCGACGCCCTTGGTCGCCAGCCAGTCGATCGCCTCGGTCTCGCCGCCGACGGCGTCGATCAGGCCGTTGGCGACCCCTTGGCGACCGGTGAAGATCGATCCGTCGGCGAGCGCCAGCGCTTGCTCGCGGGTCATCTTGCGGCGTTCGGCGACGATGCCGACGAACCAGTCGTAGCTGTCGAGGATGAGCTTGCGGACCATGGCGCGCTCGTCGTCGTTGGTCGGCTTGAAAGGCGAGGGCGAGGCCTTGAGCGGCGAGGATTTCACTTCCTCCAGCTTGACGCCGAGCTTGTCCATCAGGCCGCTGACATCAGGATACTGGATCAACACGCCGATCGAGCCGACGATCGAGGTCTTGCGGGCGACGATGTGATCGGTGGCGCTCGCGATCATGTAGCCGGCCGACGCGGCGAGCGTGCCGACCTCGGCCGCGACAGGCTTGTCGGCGGCGAGCTTGCGCACCTCCTCATAGATCGATTCACCGCCGACGGTGGTGCCGCCGGGGGAATCGATGGCGAGGATCACGCCTTTCACCCTCGGCGACTTGCGGATGGCTTCCAGCCGCTCGATCAGTTCGTCGTCCTCGGTTATGGTGCCTTCGATCCTGACCTTGGCGATATGATCGACGGCCGAGCCGCCGAAATCGTCGCGATAGAACCAGGCCGAGATCGCAATGACGCCGAGCGCAACGATGGCGATGGCCGCAGCGCGCCAGAAGGTCAGCTTACGCCGCAAGCGGCGGCGGTCGATCAGGTCGTCGGCTCTCAATGCCATGGTCAGCCTCACGGTCGATGGAAAGAGATGCTTTTAGACCATGACGTCCCGGTCTGGAAGCAATTCCGTCTGCGCATGACGCGGCAATCCGCGCGCGGCGCACGCGAGGCAAGTGCGCGTCAGCGTCCGCCAAGACGTCGGTTTCGTGATTGGTCCGTGAAACGAACGGCAGGTAAGGGGAGAGCCGATGGTAACGAAAAATGTACGCCAGACGTCTATTTCTGCTATGAAGCAGGGCTGTCGGTGTTGATCCGTTCTGATCTGCACGACAGCAACTGTCACATTTTCGCGGTTTTCGTCGGCTTGTGCTTGCTTGAAAGCGCCGACGTCCCACCTATAGGCGGTGTTGCCCGGCGGGGCAGGGGTTTTAGAAGAAAGCAGTTATGTTAGCGCGAACGAGTGAAGCGAGCAGCACCGAGACGGAGTTGGCTCCCCCGGCGGACGGCCCGGCGAGGGGGGACGCGTTCGATCGCGCACGGCGGCATTCGCGCCGGGTGCGCGTGCTCAAATTCGCCGTGCCGGTGCTAGCGGCGTTGATCGCCATTGCCTTCCCGGTCTATTCCTACCTCGCCGCACCGGTGTCCGTCGCGGTCCAGGCGGAAGGCACCGCCTTTTCCAACGGCAAGCTGGTGATGGCCAACCCCAAGCTCAACGGCTTCACCAAGCAGAAGTTGCCCTATTCCATGACGGCATTGCGCGCCATACAGGACGTCAGCACGCAAGGCATCATCGAACTCGACGGCATCGACGCCAAGGTGCCGATCGCGGCCGACAATGTCGCTGCGATCAAAGCCACGCATGGCACCTACGATCGCGACGGCAATACGATGCATCTGACCAGCGACGTCACGATCGCCACGACCGACGGCCTTCAGGCCAAGTTCAAATCGGTCTTCCTCGACATGGGCAAAGGCACTATGAAGACGGATGACCCCGTGGACGTCAGCCGTGACGGGTCGCAGATCACCGCGAATTCCTTGTCGGTGCAGGACAATGGCAAGGTTCTGGTGTTCGAGAACAAGGTGCGCGTCAATATCGATCCCGCCAATCTGAAGGCGGCAGAGGCAAAGGGCGAAGAAGCGAATGTGGCTCATTAGTTCGACACGGCTTGCCGCCGCAGCTTCGGCGCTGCTTTTGCTGGGGCTTGCGCCGGCGCTGGCGCAATCCACCGCCGAGAGCGCGTCCGGGCTCAAACTGTCGGGCGACAAGCCCATCCAGATCGAGAGCGACAAGCTGGAGGTGCGGCAGGCGGACAACGTCGCCGTGTTCACCGGCAACGTCACGGTCGTGCAGGGACCGACCCTGCTCAAGTCCGGCAAGATGATGGTCTACTACGTCAAGGACCCGAACGCGGCCGCAAAGGGGACGGAAGCAGCGGGAGCGGCGATGACCGGCTCCGCCAACATCGACCACCTTGAAGTCAGCGGAAAAGTTTACATCAAGTCGAATGACCAGATCGCGACCGGCGACAATGGCACCTTCGACATGAAGACGCAGGTGCTGGTCCTGTCCGGCAAGGAAGTGGTTCTGTCGCAAGGCCCCAACGTCCTCAAGGGCTGCAAGCTCACCGTGCAGATGAAGACCGGCCTCGCCAATGTCGACGGCTGCGGCGGACGTGTCATCATGTCGATGACACCACCGCCGAAATCGGGAGCGACGAACCCCTGATGGCCAGCCTGTCGTCGCTGACGGCGCGTCTTCCGGGGCGGGCCGCCGGCAAGGTTTCGGCTCCGGCCACGGTCACCGCCGATAAGGCGAAGTTCAAGGGAACCTTGATCGCCAAGGGCCTGACCAAGAGCTACAAGGGTCGCAAGGTGGTCAGCGGCGTCACGCTCGGGGTGCGTGCCGGCGAGGCCGTCGGGCTTCTCGGTCCGAACGGTGCCGGCAAGACCACCTGTTTCTACATGGTCACCGGCCTGGTGCCCGTGGACGAGGGCACGATCGAGATCGACGGCTTCGATGTCACCTCCATGCCGATGTACCGGCGTGCGCGTCTGGGCATCGGCTATCTGCCGCAGGAGGCCTCGATCTTCCGCGGCCTCAGCGTCGAGCAGAACATTCGCGCCGTGCTGGAAGTGGTCGAAAAGAGCCGCAAGGAGCGCGAGCGCAGCCTCGACGAACTGCTCGAGGAGTTCCATATCAGCCATTTGCGCAAGGCGCCCTCGATGTCGCTTTCCGGCGGCGAACGTCGGCGCCTGGAGATCGCGCGTGCGCTGGCCACGCGCCCGGCCTACATGCTGCTCGACGAGCCTTTCGCCGGCATCGACCCGATCGCCGTCGCCGACATCCAGCAACTGGTGCGTCATTTGACGGCGCGCGGCATCGGCGTGCTCATCACCGATCACAATGTGCGCGAGACGCTCGGCCTGATCGACCGCGCCTACATCATCCATGCCGGCCAGGTGCTCACTCATGGCCGGGCTGATGAAGTGGTCGCAAATCCCGACGTGCGGCGGCTCTATCTGGGCGAGGGATTCACGCTTTGAGCGTGAAATTTGTTTCCTGACGCGATTTTTTTCCTGTCAGGGGCCATTTTCTCGCGATTTTGCTCCGGGATAACGCTCCGGTAAGCGGGTTTTGCTAGCGTTTGCCTTGACAAGCAAAAGCCGGGCCAGTTTCTATCGGTTCGCGAAAATTCCTTCCGGCAGTCCGGATGCAGACGAGGCGTTTGAAACCGAACCATGGCGTTGGCGGCGAAACTACAGCTACGACAGTCGCAGTCGCTGGTGATGACGCCACAGCTGATGCAGTCGATCCGGCTGCTGCAGTTCACCCATGCCGAACTCGAGCACTTCATCGACGAGGAGATCGAGCGCAATCCGTTGCTGGGGCGCGCCGAGCCGCAGGACGACGCCGCCAGCGACCAGGTGCCGAGGACCGAGGCGGCACCGGAAACGGCGGCCGACGGCGACTGGTTCGAGACCGAAGCGGGATGGAGCGCCGAGGCAATCTCGGAAAAGCTCGACACATCGCTGGAGAACCTGTTCCCGGACGACCCGGGCACCAGCGAGCGACTCGGACCAGACCTCACGGCACAGTGGAAATCGGCGACCGGCAATGGCGGCACGTCCTCGTCCGAAGGCTTCGATGCCGGCGACATGGCGGCGACCGCGATCACGCTGCGCGATCATGTCAGCGAGCAGATCGCGCTCGCTTTCACCGATCCGGCGGCGCGCCTGATCGCCGGCGAACTCGCGGACGGCCTCGACGAGACCGGCTATATGCGCGCCGATACGGCTGAGATAGCTTCGCGCCTTGGTAGCGGCGCCGACGCCGTGGCCAAGGTGCTGTCGGTGTGCCAGACCTTCGAGCCGGCCGGCCTGTTCGCCCGCGACCTTGCCGAATGCCTGTCGCTGCAACTTGCCGTACGCGACAGGCTCGATCCGGCGATGAAGGCGCTGATTGCCAACCTCGAACTCCTGGCGCGCCGCGATTTCCACACGCTGAAGCGGATCTGCGGCGTCGACGAAGAGGACCTGCTGGACATGCTGGCCGAGGTCCGGGCGCTCGATCCGCGGCCGGGCATGGCCTTTTCGGGCGGCGCCAGCGACGCCGTC
Organism: Mesorhizobium sp. B1-1-6; assembly: GCF_006443035.1. NCBI lineage: Bacteria > Pseudomonadati > Pseudomonadota > Alphaproteobacteria > Hyphomicrobiales > Phyllobacteriaceae > Mesorhizobium > Mesorhizobium sp. B1-1-6. The sequence goes on along the minus strand of NZ_VFWR01000026.1, from coordinate 759 downwards.
ATTGCCGATGTCGAGGTGCGCGCGGCCAATGACGGCAGCTGGACGGTCGAGCTCAACGCCGAAACGCTGCCGCGCGTGCTGGTCGACCACATCTATTTCGCCCAGGTTTCGCCGCACGCCAAGAACCAGGCCGAAAAGGATTTCCTGGCCGAGTGCCTGCAGAACGCCAATTGGCTGACGCGAAGCCTCGATCAGCGGGCAAAGACCATTCTCAAGGTCGCATCGGAGATCGTGCGCCAGCAGGATGCCTTCCTCGTCCATGGCGTGCGCCAGCTGAAGCCGCTCAACCTGCGCACGGTGGCCGACGCCATAGGCATGCACGAATCGACCGTCAGCCGGGTTACCGCGAACAAGTACATGCTGACGCCGCGCGGCGTGTTCGAACTGCGCTATTTCTTCACCGCCTCGATAGCCGCGTCGGGCGGTGGCGAGGCGCATTCGTCGGAAGCGGTGCGCGACCGCATCAAGCAATTGATCGACGAGGAAAAAACCGTCGACGTCCTGTCCGACGACGCGATCGTCGACATGTTGCGCGAAAGCGGCGTCGACATCGCCAGGCGTACGGTCGCCAAATACAGGGAAGGCATGAATATCCCGTCCTCGGTGCAGCGCCGGCGCGAGAAGCGGGCCCTTGCCAGCGCCGGGCGCTAGGTTCGGCGATTTTCCACAGGGTTTCGCGCTTCATGTCGGTAGCTAATCAAGTTGTCCGGTTTGGTAGCACATGATCTGTCCGCTTCTGTTTTGGCGTCGAAGCGGTTC
>NZ_VFWR01000025.1:0-44766 GCF_006443035.1 Mesorhizobium sp. B1-1-6 | reverse complement strand
CCGTCTCCCTCGCTCATCGGCGAGCAGGGCGACATTCCTACTTTGCGGAATCAAGACATTTCTATTTTGCGGCAATAGCTTAGAGTTGCATAACATGTATTATGGAACTAACATTTGTGATTACTATTCAGATACTTATGTGAACTTCAACATTTTGGTCGAGCAAGCTAACCGGGAAGCCCGATGAACGGATTCTGACACCGAACTCCGAGCGGTCTGAAATCCTTTTCATTGTCCGTGAGCACGACTAGATCGTGTTGCGTGGCTGTGGCAGCAATCGCGATATCCTCGAAACCGGGAGAGATGCCAGCTCCGCGGGCGACTGCCATAAGTTGCCCGGTTATCGTTGCCGTCTCGAGATCAAGAGGCAGAATGCGGCTACCGTAGTAGTGACGAATTTCTCCCCACCATTCAGCGAGCGCGGCCGCTTTTTTGGTGGCACCGGTTCGCTTGGCGTTCGCAATACCGTCCTCGATCTCAGCCGAGGTGATGACGGACAGCCAAAGGTCGGAGGATCTGTCGACGATCCAGGCAACTAGTCTTTCATCGGAGGGTGTCCTGCGTCTCGAGGGGGCGAGCAAACTGACGACATTCGTATCCAGAAGGTACAACGTCAAAACGCCGGGTCACGCAGAGCTCGTGCGGGCTTTCGGCTTCGCGCTAGCAGGTCACCGTCCTCCAACGGCGAATTTGTAAGCAGCCAACCCAGCGATGGCACACGGGAAAGGCGCTGGTACTCCGCATAGCTGATTACGACAGCCTCTCTTTTGCCGTGACGGGTGACAACCGTCGGGGCGCCTGCAACCGCTTCGTCGACGACATGCGAGAACGTCGCCTTCACATCTTTAAGCTGAACCTCTTTCATCTTGATAACCCTGTGACCAAAGTAGTCATATAACTCATGGAGCGAGCCTTGACAAGAAGGCCGTAGCCTACGCTATCGCCCAGTCCCTCGATACGACCGGCCTTTTCCGTCAGCGATTGACCGCCGAAACGAGCGCCAAGCCGAACAGAGACGCCCAGGCTTGTGCGTTCGCCTCTTGGATCGCGAGGATGCTGGTGCTTGCCGTCCACCAGCCATTCCCGCTCGCGACGATGGCATCCGGGCGATAGAGCATGGATTGTAGCACCGGCCAGACGATGAGCTGCTCGTAGCAGATCAGCGGCGCAACCTTCACGCCCTCGACATCGACGACAGGATTGGCAAAGACATGTGCCCTCGCCCCGCTGCGCTGCCCGACCCACGCGAGCCATGGTTGCCACATGGAGATCGGCACCGGCATGCGCTCTCGATAGAGGATTTCACTTCCCTCGGCCGATATCCGCATCATGACGTTGTCATAGCCACCCTGGTCGACCACGGCGGCCCCAGCAATGACAGTCACGCCGCTCCCAGTCAGCGCCCGTGTCCAGAGCCGTTCGACAGTCGGTGTCCAGAGACCAGCGGCGCTTTCCGGTAGGACAATGATGCGCGCGCCGTCCATGGCCGCTGTTTTGGCGACAATGATCGTCTCGCCTTGTTGTGCATAGCCGGCATAGTGACCGGCCGAACCCCGGAACCGTGTATCGACACTCACCCAACCTTCTGGCGGATTTGGCGGCGTCCAATGTGCGGCGGACCAAGTCCAAAACCCACCCAGCAGCGCGGCCGCGATTGGCCATCGCTTCGTCGCCATGGTGAGCATGAGGATTGCAGCCGCAGCTAGCCCGAACCAACCCCATGCTGGAAACAGAATTCCGGCGGCCGTGATTGGATGCGCCCAGCCGACAACACCGAAGGGCGGGATACTGATCGCCACCGCGGCGATCGCGTAGCGTAGCACGCGCCAGCCCTGGCTCGACGTCCAGAGGACCGCATGGACGGCTACGAAAGCGAGCGACGCAGTAAACCAAAGCGCGATGCCGACCGCGAACTGCGAGCCGTAGAAGTTCGCTACGCCCTGCGGCAGACCCCGCGACGCCGCCAGGAAATAACCTGCGGACGCGCAGGCGGCAACCAGGCGCGAAGGCGAAAGCGCCCACAGCGCAGGAAATGCCATGGCCATCGGAAGAGCAAGCGGATTTCCGCTCCAGCCGATCGCGCCAGCAGCGACACCCCCGGCGATGAGTATCATCGAACAAAGTCGATCAAGGCGTGAAGGTGAGGATCGGTTTCGCAAGGCCGAGAATGCCAGCGGCCGAAACCGGCCCAAAATAGCGCGAATCATATGAACCTGGAAATCTGGAGTAAAGGAAGACCTTGCCGGCCGGAACCACGCCGCCGGCGAAGGCTGGGAGCAACCTGCCCTTGCCATCGACCGCGCGGAGTTCGGAATGATCGAGGAGGCGGCCATCGATATGCACGCGAGCATCGACGGCGATGTCCTGTCCGGCGATTGCCGCGACCTTCTTGATCAGCGGACCGGTTCCTCCGGTGCACAGACCTCGCGGGAGATAGCCGCGCTTGAGCGCCAGTTCGAAGACCGATGCTTCCGGCGGACAGATGAAGATGATGTCACCCACCTTTGCTTCCCGTTGCATCACCTCGATCCGCCAGAGACCAAGCGGATAGCTCCGCGTCATGTTCAGCCGATAACCACCCCATGCTCCGGCCGCGGCGATCAACAGCAGTAGTGCGGCGCCGGCGCCAAGAATGGTGAAAGCGTTTCGACGTTGATGGTGCATCGTCACAAACCAGATTTGAGGGTCGGGCGTTGAACGAGCTTGGCGGTTTCTGCCTGCTTCATTGCCTGGACGGATCGCTCATACGCGGCGAGCTGCTGTGCCGCACGCAAGGTCGGCCAGGCTTCCGCGAGTTTCTTTTTCTCGGCGGCGGGCATACTCGCTGACAGCGTCTTATGGGCTGGACCATCGATCTTTTGTGCGTCCAGTCCCAGCAGGGCGCGCTCCCCGAAACGCTGGCCGAGTGCGGCATTCATCAGATCGATCTCGGCCTTGACCATGCGGTCGGCGAGTGCGAAGCCGAGCGCGGCCGGCAGATCGTTGCGGTCTATCGCATCGCGTACCTGCTCCATGACGACGGTTGCGGACTGAGAAAGCGCCGGTATATCGATCGATGCGCGTTGACGCGCTTCCGTTTCCTTGACCTCAAACCGATTGGAAGCCTCCGACCTAAGGCGGATGTAGCGCTCGATCTCTGTGTTGAGCGCGGCACCTCCTTCGATCGCCATCTGCCGTTCCTGCTTCTCGGCCTTCGAGGCGAAGAGCCCGACATTACCTCGCAACTCGCCGAAAGTTTCGGGGTCGACTGCAAGTCGATCGAGCACGGCGCGATGACGATCGGGCGCTTCGACCACCGCGTCGATTTTCATGGCGTTCGCGGCCGCATGCGGATCCCGATAGATCTGCGCAAAGCGGTCCGACACCTCGCGCCATTGCAGCTTCACTGACGTTTCGGACAAAACATTTTCCTTCACAATCTCAGTGAGCGATTGCACCCATTGCGTCACACCGCGCACCAGTGGTTCGACGACGTTGGTGGGCGCGTTGGCCGTGGAAGCGGGTCTCAGGACCCATGAGCGGGAAGAAGCATTCGGAGCCGACGCTTGCTTGACCGGTCGCAAGCTAGCGCTTGAGGCGAACGCCGCGAGCTTGACACCCAGTCTCGCCACCTTCTCCCTGGCGCGAGCGATGAGACGCAGCTGGTCGTCGAGCAGGGCTCTGGCGACGCGGAACGCATGGAGGCCGCGGTTCATCGCATAGCGAAGAGCATCGAGATATTCGCGCGAGCCGGCATAGTCGAGCGTCGTTTCCTTGGCATTGCGGCGTGACAGGAGCGGGATCAGGCCGCCCGCCTTCTCAAAGGATCGACGCCCGTAATACAGCGCGACATCCTCGCGATGGCGGGTCATGGCAACATAAGAAAGATGCTTGTCGAGCGAGAGCGAGGCGAGCACTTTTACCCGATCAACGGTCGCGCCTTGCGACTTGTGGATCGTCGTTGCGTAGCCGTGATCGATATCGCGATAAAATGTCTGGGCGATCTCGACCCGGCGTCTTTCGTCGCCTACCTCGACGATGATGCAACCCAGCTTCGCCTCGGCGACGCGGCCTATCATGCCGTTCTTCACACCTAGCGAATTCTCGTTTCGCAGGAATACGATCTGGTCGCCGCCTGCGAAGTTCCGTGGTCCCTGTTCGGTCTGGAATCGAAACCCTTCGCCGATCACGCCACGCTCGATAAGTGCCGCGCGGGCCTGCTCGTTCAGCGAACTCACATCGCGGCGAAGGTGCGCGAGGATGATCGACGAGGTTGCAGGATCGAAATCGCGGTTCCAGTCGCCGATCAGCATCTTGATCGCTTCAGCCTTGGTCTGGCTGCCGAGAACCTTGCCACGGGCGCGATAGGCGTTGATCGCATCCGCCGTCCTGCCGCGCGCGAAATCCACGCTCGCTTTGCGCATCCAGTCCTGCTTCTGGCGGCGGACATTTTCGAGCACCACATAGCCGACGCGGTCATGGATCGCTCTAAAAGCAGCGCCCGCTTCGATCGGCTGAAGCTGCTCGCCGTCGCCGACCAGGACGAGCTTGGCCCCGGCGCGGGCGACCGCCTCGACAAACAACGCCATCTGTCTCGATGCGACCATACCGGCCTCGTCCATTACGAAAACCGTCTTGCCGTCGAGGAGGTCAGTACCCCTCCCCCACCGAAGCTCCCATGACGCCAATGTGCGCGCCGCGATTGCCGCTTCCTTTTCCAGGCCTTCGGCCGCCTTGCCGGCGAGCGCCCCGCCAACGACGCGAAAACCTTCGCGTTCCCAAGCCTTCCGTGCCGCTTTCAGCGCGCTCGTTTTTCCCGCGCCTGCGAGGCCGACGATCGCAGCGATGCGGGATGCACCAGTCACATATTCAACCGCGGCGCGTTGCTCGTCGTGCAGATAGGCATGCTCGTGGAACGTGACCGCGAGCGCGTCGTTCGAGACGGCAAAAGTCTCCTCCCCAGACAGGTGCAATGCCTGCCGAGCCATCTCGGCCTCGGTGCGGATCATCGTTCTTGTGGCAAGCCTTTCCGGAATGCGTTCGCCAGTCTCGAAGTCGAGCGTCTCGCGTTGCAGCCGTACCAGCTCGGGGCTAGTCACCAGCCGCGCCATGACGCTCGAGAACCTTGCCGGATCATCGACATAGCGATGCACCAGCTTCGCCAGATCGCGCTCGGCAAAGACGCTGCGTTCGCGCGCGATCATGTCGAGAATGATTTCTGGGCGGCGTTCAATCCGTTTCGCCGATTCTTGTCTCTGCTCCTCGAATATACGCATCCGGTCGAGATCGACGCCGCGCCCCCTGGCTGCCGCCTCCCGGGCGATGTGTGTTGCACCGACGCCGATCTTGGAGGTTGGCACGAGCTCCAGTCTCCGTTCGTCGAAGGAGCGGTGATCGACACGAATGTCGAGCCCTTGCTTGGCGAGATCTCGGTTTTGCAGGGCCGCCCAGGCTTCGCGCCACTCATTCAGGGTCTTCTCATCTCCGGCCCACAGGCGGTAGACAATCTTCCCGCGCGGATTCAGCTTCGATTTGATCCGAAGCGGGTTGCCATCCTCGTCAAGCACCGCGATCCGCTTCGGCCCGAATCCGTCTTGCGCCAGCGGCCTCAGCGTCGTCATGAGATGGATATGCGGATTGCCGGGACTGTCGTGATAGGCCCAATCGGCAACCATGCCGCGCGGAAGAATTTGTTCCGCCACGAATGCCCGCGCCAGCGCGATGTTCTGCTCGCGAGAAAATTCGATTGGAAGCGCCAGATCCATCTCGCGCATGAATTGCGCGTCGGCTCGCTTCTCGAAAGCCTCGACGGCATTCCAGAGGGCCGCGGAAGCGCCTGCCGCGTCGCGCCCGTCGATCAGGCTGCGCAGCCATGCTGGCGCTGCTTCAGGCAAGGCAAACTCGGAATGGGCAAGCCCGTGCTTGTTCGAATAGTCGGCGACCCGCGCCTCCGCCTCGATCTCCATCCGTGCGCAATGCCGGTAGGCGGCGGACGCGACCGCGCTGCGGCCTTCTCCCCGGCCGATGATCTGCGCATGCAAGTGGTAGATGGCCATCCGGCTTCAAAGCTCCCGCCGGGAGCACACCGTCGCGCAAGCGACGTATAAGTGCGCCCTTCAATCCTCTCTTTGTTCGGCGGGATACTGCGGCAGCGCTTGCCGCACGACAGCTTCGGAAATCCGCAGGTGTCGGCACCAGGCTTCACCCTAATGATCGGCTTCTCGAAATGAGCGACATGAGCCGGAGCAAACACCATGAGAAAATCATCGTCGAAGATCAAAGAGGAGATCGAGCGCCTGCACGATCAACTGAAGGCTGCCGAGGCCAAGGAGGCCGAACGGATCGGCCGCATCGCGGTCAAGGCCGGCTTGGGCGATCTCGATATTGACGAGGCGAAGCTCTCGGACGTTTTCGCGGAGATCGCCGGACGATTTCAGGCGGGAAGCGAGAAACGCCGGCAAGCCGCGCCGAAGCCGGCTCGGCCTGCTGAAGGCGATGCTTGAGCGAGTGATGAACATGCAGCGACGGCAGTCGGCGGAGGAGCGCAAGCGCGATACCCGCGAGAAAATCCAACTCGGCGGTCTGGTCGTGAAGGCCGGCCTTCGCTCGGCCGATCGCGCCGTGATCCTGGGTGCTCTCGTCGATCTGGCGCGCCGCACTGACAACCAGATGGAATGGGCGCGCCTGCGCGCAATCGGAAAGGCTGCCTTCGGCAATGATATGGAAGAAACTCGTACTCACAATCGCGCCGGCGGCACTTATGATGGCAACGCTGTGGGGCCTGACCGGGATTGAGACCTGGCTCGCTTCGTTTGGAACATCACGTTCCGCATATCAGTTTCTCGGTAAGGTCGGGCTGGCTCTTCCTTACGCGACGGCGGGCGGCGTCGGACTGATTTTTCTGTTTGCTGCCGCCGGCTCGGCATCGATCAGATCGGCGGGCCTCAGCGCGCTCCTCGGCGCGATGCTCGTGGTGGTGATCGCCGTCATCAATGAAAGCGGCAGGCTCCTTTCATTGTCGGATCGCGTCGCCGAGGGAACGCTGTTGTCATATGCCGATCCTTTTGCGTTCGGCGGCGCAATGGTCGCCTTGGGCGCTGGTATCTTCGCCCTTCGAGTTACACTTCTCGGCAACGCGGCCTTCGTATCACCTGCGCCGAAGCGGATCCCGGGCAAGCGCTCCATCCACGGCGACGCTGACTGGATGAGATTGACCGAGGCCGCAAAACTTTTTCCCGCAGGAGGCGGCATCGTCGTCGGAGAGCGTTATCGTGTCGACCGCGACACAGTTGCCCCCAGATCGTTCAAGGCGAGCGATCACGACAGCTGGGGCAGTGGCGGGCGCAAACCACTGCTCGGCTTCGCGGGCAACTTCGGATCGGGTCATGCGATCGTCTTTGCCGGGTCCGGCGGCTTCAAGACAACGTCGGTGACCATTCCGACCACCCTTCAATGGAGGAGTGGACTAGTGGTTCTGGATCCCTCCAACGAGGTCGCCCCGATAGTTACCGCGCATCGCAAATCGCTCAATCGACAGGTCTATGTCATCGATCCGGGACGTGACGGCACCGGCTTCAATGCGCTCGACTGGATTGGCAGGTTTGGCGGCACGAAAGAGGAGGACATCGCCGCGGTTGCATCCTGGATCATGACCGACAATCCGCGGGTCGACGCCAGCCGAAACGATTTCTTTCGTGGATCGGCGCAGCAGTTGGTGACGGCCCTGATAGCGGACGTCTGCCTCTCCGGGCACACGCCAACCGGGAATCAGACGCTACGCCAGGTCCGGACCAATCTTGCCGAGCCGGAACCAAAACTGCGAACCCGGTTACAGGAAATCTACGACTCGTCGCAAAGCGCATTTGTCCGCGAGAACGTCGCGCCCTTCATCAACATGACACCGGAGACATTCTCGGGCATCTATGGCGCTGCGTCCAAGGAAACGCACTGGCTGTCCTACGAGAACTACGCCGCGCTCGTCTCTGGCAGAAGTTTTGCGACGGACGAGGTTGCAGTGCGAAACACCGACATCTTCATCAACCTCGACCTGAAGACACTCGAGAACCATCCGGGCCTTGCGCGGGTAATCATCGGGTCGCTAATGAATGCCATCTACAATCGCAATGGCGACGTCGAAGACCGCACCCTTTTCCTGCTCGACGAGGTAGCGCGCCTCGGCTACATGCGCATTCTCGAAACCGCCCGTGACGCAGGCCGCAAATACGGAATCAGTCTCCTGATGCTGTTCCAGTCGATCGGGCAGATGCGCGAAGCCTATGGCGGACGCGACGCCTGTTCGAAATGGTTCGAATCCGCCTCGTGGACATCGTTCGCCGCGATCAATGACCCTGAAACGGCCGAATACATTTCGAAGCGTTGCGGCGACACGACGGTCGAGGTCGATCAGACCAGCACTTCCTCACGGATGAACGGCACGTCGAGAACCCGCTCGAAGCAACTCGCCCGACGCCCGCTGATCCTTCCACACGAAGTCATGCAAATGCGCACGGACGAACAGATCGTCTTCACCGCTGGCAATCCGCCACTGCGGTGCGGCCGCGCGATCTATTTCCGGCGCAAGGAGATGATCGCAATCGCTGGCGCGAACAGGTTCGAGCCGAAGAGGAAATGACCCGGCCGATCGGCCACGAATTTTGTTCCCCATGGAAGCTCCGGGGCTTCTCTTCGGCGCAGTTTGGATAGCGCGTTCAGCCCCTCCGCTTCGCCGCCGGCAACGCCGGCGGCGGCCCTTTGGGCAGCCACTTCGATAGCAATCCATCAGCGTAATGAATCATTTGGCTGAGATCGATTCGACGAACTCGTTGGACGTTGTGTGTTTCGGGAGCGAGACTCGCCCCATGCTTAGCTCCGAGACAGGACCGGCCTATCTTCACCGTATCGACGCCGCCTGCAACATGGCGCGGTTCTATTCGCTCTCGATTCAGCCGACCCTGTTCGGTGGTGCGTCGCTCATCCGCAACTGGGGACGGATCGGCACGAACGGCCAAGTCAAAGTCGAAACCTTTGATGACCCGCAAGAGGTCGACGGCGCATTCCTCCGGCTTGAGCGCGCAAAGCGACGGCGAGGTTACGTTGACCCGCGCGCTACCGGTGCCGATTTACCTCGGTGAGTGTTTTGCGGCGTGCGATGAACCCGCGCAGCAGCGGAAGGAAGAATGCCTTGCTGAAGCGGCCGACCGGGGGCTCAGGTTCAACATAAAACGATCGACCGATGATGCCCGTATTGAACTCGTCGAGGATGATCCAAAGACGCATGTCAGGATCAAGCCCTGCTCGTCGTTCCTCGATGGACGGAACCTCAACGGCGAACCTGGCCGGTTACAGCTGCTTGGTACTGATCGGAAAGAACAGCATCAGATCGCCGCCTGGGCGTGCCAGACGAACGCCAACGGCGATCGGCCTGTTCTTACGACCTTCGGTTTCGCCATGGCTGGTTTCGCGTGCCCACAAATATGGACAGCGGATGAGGCACCACGTCTCGATTTGGTCGGTAGCTCATTGCCGCCAGCTTGTTCCACTTCCGAACAGGCTTCAACCGCATCCTCGAACTCGGTGAGCAGGCTATCGGACATCTTTTCGATCGTCCCTGCTGCCCGCGCATCGGCCTGGCTCATCAGCCGCTGAAAGTCCTGGATATTGAGAAGCACCAGACGAGGCTTGTTGCGCTGAGTTATCGTCACCGGGTGGCGTAGCGCTCTGCGATGATATCGCCGGATTTCCGCGACAGGTCACTGGTTGAGTAGGAACCACTTAGCTGGAGCATTTGCCCTCCTGATGATTGCTATATTTGATGTTGTATACGTAAGTCACGTAATTGCTGCGCCCCAGCTGCGGTGGGCCCGACGGAAAATGGCTATTCGTAGGTGCCGTCAGCTACTCATTCTCTGGATTGTGCGTGTCAAACATGAGGAGGCAACAACACAAAAAGGAGCCACCTCCATGGCGACAGCGAACGAAATCGGCGACAAGGTCGCCGCCGACTACCGCCTGAACAAAGCGTAAGCAAAATCGTCGTCGATGGCGTCTTCAAGACGATTGCCGACGCCGCCGCGAGTTCAAGGTGAAGGCGGCGCCGAGCGCGAGGGGCGCAATCCCTCGACGGGCGCCGCCACTAAGATCGCCGCTTCGAAAAAGCTGACTTTCACACCCGCCAAGGACGCGCTCAACGGCTGAACGCTGCTGCCAAGTCAAAGATCGAGGCCCCCGCCGGGTGGCGGGGCCTCGATCTTTGGAGTCTCAGTCCCGGGTCGGCCGCGACCAGATCATCTGGAGGCTTTCCTCGCCTTCCACCTCGATCAGGGTGGCGTAGATCGGAGCGGGGAAGCTCGGGTCGTCCAGTTTGACCGAGAGGTAGCCGCGTTCCGTCTCCTTCGAAGTCTTCTGCCAGGCGGCACCGAACTCGACATTGCCGGCGAGGACGCGGAAGTCGGGAGCCTTGTCACTGGTGCGTTCTGCGCGAACGATCTTGGCCTTGACGTTAAGGTTGAGGGTCTTGATCGTCCCGTTGAAGCCGTTGCCGGTGGAGGTGAAGGTACCGATGGTGGCCATTGTTTCATTCCTTTGGTTTCTCGGGCCGCGCCCATCGCGACCTCGATAAGGGCCGACAGACCGGAGGCGATCGACCTGCACCCCGCAGGGGCCGCAACATCGTGAAGGGCGGATGGAAGAGACTTTCTTGTTCCGCGAGGAATGGACGCGCAGCGACCAGGGGAAGAAAGTCGCGAGCGGCCGTTGCGGGTGTGAGAGCGAGACGGAGCGCAGCGAAGGCGGCCTCCAGTCAGACAGGCCACATCGAAGTCGTAGGTGGGTGTGTCTTGTGTGAAAGCACCGGAATGAAAGCAGGCGATCAGCGTCACCTACCGAAATCGCAGGAATGGCCGGGCATGATCATACCCGCCTCCCGACATGCTCTGGCACATCGGAAAAGGCAGCTCCAACAGGAACGGACCTTCCGCATTACACGGGCCGGTTTGAGAGATAACGGGCGGCACGCCGGAAACAGGAACGAAACGACGCGTGACCGCCACATGCCGGAAAGCTCGCTGCCTGGTCCAGAGCCCCATAACGTCAACAAGAAGCGGGATGTCCACCGATCCGGAGTTGGACCGGCGCCGAGGTCGCGAAGGCCAATCGGGGATAGCAACGATATGCGCGTGCAACATCAAGCTGCCTTCCCGATCTTGTCCATGTTGGGCTGGCGATCGTGCAGAAAGGCGACGGCACTCTGTGCGTGGGCTGCGGCCGAGACAATGAACCGTTTGTCGTTGGAGAGCACCTCGAGCTAGGATGCGAGATCGCTGGTATGGTCCGGGTACGATGCCGAGATCGGCGCAAAGGAAGCAGCTGCCAAATTCGGCAATGAGTTCCTCCCTCGCCCGCTCGCTACGATCCTTCGGATAGCGGCTGACATCGCGATTCACCCGATGGGGTGCCGCCGTCCGGTGGTCAAATTCATCACTCAGCACCGCGACATAGGAACCCGCGTCGCAAAAACTCTCGAATGCCGGTATCTGGATGTGGCTGCTTGTCAGTTGATGCCGGCGCCGGGATTCTCGACCTGTCGTTCAAAGCGCTTCATGAGCGCCTCCTGCTCGGCCCAGATGACTTCGCTCCCGGCAAGCGCGAGCTCCAGAGCGGCCTCGGTCTCGCGGCGCTCGTCGCGGCAGACAGCGTTCCGCAGCTCGGCGCGCAATTCCTCAATGTGTTAATCGATCGACATGTTCGTCTCCTTGACGTTGGTGGAGGGCGACACCGCCGGTCATGATGGGTCGGAGGGGCCAGGGCGCGCAGCGACCGGCGGAGCCGGCGAGTGGGGGAGCCGAAATGCGTCAACTTGTTGGAGATACCACGAAGTCCTTGGGCGCCTTCGGAACGCCATGGCATCCTCGGACGATCTGAGCAGACCTCCCCCACCCGGTTGGCAGCAAAAAAGCGGGGCCGGGCTCGATGCCTGGTTCCGGCTTCACCATTGGTAGGAGGAACCCCGCCTGTGGCGGGGTCCCCTGGCGGGCGATCAGTCCCGGTTTGGGCGGGACCAGATCAGCTGCAGGCCTTCCTCGCCTTCCACCTCGATCAGGGTGGCGTAGATCGGAGCGGGGAAGCTCGGGTCGTCAAGCTTGACCGAGAGATAGTCGCGACCCTCTGCGGAGGTCTTCTGCCAGGCGGCGCCGAGTTCGACATTGCCGGAGAAGATGCGGAAGTGCGGCCCCTTGTCGGAAGGGTTCTCGATGCGGACTAGCTTGGCCTTGACGTTGAGGTTGAGGGTTTTGATCGAACCGCTGAAGCCATTGCCGGTGGAAGCGAAGGTGCCGATGGTAGCCATAAGTCTCATCCTTTGTTGCTCGGGCCGCGCCCATCGCGACCTCGATGACGGTCAGTGGACCGGAGGCGATCGACTGGCACCCGCAGGGCTGGAACGAAGTGGAAGGCGGTCGTGAGAGACTTTCTTGATCCGCGAGGAATGGCCGCGCAGCCGTCAGGGGAAGAAAGTCGCGAAGGCCGTTGCCGGACAAGATCGAGAGCCCGCGATAGCGGGATCGGCCTTCGGTCAGACCAGTCACATCGCGGACGCAGATGGACGTGGCCTTTGTCGAAACCGAAATGAAGACCGGCGTTTCCGTCGACGGCATTATACCCGCAAGTCAGCGACTGTTCGTTCGAGAGCCCCCTCGCCGCCACGGTCAGGCAACGGATCGCCTCCGATCCCAAAGGCGAGAACCGCAGCCCCATTGTCTCGCACCGGCTTCGAAACGGTGATGCACCGGGAGATCAGCGACAGAAGCGCGCGAGCTACGTGCCAGACTGACCCACCCGTTGAAACGACGCTGCGTTTATGGCGCGCAATTTGGGGAAGCGGCCAGCAACTGCCTATCCGGCTCTCGTCTCAAACGGAATCGGCAACCGATAGAGCCGGGCGCACCGGCGGAGGTTCGTTAATCGGCAAGTTTTGGTGCGGAGCCGCATACCTGATAGTCGATCCAGCAGCCGACTCGCGTCGTCCGAGCCGCAGCGGCCGGTCGTTCTTCAAGGAACCTTGATGAGATCGGTTTGCCGAAGCTCACCTGCCGCCGCAAGAATGGGCGTCGAGAAATATTTCGCGCACGCATAATGGGGACTATCCCCGAGATTTAGGCCATCGGCCCCGGACCGATGCCGGTGTCGCTTACGCGCAGGTTCGCCGATATGGCCGGCGTCAGCATCACCGATGCCATCGTCATCGCGATGAAGGAGGCGATCGAGCGCCGGCGTGATGCCGAGAGCCCGCTTCAGACGGCTGCACGTCTGCGTGAAAAACGTGGCGTCTAGCTGCGGAAGGCGGCTAAGAAGCCGCTTCCGCGAGTTTTTCGACGAGCGGAGGATCGAGGTTCGAGACTTGCCGCCCGCGCCCGAGACCACCAGGCTGGCGCTGTCGGCGGCCGCATCAGCCTCCGGATTGTTGACATTGAACTACCGCGCCAGCCGGCGTGACGGTCTTTGGCGAAGGCGAGGATCGAGGCCCAGCGGTTGCCCTACCCGGCCGCGATCAGCTGCTCGCGAATATTGCCGTCCGAGACGATATGGACCGGGAACGGCAAGACTTTGGGCGACACCAGCCGTGCGAGATGATCGTAGACGGCCTGTGGCTCCCAGCCGGTATCGGCGAAAATCGCGCAATCTAGCATGGGGCCGATCTCGCCATGGGCCGCCATCAGGGCGAGCGTGGTGGATTGCACGCTGGCGCCAAGCGACAGCGCGCGCAGGCGCATGGGGAAGGCTCGGCGCCCTCCCCATGATGGTCGGAGCATGCAGCATCACGCCGCCTCCGCGACCTGTGTCGCCCCTGGCTGGAGATCGTGCAGATAGTTGACGGCACGTTGGGCATGCGCCGCCGCGGCGAAAATGAAGCGCGTCTCGTTCTTGAGAATTTCAAGCCAGCTCGCCAGATAGCTTGCGTGATCGGGCCTCGGCTCCAGCTCGGGGACGATGCCGAGATCGGCCGCTAAAAAACAACCGCCCAGATCGGCGACCAGTTCTTCGTGCGCGCGAAAGGAGCGATCCTTGTGGTAGCGCGCGAGATTGCGATCGAGCCGCTTTTCCCCGCCCACCCAATGAGTCAGCTCGTGCCCTAAGGTGGCGTAATAACTCGGGGCATCGCGAAAGCTCTCGAAGGGCGGCATTTGCACGATATCGAGCGCCGGATTGAAAAACGCCTTGTCGCCAGCGTGGCGGATGACGGCACCGGTATTTGTGAAGAAGGCATCCGCATGCTCGATCCGCTCGACCGGATCGGCCCCAGGCGCGGGATTGTCGTAACACTGCGCGGGCAGGTCGTCGATCTGATCGGCGCAGAAAACGGTATAGGCCTTGAGGAAGAGGATGCCGCGTTCGACTTGCTCGCCCTTCGCATCGGTTTCGGTGCGGGTGAAACGGCTGGCGTAAACGACCATCGAGCCGGTCTCACCCTTGCGGACATGACCGCCGAGCTCAATGCTCTGCTTGAACGTCATCCAGGTGGGCGAGACGAACCCCCGCGCCATCGCCTCCGACCAGAGAAGCAGTGTATTGATGCCTTGGTATGGCAGCCCATTGTGGCGGAGCGGTCGCGTGATGCGACCCGTCCTATTTCCCGCGCTCCAGGGCTTCACCCACGGGCGCACCCCCCTTTTTAGATCCGCGACGATCCGATCGGTGATCTTCGCGTAGATATCGAGACGGGGTTTGCTCTCTTTCCTGCTCATTTTCCAAAACCTCCATTCGAGGTCGCGCCAGTCGCGGCCGTCACGAGGTCCGCATGCGCAGGACCGCAGGTTCGCGAACCCGCCGCGAGCGATCGGAAGGAGGAGAGATGTCGTGTGCGGGCCGCAACGTCAGTGAAGGACGGCGCAGCCGTTTCGCGGGGCGAGGACCGAAGCAGGACCAACGTTCGTGACGGCCGCGAGTGGCGCGGCCAGCAGGATCACATTCATTTGTCGGGTTCCTTGGCGACGCACACGCGAAGAGGCCGGTGTCCGCAAGGACACCAGCCTCGATGTGAGAAGATGGGGCGGAGCCGTAGCTCCGGCCGGTGCGGCTAGCCGAGCGCCGCCATCTGGAGGTCGGCTGCCTGCCGGCTGACAGTCTGGCCGGGATTCTCGACCTGACGCTCGTAGGGCTTCCAGGCCTCGCCGACGATATGCTCGTAGGCCGCGACGGCTCCCTCGGCGGCCATGCGCAGGGCGTGGGACTGAAGGCCCATGTCGGCGGCGAATTCGCGCTTGCGCTGGGCGTTGCTGTCGAAGCCGACCGGTCCGTCCAGATCCTCGTCGCGGATGTCGTTGGCGAGCTTGGCCGTGGCGTCTTTCGCCTCGGTGACGGCCTTGGAGTAGAACTGGCCTGCCCCGTAGGCGGAACCGACATAGGAGCCGACGATCCGTTGCAGGTGGATCTGCATCGCCTTGTCGGAAACCCCCTCGGAGAGGGTGTCGGCGCCTTCGATGAGGCTGCGCTCGTGGAAGTCGCGGATGCCGTCGCTGTCGAGGACCGGAAGGCCGAAGCTTTCGGAGATGATTGCGGCCTGGCTGCTGTCCGGACAGCAGAGCCGGGCCATTTCGAGGGTCGTGCCCTTGCGGAGCGGGAGGACGAGGGATTTGGACTTGGGGGAGCGGATTGAACTGGACATTGAGCTTACCTTTCTGGCGATGCCCTTCAGGTGATCGGCCCTCGGCCGTTCTTTCCTGCGGGTGCGGTCAAAAGGAACCGGCGGGAGCTGGGCGCTTCAGGGTCCGGGCCCTGCCAGGCGAGCGAGGTCGGCTTGCGGAGAAGCGGGGGCCAGTTCTTAACTGGTCCCCGCGCGGGACGCGGGCCGGCCTTGCCGAGATCGGCGGGGTTCCGGCCGCTCTGCGGCGCGATAGCGGCCTTGAAGGGGCCAGCCGCTGGTCCAGACCGCAGCAAACCCGCGGGGAAGAGCGGCGAGGGATATCTGCGACACCGGCATGGGGATCGGTAAGCGCCTGGTCGACCCGCACCGCCATGGCGTTCCATGGCCTGCCGCGCTGCCGGGAGGCATCCACGGCATGGCGACGCTGTCGTATCTCGTGGCTCAGCATCATCGCCATGGATGAATGCCGGCCGGTGAGAGAACTATATTCGCGTCACGCACAGAGCTCTTCCGGTTCGAGCTGCGCCCGCAACGCCGCTATGGCGCGTTCCTGGCGTGCCAGTTTGTCGATTCCGGCTGACATTCTGGCGTAATGGCCGCCAGATTGACACGATACCGTTCGAGGAAAGCGCCGGGGTCAGGCGACTTCCCGCGCCGATACGTGGTCTGGCGCCGATGCAATTCCGGTATTAGCGCCGCCACACCTTGATCTACCGGTCGATCATGTCCAGCTGACGCTGGATTTGCCGGCGAGCTTCGTCCATGCGAAAGGGCCGGGCGCGGCGACCTCGCGCGACCATCACGCTGATTTCCCTTGCCAGCTGACAAAGCTCGACGGCCCGCCATAGACGGCGTGGCGCTCCGGATCGATGACGAAGCCGAAGCGGCCGACACGATATTCGCCTGAGGGGACGAGGAAGCGACGTTCCTCGCTGCCCGGCCCGCGTTTGCCGCCGGGAGTGGCGATAACCTCGGTGAAGCCGGATTGCTGCTGTGAGATGATCGCCGAGATGACGATCCAGTCATCGCGGTGCTCCGCGAAGAATGTACGTTCATCCTTCTTCCAGGACTCACCCGGACCAAGCACATTGCCGGTAATCGCCTCCCAGGCGTCCGGGAAGCTGTCCTTCATCGTCTTTTCAGCAGCCCGCCGCTCGAAGGCGGTAAACAAATGAGGAAAGCTGAATGCGACGATCGCCCAGGCCTCATCCTCCTCATAGGCTCCGCCGGCGACGCGGATCAAGTGGTGTATCCTGCGGTTGCGGTCGGGCGAAAGAAGAAACCCGCCATGGCCGGTGGTTGAGTGGAAGACAACGCCATCGGCATAGACGGTCGCTCCCTGCGATTGACCCCACGGCGTATTGGCCGTGGATCGCTCTTCGCGTCGGCCGAGCGCAATCTTCTCGCGTTGGTGTTCGGCGTTTTCCAGAACCTTTACCCGGAACGCATTCTCATCGGCGAGGTCGCCGCTATGACCATAGAAGTCGCGCCGCGTCCATTCGGCGATGGGCCGTCGGATGCGCCAGCCGGTGACAAGGAAATGGCGCCCGTCTCGGGCGGGAGCCATGGCAAAGGCGTGCTCGCCGACAAGTGCAACGACGAGACCATCGGCACTTTTTCCAAAAGAAACCTCCGGACAACCGGGGGCTTCAATGACGTTGGTTTCGAAATCAAGTGCGCTCATGCCGCCGCTCTCCCCTCGATAATGTCCGCCGCTTCCACGTCGGCTCTGATTTCCTGGAGCACGGCATGCGGATAACCGTGGCGGGTCAGCCATTCCTCGGCGGCCGCGCGATTGGCGGCAAGATGGACAAGCTCGGCGTCGTCTCCAGCCCGATCGAGGACGAGGACCGAGCCGATCGCGGGCCGTTCCTTGACCGCGAACTTGAGTTCGCTGTTCACCGAAAAGTTCCGGTGGACGCGCAGGACAATCGTCTCCTGGCTGCCATAGTCGCCGTCGTGGAGCGTGATGGAGGCTGGGATTGTCGTGTTGCCGACACGCGCTTCGGCCTGTTTGCGGATCAGGCGGCCACCAGAGTTGCTGTTTTCCCAGGCGGGAAGCTTCCTTCGATGGCGTTCCGGCGGACGCGGGGAGCCGTCGGAATATATCAGAGTCGAGCCCAGGGGCACGAGGTCATAGATCAACTGAGCGGACATGGTTTCTCCATGATGTCGGGTGGAAAACAGAACCGCCGCCGGTAATGGACCGGCGGCGGGATGATCGTTCAGGAGGAAAGATGTGAGGCTTATTCGGCGGCGACCTTGTAGGCCTCGCGCTGCTCGTCGGCGAGATCCTGGTCGGCCGAAGCCGGAGCTTCATCGGCGTAGTCATGCGCCGGCTCGACTACCGCATTGCCATCGAGCTCGTCCTGGTCCTCCGGCGTGCCGTCGTCTTTAGGCTGCTCGGCGCACTCGTTCTTCTTCAGCCACGACGCGAGCTTGGTCTGGTCGGGACCGAATAGCGCTGACGGATGGACGAAGCGACCTTCCTTGAAGTGCTCGACCAGGGCCGCGCGGGTGTCCTTGACCTTCTTACGAGGAAGGACCGATGTGTCCGCGCACGAGGCCTCCAGCGCCGGTCGCGACAGGCACGAGAGAAAGTCTTCCGTACCCATATTCGGCAGGTAGCCGTCCGCGCCGATCACATCGCCAGCCACACGGGACACGACGCCGCTGTCCGAACGGTTTTCCCTGCACGACAAGACGTCGATCAGGAGCGAGCGCACGGCGACGCGAAGCGTGTCCATGTCGAAGTCGAGCTTGCCCTCCTGGTCGAACAGGCAGGCGGCATGTTCGCCTAGGCCGGCAGCCCCGTAATACGAGATGTCGCGCGTGCCGGACGCCACCGTCACGTTCTGCCCTGCGAACGCCAGAACCAACAGCGCCATCAGCGTGTCGTCATCGATCGGAGCCCGCGACAGCGCTTCATGCAGAGCATCGGTGCGCAGATCACCGATCATCTCGATGCCCTTGCGGGTGACATCTGGACGGGCCTTCACGACGATCGCAGCATCGTCGCCCTCCCCGACCGGCTGTTCGCCCTTCTTCGGCTTCTTCGCCTCCGGCATACGGAAATGCACCGTCTGCACCTTGCCCTCGCGATCGAGGTACAGGGCCGTATGGTCGGACTTGCCCCGCTTGCCATAGACGCGCTCCGCCTTCTTCGGCAGTTCCGGCTGGCCCCAATTGTTGGTCTCGGTGATGACCCCCTTCTTGGGCAGGTTCTGCGTCATCCACTCCTGCTGCGCGCCCAGGAACGCCTCGACGTCGGTGGTGTAGCGGCTGTCCTGATCGGCCGGGGCGAACAGATCCTCGACCCAGGCAATGCCGTAGGCCTGCGCCAGCTCGTCGCCGAAGCTGGCATCGCGGGCATACATGCGGGTCTTCTGCAGGCCCTGTGTCACGCTCCACCAGGACACTTTGGGGTCGGCCTTCGAGGGCTTGTGCTTCTTCCAGACCTCCTTCTGGTCCTCGAGCGAGGCAGAAGCGATGGTGCGCAGCTGGCTCTCATTGGGCATATCGCCCTTGGCCATCTGATCGAGCATCGCCGGCAGGACATTCGCGAGCAGACGAAGCTTGCGGATCTGGCGGACCGGCAGAGCCAGGGCGACGGCGATCGCTTCCTCGGTCCATCCGAGCGCGAGCAAACGCTCGATCGCCCGCCACTGATCGACGGGATTGAGCTGTTCATGCGCAAGCGTTTCGGCGAGCGAGCGCATGGCGCCGCCATCTTCGGCGCGCTCGACCACCAGCACGGCGATCTCTTCAAGCCCGGCGGCAATGGCCTGCTTGACCCGGCGATGGCCGGCATCGATGACGAAGCCGTTGCCGCCATCGGATTCGGGTACAACGACGGGCGGCTGCACGATACCGACGGCGCGAATGGTCGCCAGCAGCAATGCGTCGGCTTGCGGGCTGGACTTGGAACGTCGCGCCTTGTCGGGGTTGCCCTTCAGCGCGCGCGGATCGACAAATTTCAGT
This sequence comes from Mesorhizobium sp. B1-1-6, assembly GCF_006443035.1. Lineage (NCBI taxonomy): Bacteria > Pseudomonadati > Pseudomonadota > Alphaproteobacteria > Hyphomicrobiales > Phyllobacteriaceae > Mesorhizobium > Mesorhizobium sp. B1-1-6. The sequence continues at coordinate 25,169 of NZ_VFWR01000025.1, read as the reverse complement.
TCCATGGAAATGCTCCTTACGGGGTTGCCGGACACAGCCCGTCGCTGCGTCCTTTCTCGTCTTCTTCTCGAAGACACCCCCGGCCCGCGGAGCGAGCGGGCCGGTGCAACTGCGGCCGAGCATCCCTGCCCGGCAGGACAAGCGGGGCTAACAGCCCTGCGAAGGACGACGTGGCCGGGATCGCGAGCGGCGCGGTTCAGCGCAAGCGTCAGCGGTCCGCCCGATCTGCGAGCAGGTTTTCGCCTCCCCTTCCTTTTCAGCCTTCTTCCCAAATTTGGATTGAACTCCGCTATTCCTGACGCTATATTGCGTCATAATAATTGGCATACAGGAATGGAGGTAAGCGTCATGGGACTTGCCCAATATGCTGACGGCGGACTTTTTTCACCGCGCAAAATCGCGGACGCCTTGCGTACTACCAGCGAGGAGATCGCCCGAACCGCCGGTCTCGGAAAGGATGCCATCCAGCGCAAGGACCGCATTGGCTCGGACAAGACGCAGCGACGGCTGCGCGAGATGACGGAGATCGTCAACAAGGTCGAGCCCCGCTTCGGCTCGGCGCTGATGGCCTATGCCTGGTATCGCTCCGAGCCCCTGCCCGGCTTTTCCGGCCTGACCGCGATGCAACTGGTCCGTGATGGGCGCGCCGATGACGTGCTCGACTATATCGACGCGGTCGACGCCGGCGTTCACGCCTGATCCGGTCGATGCATTTCAAGGGGGAACTCTATCGGGCGCTGAATCCGATCTATGCACGCGAGCCGATGTCTGGCCATGGCGCGGAGCTTTACGGTGGCCGTTTCAACCGGAAGGGAACGCCAGCGCTCTATATGTCCTTGTCGGTCATGACGGCGTTGCGCGAAGCCAATCAGGCCGGCAGTTTGCAGCCGACGACACTCGTGTCTTATGATGCGGATATCGAGGCGGTTTTTGACAGCCGCGACCATGAGCGCCTGCGTGCGGAGGGGATGGATGCGGCGGGGCTCGCCGGTACGACCTGGCGCGATCAGATGAAAGGAACCGGAGAGGCGAAGACGCAAGCCTTCGCACGAAGACTTGTCGCGGCTGGCTATCATGGATTGCTCGTCAGAAGCTTCGCCCCCGGAGCGACGGACGACGACCTTAATCTCGTCCTCTGGACATGGAGCGATGTGGCGCCCTGCCGTCTCACCCTGATCGACGATGAAAACCGCCTGTCGCGATAGCGGCGATCGAGGACAGCCCGTTATGGTTAACAAAAAGAAAGGCCGGCCACGCCGCGAGGCGTGACCGGCCAGCACATCGGGAGCAACTGCTCGGCACTGATGAATTCGATGCTGTCATCGCCCCCGAAATGGCGATGCTTGTAGTGAAACCAGTCCGGATTTCCGACCGGATGGCACTCCTCGGAGTAGACGACGAGCGGGCGCTCGCCATCGGGAAGTTTTCCATTTGACATGATGTAGACGCCCTGGTCTCCAACGAGCCAGAGCCCAGGAATCTCGCCCTCGCTCGGCTTCATGCCATAGTACGGATTGCGGACTCCGCCGTTGATTGCGGCATCCGCCTTACCTCGATCGATGACCTTGCGAACGACAACAATCGGAAACGTGAACATCGCCGCCCCTCACGCTGCAACGGCAAAAGGAAGGTGGCGGAGATGGACCGGCAGCTTGGCCGCGATCTCCGCGTCGGTGAGGTCGTTAAGCAGCTTTACGTCGCGGCTTCGGTCGGGACCGAAGAACAGGACCGTCCGCCAGCCGCGCTGTGCGTGCGGAAAACGCCAATCGGCATAGCCGCGATATTCATCGTGGCTCGCGCTCCAGATATGCTCGATCCGCTCTTCGCGTGTCATTGCACGGACGGGCCGGCTCTCCCGCTCCACGATCGCCGCTCGCATGTTTGCGGGCGAACCCTTGTCGGCAAGGTCGCAATAGGCGTGGAAGAACCGCATGCGGTCGTCGACTTTTAACGTGAAAAAGACGCTGGTGATGCTGCCTGTCAGGAATTCGCGCATGGCGAACATCTCGCCCTTGATGAAGAGCGGCGGCGGGATGTTGAACATGTAGGCATGCTCGGGCTGGGCAAGCTCGAACCACTCGCCGCTATAAAGGCTGCCGTTGGCATCCTCGAACCGATTGGAGCGCTGGGCATGGCGATCGAACATGCGGAACATCTGCCGGGGTCGGCGATACCCTGGTAGACTTTACGGATCGGAGAAAAGGGGTTCATTGGCGGGCTCCTTCAGCCTCGTCGGACTGGAGCGCGGCGCATCCTCGGGGATCACCATCATCTTCAGCCCTTCCTGACCCCTCCCCAGCGGCCGCCTCTCCGTCCGGGCGGGTCAAGTGCCGGCAAAGCCGGGCGAAGCTTCACACTTGACGCGGCAGGCGGGCATGCGGCAGCCGGGTCCATTTATTTTCTTCCCCTCTTTGGCCGCATGGCCGGGCTCCGGCGATGAACCGCACGCTCGTCTTAGCCTTCGTCCTTGTCGCTACGGGCGCACCCACGGCCACGGAAGCCGAAGCGCCGCACCGGTGGATCCAGTCTTGGATTGCTCAACAACAGTTCTCGATGCCGACACACCGGAGACAGCAAAACTGTTGCGAGTGCAGTACGGCGGACGCACTCGTGCGCCAGTTACGAGAGACCAACGCCTCTCGGCTGGGCGGGCTATCCTGGCAGACGGAGGAGACGAACGCAGATTGGTCCTGCGGCTGACAGGCGACGAGCCTGTCGACAGAATCATGGTGTGCGGAGAGTCGCTGACCATCGAGTTCCTCTCAGACCTGCTGCGTACGAGGGAAGAGCTCCACAAGCTTCACAGCGACGATCTGGAATGGTTTCGGGGCAAATTCGCTGGCCTGCAGGTAACTTATGCAGACGAACGTACAGGCGGGATTGTCCTTGAAATCTACACTCCAGAGGCTCAGGGGTCGGTGTCGAAGCGCTAAAGCTGGAGGCCGAGTCGCGGCTTGGCGCGCCGTTGCAGATTGAGATGACGACAAAGGTCGGGCTCGCGATCCTCGATCTCGCACCATAAGTGCGGGAGCTCGCTTTCTGCCCGGTCAAGCGGTTGCCGCCTCCTTCAACATCGCATTCCAGTCCTCGGCGAGCGGCCTCAGACGTTCGAAGTCGCAGGAGAGTTCACCGGCAAGCTCACGCAGCCGCGACACGAACGCCTCACCCTGCGTGTTCGCATCGGTGGCCGCGACGAGGCGCGCGTCGGGCCGTTCCCCTAACAGGCGAATGGCGCCATCGGTGGCCGGCGACCAGCCGCCGCCGGTGCTGACATAAAGCGTATCGCGCCGGATCTTCTCGATCGCCGCAAGGCTCATGGCGTCGACGGCCGCTTCGGTCACGCAGATGCGAGTGGCAGGTTTGAACCCGAAACGGAACAAGACCTTGCTGCCGCCGGTGGCAAAGCCGCGCCACTCGGGACCACGCTCCTCCCAGCCGGTAACCGCGCCGTCGGCGCCCTGATGAGCGGCCCACATGCTCCCGCACGGCCCTTCCCGCAGAAGGTTCTGGGCGATGGCTGCGCTGATGACCTCTTCAGGAATGTGCCGCTGGTCGCGCAGATATCGCCAGGTCGCCGATCCGCGCCATGGCTTGCGCCGAGCCGCCCAACGATCCGGTATGGATCGATCAGGTTCCGTTTCAGGCGATTGTCGTTTCCATTCCGGCTCGCGGGGCTCGAAGCCGACCAGGGATGCCACCTTGACAAAGGCTTCCAGAAAATCGCAGCCGCCCAGATGCTGAACCAGCGAATAGACATCGCCCTTGGCGTCGGAGAGCGGGTCAAACCAGCCTTTGCCATTGTGGATGACGATAATGATGTCATCGGCGCGGCGGTACTTCATCGCCTGGCGCGTGCTTTCCTTCAAGTCGATCGCAAAACCGCCCGTCTCCAGCACGGCATCACACCCCACCCGGCTACGCAGTTCTTCGATATCCGCCTTTTCCATTCTGTTCTCCCGGCCGCCTTCGGCCGACCTTTCATCCAGTTATCTTCTCCGCACACTTTGCGGAACACCTTAGCGACCGGCGCGAAGAGCAAAGGCCGCAAGGGCGCGGCTCCGGCTGCGGCGCAGCTTCCCTTGCGGCCTGCCGCTCGTAAGCGACACGCCGGACGAAAGCCGGTTCAGTGAACCGGCTTACTACCCGGGGGGTCGTACAGGTAGAGGCCGTTGACCTCGTCGTCATTGCCGGGGCGTGTCCGCGGCGAAGCCTCACTTGCGCCCTGTCGGGCGCAAGTGGCAGGCAACGATCCCCGCTTAGTGAGCCGGGCGGTACTCGTAGGGATCGTATTCGTGGACCACCGTGCCCTCGTCACCGTCATATTCGCTCGACACCATGACGCCGAACTCGCCATCGACTTGGAAGAGCGTGACCGGGACCATCAAGGTCTGCGCGAGATTGAAGGCATGGTGCTGAGCAAGGGTGAAATTGTGCGACATCGTTTGGCTCCCGTCTTTGGGCGGGGTCCATCCCCGCTCGACAGGCGCCCGACGTGTTCAGGGCATGGCCGCGGTCACCTTGAAGGCGCAGCCGCAGAGGTCGCACGCTTGCGTAGCGAACCCCTTGCGGGTTGATTGTGGAAGGCCAGGACCTGAACCAGGAAAGCCGGACATGAGAGCGGGATTGCACCTCCTCAATGGCGGCCGCCCTGTCCCCCGTCTCACACTCCTTCACGTGCTCGCCCGAGAGCCGTTCATACCGAGCCCGTTCGCCTTCAGTTCAACGTCACTGCGCCATGCCTTCCACCGGCATCACCAAACAGCAGGCGGATGACCAATTTCGGCTGGGCCTGAAGGAAAACCCCAATGGTTCCGATAGCCTTGGGATCCAAGGCTTCATGGGTAACAACCAGCACTCCGGGGGAAAGTGCAAGCAAGCCCTCTAAGTCGTCGGGGCTGGCCGCTTGAGCCCGGGCACCGCGCTCTTGGAGCAGGAGCCCGTGTACTCCAAACATCTAGACTCCCGTCGCATCTTCCCGGTGGCCGAACGGCTATCGCTTGCGAGCCGTGCAAGATGGCGCGCTTCCGGCGTCGCATCGGTACACTTGACTTCGGATGCAATCACCCGTCAGCCGCAGTCGAACTGGCAAGGGGGTGCTGAAGCCGGCGTGATCTATGTCATCAAGGCCTCGGGCTTCGCAATGGACGCCAGCCACTCCGTCGAACACTCTCAATCGCTGGATGCGGCCTCCGTGAGCATGCTTCGGACGGCAGGCGCTAACCGCTGGAAGCCGCCGGTGCCGCGGTCTGATGCTGCCGGCTCAACATGCTCGGCACGCACGCTCGGGGCGATCTGATGGTAGCGGCATATCAGAGGTATGGCTAGCGGTGGAGCGACCAGGAGCCCAATCCGGCCATGTCGGTCAAGCGGATAGCCTCAAGGGTGTCGAGTTCCTTCCTGATGGGCAGTTCTCGATCGGTCTGCTCTTCCGCGTTCCTCCTCCGGGTGTTGCGGCCAAAGAAGGATCGAATGGCAGTCAGCATGTGCGATGTTTCCCCGCGTTCTCGAGAGGTCTATAACATCGCTGCTACAATCCGGTTCCAAGGCAAACTGAAATAAGCGCTAGAGTCCAACGCTTCATAGCTGCCACAGCCGGGATTTCCGCTTGCCGTTTGACAAGGCCCACCCGCCGAGCAGCATCAGCGCACCCCAAATCAAACAACCCGATCTCCCAGTAGACCCACTGGGACCGCGGGACGGTTTCGTTGACATGGTGTGTGCCGAGAAGCTGGTGATCGTCCACTCCCTCGACCAGGTTGAATATGCCAAAGCCCATGAGCATCGTTGCAAGTAGCAACTTTCCTGACCACCCGAGATGAGGTTGGCGCGTCGCACGCCATAGCACAATGAGACCTAGTGCGACGAACACGTATGTGCCGGCGTGGAACCAGCCATCGAGGGACGTGTTGAACCGAAGGTTCTCAAGACTGCCGGCGGGATAGCCGGCTAGTCGCCATATGATGCCACTGGAGCAACTGATGCAGAACGATTCCCTCGAAGAACCAGCCTGAGCCAAGCCCGAGCAGGATCCCGGGCGAGGTCGGGAACCTGTGAGGCTCTTCGTCGCTGTTCCTTTTTCTCCTAAGGGGACCCAACGTCGAGCCCGTACATCACCGTTTTTGCGCTACCGGCGCGTCGTCATCGGATCTTTTCGAGAACCGCTTCAGCTGGCAGACCGAGACGGTGACTGCCACCGGCCTTGTGGTATGGCGACTGGACAGAACGCTATGATGTCAGGAGGCAACTGCGCATGACCGACCAACAACTGATTATCGAAGCATTGGGAGTCTCGTCCAGTTTTGACGTCGCGCTTGAAGCGCGCCGACGCACCGACTTTCTCGGCACCTATCTGCGTGCCTCGAATCTCAACACCTACGTTCTGGGCGTAAGCGGTGGCGTGGATTCGCTTGCCGCCGCTCTTCTTGCGCAACGGGCGGTGGAGGAACTGCGAACGGCAGGATATGAGGCCAGATTCCTGGCCGTTCGGCTTCCATACGGCTTACAGGCCGACGAGAGCGACGCGCAGCGGGCACTGGATACAATACAAGCAGACGAAGTGCGCCGGGTCGACATCAAGCCCGCCGCCGACGCGATGCTGGATTCGATCAAGCTTGCGGGCACCGAACTCGGCGATGCCGGCCGAGAGGACACTTTGCTTGGCAACATCAAGGCTCGTGAGCGGATGATTGCCCAGTTTGCGCTTGCCGGCGCCACCCGAGGGCTGGTCATCGGTACCGATCATGCGGCCGAAGCACTGATGGGTTTCTTCACCAAGTTCGGCGACGGTGCTGCCGACATCCTTCCTCTTTCCGGGTTGAACAAGCGTAGGGTTCGCGCCTTGGCGGCGCATCTGGGCGCTCCGCCTCAATTAGTTGCCAAGGTTCCGACTGCCGACCTGGAGAACCTAATTCCGCTTCGCCCGGACGAAGATGCCTATGGCGTAACTTACGATCAAATCGATGACTTCCTTGAAGGTCGAGAGATCGACGAAGCCGCGCGCACGCGCATATTTCAAGCGCACGCCGGCACCGCACACAAGCGCGCGCTTCCAGTGGCGCCCGTCGCCTCGTCCGGTCCATCACGACAGTAGCCGGACTCTCGGGATGGATGCTCACTATTGCTGCGACCGCCGCCAGATCTTCCACGTCCGATCCGACAGCGTCAGGTGCCGAATCCCGCCCTCGGGCTCACTTGGATTCAGCGAATAAGTTGAGCCGTCCTATCGCGCGCAGTGCATCGGCGGTCGGCCCCGAGGGCGACTCTCGATCGAAACGAGCACTGCGTAGGGACGGTTGTCCGTCGCGGTGATGGCGCCTTTCCGGGCGCGCTGGGTTAAGCGACGTTTGAAAAAATCTGCTGATCCAGGTCGCACGTGGCCAGCCCATAGCGCCACCTGTGATTCGTTGCCTCGCGCCGGCTCTGATAGAACAGCGTCAGTTGCCGGCCCTCTATCATCACAGTCGAGTGCCCGTTCTCTCCCGGCTCGCCCGGATCCAGCACTGGGCCGACGGACACGTAAGGTCCTTCGACGCGATCGGCAATTGCGAAGAATACACGCTGGCGGCTGCCGCGCGGCCCCTCGGGCAGGAAGCAGGTTGCATTGAGCAGCACGCGTCCATCCGGCAACTCGACCAGTTGAGCGCCTTCGATGCCCCATTCATAGTCGGGATGCTCGCGTGCGTTGTGATGCGGAACGTCCAGGTGGTCCAGGATCTTGCCAGCGCGCTTCCATGGTCCGAACCAGGAGTCGGACTGGCTGCGTGCGAGATAGACGTCGGGTTGCGGGACCCTGCTGAATTTCGGCATTCCCGAGTAGACGATGTAGCGCTTGCCGCCGATGACCGCCGGATGGGGATCGTAGATGCCATCTTCATCGGTGTCCGGCAGGGATAATATCGCCGACGTCAAAACAACCCAGTGGAAACCATCATTAGACACCGCATGCTCGCACCGCCCACCCGACTTCATGAATTCGGTCTGGATGAACATGTGGAAAACCCCGCCTTCGTGGATGACACCGGGCGCCGCCACACCCGAGCCGGTGATCGGCAAGGCGATCGGTTCATGCTCGGTCCAGGGGCCACGCGGATCCGGCGCTGTGGCGTGCAGTATCTTCCATTCCTCGCTCGTGACGGTGCCGCTCGATCCGAACATGTGCCAAAGCGTCCCGTCGAATACGGGACAAGGGTCTTTCAGGTCGTCCACCTGCTGTGGGTGAAACAACGGAAAGACGTGCGATTCGAAATTGATCTTCATGTCCACAAACCTCGACCGCCTCTCTCAGCTTCCGACACCCAGGTCCAAACAAACTGATTCGAGGCGTTCGTATTCTAGCAGCGTCGGCTAACACGTGTTGATTTTCCCGCTGGCCTTCAACAGCTGGATAAGTGGCAAAGCGCCACGTTAGGGCGCCGCCGTAGTCCCAATTCCAGCGGATCTCATGCCGCATTCCGACACCTCCTGCGAAGCAGTCGGGCGACCCTGCCTCTGATCGTCGGGGCCGGCGATCGACCTACGCGGGTCAATTAATCCCGTTGGAACAACTTACTGAATCGCAAGTTAGATAGAACTGATGGGCATCAGATGGCAACGTGAAAAATTAACCTACGTTAATTTTCGCGGTTATAACTCGTATTAAAAGGGAAAATATATGGACATCGCGCTTTCAAAAACAAAAAAAAGCACTTCCCAGGCGTATAATTCAGTACTTATCTGCTTTTCACATCTCCGATGGAACTTTGTATTTCAAAGGCCACAGCACCTCATGACCCTCGCCGCCCGGCAGCAACAGGTAATTTACTTCGAAGAACCAGCCTTCGAAGATGTCCGCGGTCCCTTCATGCGCATGAACGACGTAGCTCCGGCAATCAGGGTTGTCACGCCGGTCGTCCCCATTGGAACATCAGCGACAAAGGTGGATGCGATCCAGCGAAGTTTCGTCAATGAACTCGTCGCGCCGGTTCCTCATGACCGGCTGATTGCCTGGTATTACACGCCAATGGCGCTGCGCTTCAGCAGCCATCTTCGCTGCAATGTGTGCATCTACGATTGCATGGACGAGTTGTCCGCCTTCCGGAACGCGCCCGCGGAACTGGCACAGCTGGAAAGGGAGCTGTTCGGCCGTGCCGATCTGGTCTTCACGGGCGGGCAAAGCCTTTATGAGGCAAAGCGCAGTCAGCATCGTTCGATCTTTCCGTTCCCAAGCAGCATCGATGCTGCTCATTTCAGCAGGGCGAGAGGGGGTGGCGACGAACCGGCCGACCAGGCAGGCATTCCCCATCCAAGGGTCGGCTATTTCGGCGTGATAGATGAACGGCTCGACATCGCCCTTGTGGGCCAGACGGCTGCGGCAATGCCCGACATCCAGTTCGTCATGCTGGGGCCGGTGGTCAAGATCGATTCGGCGATCCTGCCACGGGCAGGCAATTTGCATTGGCTCGGTCCCAAGAACTATGCCGACCTGCCGAGCTATCTCCGTCATTGGGCAGGCGGATGGATGCCATTCGCACTCAATGAGGCAACGCGATACATCAGCCCAACCAAGACCCCCGAGTTTCTTGCGGCCGGACTGCCGGTGATCTCCACCGCCATCGTCGATGTCGTTCGCACCTACAGTGCGGCGGGTCTCGTCGAGATCGTCGACGCCGACGATATTGCGATCAAGCTTCGCTGCATGCTGGCCCGCCCCAAAGACCTGCAGGTGAGGGAAGTTGATGCCTACCTCGCCGACAAGTCGTGGGAACGTACTTGGGATGCCATGGCCTCACACATCCAGGGTGTCCAGGCGATGAAAACTGTCGTTCCGCTGCGCAGGAGAGCCTGACAATGTTCGACTGGCTGATCGTCGGAGCCGGCTTTGCCGGCAGCGTGCTTGCCGAGCGCATTGCATCGCAACGCCGCGAAAGTGTCCTGCTCATAGACCGCAGAAATCATGTCGGCGGCAACGCCTATGACTGCTACGACGAAGCGGGACTCCTGATCCATCGCTATGGTCCCCACATCTTCCACACCAACGCGCAATCCATCGTCGACTATCTGTCGCAGTTCACGGCGTGGCGGCCCTACGAACATCGCGTCCTCTCTTCGGTAGACGGCAAACTGCTGCCCATTCCGATCAATCTCGACACGATCAATCGTCTCTACGGACTTGATCTCACCTCCGAGCAACTGGAAGAATTTTTCGCTTCGCGACGAGAAACGGTGGAGGAGGTCCGAACCGCCGAAGACGTGGTGGTCAGCACCGTGGGCAGGGAACTCTACGAAAAATTCTTTCGCGGCTATACTCGCAAACAATGGGGCGTGGATCCGTCCCAACTGAGTAAATCCGTAACGGCACGGGTGCCGACCCGCACGACCCGCGACGACCGCTATTTTGGCGATACGTTCCAGAACATGCCCGCCGGCGGCTATACGCGGATGTTCGAGCGGATGCTGGACAGGCCTGAAATCAAGGTGATGCTGCAGACCGACTATGGCGAGATACGCGACAAGATCGGCTTTCGGCAGCTGATCTATACTGGGCCGATTGATGAATATTTTGATTGGAGGCTCGGCCGTCTGCCTTACCGTTCCTTGCGGTTCGACCATATGACAGTGGATTGCGAACAATTCCAGCCAGTGGCGGTGGTGAACTATCCGCAGACGGAAAACTACACCCGCGTCACGGAGTATAAGCATCTGACAGGCCAACGGCATCCGAAAACCAGCCTCACCTACGAATACCCGACCGATATAGGCGATCCCTATTATCCTGTTCCGAGAGCCGAAAACGAGGAGCTGTACAAACGCTACGAGGCAATGGCGGACGCCTGCCCAAACGTCTGGTTCGTTGGACGGCTAGCGACCTACCGTTATTACAACATGGATCAAGTGGTGGGTCAGGCCTTGGCCACATTCGCGAGGATACAGAAGACCCTGCCGGCCTCGGCTTCGTTGGAGGCGCCGACATTTGCTGTGCTCGCGCCGTAACCATTTGCCGGACGAAGCCGAACGCGATGCCGTTCTACCCGACAGGCCCATGCTGCACGCGTGATGGCCGGGCTTACGCGAACAGAAGGCGCTGGCGCGCCAGCTCGTCCGCAACTGGCTGCCGGATGCTGCGCGAACCATCCGCGTGCACGGTAGAAAACAAGCCGACTTCGGCGTGGCGGGAATTGTCCCACCCCGGATAGGCTGTCACGGGATAAATGCAAATGCCTTGGATGGGGACGCCCAGCTTCATCGCGGCGCGGACCTCATCGCAGACATAATGCAGCCATGCTGGCCCGGCGGATCCTTCGGACCCGGTTTCAGCAATGAACATCGGCTTGCGGAACCTGTGAGCGACCTCGAGCAACATCTCGGACAGCGCCTGATATTCATGGTGGCCCATGGGAATGGTCGGACCGTTTAGATACCATTGGTTGTGAGGATAAAAGTTCAGGCCAATCACGTCGACAAGATCTTGGCTGCCGCCCAGTTCAGGCTCGACCTGTCCCATCAGCATCTCATACGCCTCGAACTGACCTCGCCGGGCGTTCTGCGCGCGTTGCTGTTCCGCTCGGCTGCCGTCGCGAGGCGCGATATGGATCAGCGGCTCAGCCCAGACGAATCGACAGTCGGGGTCGGCCTGTCGCATTGCACGGATGCCCGCGACCGCTGCCTTAACGAGATGCCGTTTGAACCATCCGCGCTTCTTTGGGCCGACACGCGGGAAGTAGCCGACTTCGACGGCCCAGGCAAAGAACGAGATTTCGTTGATTGGACAAAGCAGCGGAGAGGTGCCCGTGAAGGAGCGATGGAACCGCACGGCCTCCGCGGCAAAAGCGGCGTAGGCGTCGATGAATTCCTGCGATCCCTGATCGATGTGATCGGGCGACCCGTAATGAAAAACATCCCAGATCACCTGCACGCCAACGGCACGAGCCGCTTCGATCATGGCCGCCCAACTCGACCAGTCATAGATGCCCGGCGCCGTTTCGATCAGGTGCCAGCGCAACCCGTCTCGGATCGTTCGAAGCCCGAGCTCGGCACAGCTCCGGTAGTCCGCCAAGGCATGGATGTTGTGCGAGGTAGCGCGAACAAGATCGAGCCGGACACCGTCGTTCCGCCTGTGGGAGGAACATTCAAAGCCGGCCATGAAGAAGCTTTCGAAGGTTCGGCCGACCGCTCGGTGTTGACCACCGTCTACCACATCCTGGACCGGGCCGGATCGTTCGGTGGGGGCCGGCCTGGCCATCATGCTCTCTCGCGGGTCTGGCGATTTGCCCGTAGCTCGTTACAGTTCACGGTGCTACGCGATTCGTCGACAGGATCGGCTTCAGGATGCCGACTGGCGCGAGCCTCTGCTTGGCTTCTGTCCTGCTCGTCCATGCCGCGCTTGGCTGTGTGCGGCCAGGCTAGCCTACCCGAGTGTGCCGGCTCCTTGATTGTCATTGATGCATTTCTCCGCTGGCGATCGGCGCCGGAGCTAAACCGCGAGCACAATGCTTTGTTCCGGCTGCGCCCGTTACGAACCCCATGCGGATGATTGTTCCCCGGCGCGTCGCAAACCCCACGGCGGGTCACCGCCTGCACGAGAATGGAACCGGCGACCGTCCCGGTAGTTGGGATGATTATCGGTCAGAGGTTTGTCCATGCTTTCCCCCATCGAGGAGCTCGCGCGTTCCGTCAGGGAGCGGCGCGCGATCCTGTTCGTTGGGGCTGGCGTGTCAATGAGTGTCGGCCTGCCCTCCTGGCGTAAGCTCATTGATCATCTGGTCGAGGACCTGGGCATCGATCACGGCATCATCGCGCCGTCGGACGTCAGCTACCAGACCCTGGCGGAGTTCTACCGGTTGAAGCGGGGCACCATCGGACCGCTGCGAAGCTGGATGGATCGGAACTGGAGTGTCTCGCGTGAGAAAGTGAGACGTTCGGAGATCCACCGCCTGATCGTGGCACTGGACTTCCCGATCATCTACACGACCAACTACGATCGCAACCTTGAGGTCGCCTTCGAGGTCCATAGCCGCGACTACGTGAAGGTCGCAAACGCAAAAGACATCGCCAAAGCCAGCAACGGTATCACCCAGATCGTCAAATACCACGGCGACTTCGACGACGACTCCTCCCTCATTCTGGCCGAGACCGACTATTTCGACCGGCTGTCCTTCGATTCACCCCTGGATGTGAAATTCCGCGCGGATGCATTGGGGCGGACGATCCTTTTCATCGGCTACAGCAGTCGGATATGAACATCCGCCTGCTTTTGCACCGCCTGTGGCAGACCTGGAGGCTGTCCGGCTATGAGACCGACCGCCCCAGATCGTTCGTATTCATGCCTAGCCCGAGCGTCGTCCAGGAGGCGGTGCTGGGTCGATGGGGCATCGAAATGTTGAGCGAAGAGGCGGCTCAGCCTGAACAAGCGTTAGCAGCGTTTCTTTCCAAGCTGCTTGACGCCATGAGGGGTCCATGAGGGGGGACGAACCGGGCACCAGGGCCGCCTTGAGGGCGGGGTGAAGGCGATCACCCCGCGGATCGCTTCATCTTGGTCTTGCGCCAAACAACCGCGCCCTGCCGAAGCGGATTGCACACGTTTCGCGCACGCGCGTCCAACTCGACATGGTCAGGATAAATACTGTCGAACAGAAGGAACATCTGGTTCTGCGGTCGGTTGGGCGAGATCAACGGAGATAATATGAGATGTTTTACACCGACAAGAAATTGCAATTCCCTGTGCGCGTGGAAACGCCCAGCCCGATCTTTGCTCGTGCTTTGCAGCAGGCGATCGGTGGCGTCGAAGGCGAGATACGAGTTGCGCTGCAGTACTTCTTCCAGGCCTGGGGCGCGCGCGGCCCAAGCAAGTATCGGGACCTGCTGCTGAACACCGCCACTGAGGAACTCGCCCACATCGAGATGCTCGCGACGGCCGTGGCGTTGAATCTGGAAGGGGCGCCGCTGTCTTTGCAAGAAGACATTTCAGCCGATACGATCGGCGGCTCCGTGTTGAACGGCATGAACTTCCGCCACATCCTTTCCACCGGACTCGCGGCATTGCCGGAAAATTCAAACGGCGTGCCCTTCAATGCTTCACACGTCTACGCCAGCGGCAATCTCGCCGCCGACATGATCGCCAATGTCACGGCGGAAAGCAGTGGCAGAGTGCTTGCCACACGCCTCTACAATATGACCGACGATCCCGGCATGAAGGAGATGCTGTCGTTCCTGATCGCCCGCGACACGATGCACCAGCAGCAATGGTTAGCAGCCATCGAGGACATGGGCGGGCTCGCGGCTTCACTGCCGGTTCCCAATTCCTTCCCCCAGGAACAGGAACTTCGCGACGTCAGCTATGCATTCGTCAACTGTTTCGTCGACGGCGTGCCGCCGCCCGAGGGCCGTTGGTCGAGCGGCAAATCCATTGATGGCAACGGAGAGTTCACGACCGTCCCGGGCCAGCCGATGGGTGAGGAACCCATGCTTGGCTCCCCCCGCGCGGACAGCGGAGCACAGAGCGAACAGATCGGTTCTACCCAGGGCTCCAGTCGCGCCAGGGGGTCAGACGGCAACGGCGCTCGCGCCTAGTGACACCTTTCAGCTCAGGGCTGACGCCAACGCTTTCTCCCGTGCCGCCAATCCCGGGGGAAAGCACTCTATGGCGTCGCGCCTCTGCTCAGGGTGAAGAAGCCGTGTTGGCGGAACTCACCTGCTGCCCATCACTCGGCCAGCGAAACCATCGTCACCGTCAATCGAACAAATCGATGAGGGGACGCGTGATCATGAGCCAGAAGATGGCGAGCACGGCGGCGAAGGCTGGGAAGCCGAAGACAAACCACAACCGAAACAGCTTGTTGTATCGCTCCGGCGGCGGGTCGCCAGATGTGGCGGCGCGCGCCGCCAGATTGCGCATCTCCACCTGCATCCAAACAACCGGCAGCCAGAACAGGCCGGTCACGACATAAAGCACAATCGACAGCACGATCCATCCCTCCCTCAGTGAATAGCCAGCCTGCCAGGCAAGGGCTACCCCGGTGATCGGCTGCGCGACGACGGCAGTCGCGGTAAAGAGGAAATCAGCGACAACCACGATGCGGGCAACTGCCGCGATCGTTGCGGCATTGCCGGTCCGGTGGGCGAGGAGCATGAAGAAGGCGATCCCCGCCCCTGTCCCAAGCAGCACGGCTGCGCCGATGACGTGCAGATATTTGACCACGAAATAAAGCATCAGCGCTCCTCCAGGATCGCCAGCGCAACGAAGTGCAAAGCGAGGATCGGCAGGATCTTCATCAGCGGGCCGAGTGGCTCGTTCCAGAGATCCGGACGCAGGATGGTGCCGGCGATGGCATAGAACAGCGAGATCGCGATCGCACCCCAAAGACCCGGGCGGCTTGTCGGCCGGAAGGCAATTAGCGCGCCGACAGCCGCGTCGGCGATTGCACCGGCCACGACCGCGGCCTCGGCGTGGGGCGCCACCGCAGTGCCGATCAGCAGTTCGACGCCATTACGCCAGCCTGTCGTGAGCGAGATGATGCCGGTCATGATCCAGAAGAATGGCAGCACAACGAAGATCGCCGGCTTGATGAAATAGAGCCCGGCAAACCATCGCTCCTGGACCGTTGCCGGATCTGCCGCCAATGCTGATGCGAGGCTTGCCGGGTGAATGCCTGTCGTCGCGATCCAAGGCTGCGGATCACCGACAGCGCCTCGCGTGATTTCTTTTTGCGCATTGCTGCGGATCGGCGGTCGCCAGCCGAGCCATCCAGCCAGATCGCCCAGACGATAGAGGCCTCTCGCCGCCCAGCCAGGCACGGTGAATACGGTTGCCTTTTTCCATCCGAACCACTGGCGGTAACGACTGATGAGCTCTGTCATGGTGAGTGCCTCCGGCCCCGCAAGTTCCAGCGTCAAGCGAGTAGGACTCGCGGGCTGGAGGAAGAAAAGAACGGTGGAGACAATGTCATCGAGCTGAACGACTTGCAGGCGGCCGGTATTGGGCATGGCCAGCAACAATGGCAGCGCGGCCAGCCCACGCAACAATGCGCTTGCGCCAAAGACGCCGCGCCCCAGCACCACCGAGGGACGCAGGATCACCCAGCCGACATCGAGCGCCATCAATGCCTTGTCGCCGGCCAGCTTGCTGGCGGAGAAGGCGGACGGCTGATCGCGGTCGACACCGATCGCCGAGAAGTGGATGACCGTCTTGATGCCGGCCCGTTCGCAGGCCCTGAAGAGAGCGGAAGCGGCGATGGCATGGACCTCCTGAACCTTTTCCCGCGCGTTGTCCTGCAGAACGCCGGCGCAGTTGACGACGGCATCGACGCCTGAAAGAGGGGAACTCCAGTCCTCCGGTCGGACCGCCTCCGTCATGTCCAAAATGACGTCCGAACTTTTCGAAGAGCCGGCAGGTCGGGAGCGGCGGAGCACGCGCCGTACTTCGTGTCCCTCCGCCTCCAGGCGCGCGCATAGTGAGGCGCCTATCAAACCTGTAGCGCCGGTGACAAGGATCTTCATCCCTAGAGCCCGGCCAGCACCGGCGCTCGAGCCTCCGGCGGCCTGTTTGCCGGAAGCACGTCTTGTTCGTCGAAGGCCCATTTGTGGCAGGACCAGTACCATGTCCGGTCGACCGGGTTCCAACCGTCGATGCAGCCGGCAATCGAACCGTCTGCCGCCTCGCTGATAGCGAGTTGCTCGCCATCATGGTTGATCACCCGGCCGTCGCCTGGGTCGATCTCATCGATCTCAACAGCTTTGGTGCGACGTTCGAACAGGAGCTGTCTTTTGCTCGACGCCGGTTCCGCGGACATAGGCGCGGCCGCTGCTTGGTCAAGCGCCATCAATTGCCGGACATCCATGACGGACCTCCTCGGCGTGATCCAGTGCGGCTATCTAGGCCGCCTTTTGCATCGCTCTCTCGTTCACACCGGCCTCCCCGAGTTGCGTCAGTGCTTCATCGGTCGCCTTCTCCTCCTTGAGCGACTGTTCAAGCAGCGGAACGGCGTTTTTCAGCCCAAGCAAACCGGCCCAGGTGATCAGCGTTCCATAACGGGCGATCTCATAATGCTCGACGGCTTGCGCGGCGGCCACGAGCCCGGCATCCAGGGCTGGAGCCTGTTGAAAATCCTCCAGGATCTCCTGCCCTTCTTTTATGATGCCGTCGATTGCCGGGCAGGTCTTTCCCTGTGCCCGCTTGCCGAGGATCTCGAACACCTGCTGCAGACGCTCGATCTGGCCTTCCGTCTCATCGCGATGCTTCTCAAAGGCAGCAATCACCTTTTCGGATTCAGCTCCCTTCGCCATCTTCTTCAAGGCGGAAAGGATTTTGCGCTCAGCGTAGTAGATATCCTTCAAGCCGTCGTGGAAGAGATCCTCAAGTCCCTTTGTCTGCGAAGCTTTCTTGGTTGCCATCCTCATCTCCTGCTTGAAAGCGCGCCGGGCGGCACCCCGTTCAAACGAGGCGGCTCCTTGTTTGTTCCGCCGTTTTTCCCCAGCAGACGCCGGCACCCCGTCGGTTGCGAATAAGCGGCATCGACGGCAGTGCCTGAATGCGCACACAATTGGTGTTGTCTCGCCAATGCCGCATTGAGGCTCTTACGGCGCCAATGGGGCACCAGGATGCCGGGGAAGCGACGAATATCCCCGCGAGGGCTGCGCCACGCGCCATCCTGTACGACTGAACGAGGGCGGACCTGTTCACTCGTTTTGCGCAAGATAGCTGTGCATATCGGTTGCGGCGATCGCCGCGTGTCCGAAGGCGACCGCGACCTGGTTGATTTCGTCAACCACATCGCCTGCGGCGTAGAGGCCCGCAATTGCGGTTCGCTGGCGCGAATCCACGACAAGATTGCCGATTTCGTCACATTCCGCGCCGAGGTTGGTGGCCAGCTTCGATCGCATCGTGCAGCCCAATGCGGGATAGATGGTATCGAAAGACAGCGTGTTTCCGGCAACGAGCCTGATGGTCGCCTGATGGCCGGCAGAGCGGATCGAGCCCGGGAGGCACGCGTGCACCTTGATTCCAGCCTTTTTGAGCAAGGCGTCGGCGGCGGGGTCGAGTCGAGTTGTCGTCTCCACCAACATGGTGACGTCACTTGTGTAGCTTCGCATAAACAACGCCTTCTTCATTGCGTGATCTGCCGGGCCCATCACCGCAACCCGTCCGTCGATGACCTCGTAGGCGTCACAGATCGGACACAGCCGCAACGTGCCGGCCTTGATCATATCGGCGGCGTCGGGCGTGTCTGGAAGCGTATCGACAATACCGGTGGCCATGAGCACCGCGCGAGCCCGAATGGGAACCGATGCCGTGGCGATGAAATCGGTCCCACCCCGCTTAATGTCGTGGATCGTATCGTCCACGAGATCGACTCCGCTCAGCAGTGCCTGCTGCCGCAGACGATCAAGCAGCTCAACACCGGCAATACCGTCAGGAAACCCGGGACAGTTGTGGGTTACCGGTATCCACTTTGCGCGGCTTTGGCCGGCATCCACAAGGACGATCCGGCGCCGAAAACGCCCCAGGTAGGTCGCGGCGGTCAGGCCGGCCGGTCCGCCGCCGATGACCAGGCAGTCGTATGATTCGCCAGGACGGATTTCATCGTCTGAAACCACAAGAGAACTCCCGACATGAGCGCGTCATTCCTGGCTGCCACCGCTGAGCGCCTCGTAAACCTCAGAACGCAACCAAACGAAGATCATCGCTCAGTCCTTGAGGCAGCGGGATCCAGCACGTCCGCGACCGCGTCCTTCTTCGCGCGAGGAAGGAGCGTCATCAGAAGAATGAATGCCGAGAGAACGAGACAGGCGGCGTTTGTGATGATGATCGGCCACTCGCCTTTCATGGACCCGAAGATGAGCCAGAGGGCGAACCCTGCTGCCGTAATCGCATACATAGGCGCGGAGATACTGCCCGTGTCTCGCGTCTTTATGATCTTCCAGGCTTGCGGCGTAAAGCTCACCATCGAACATAGTGCCGCGAGATAGCCGACCAGTGTCTCAGTTTCCATGCAATCAAACCGTCGGCGCGCGGTTTTGTTCACGACGGGTGTCTCTAAGTTCAATTTGACCGCTGCCCTGGCACCCTGCAGATGGCTTTAGGGCTTGGCCGTGGAGGACTGATCCGATTCGGGAAGTCGATCTCGAACAGCCTTTTCGGTAGTTTTTGCGGTGGCCTTGACGACCTCACCGACCTTACCGGCTAACGTGTCGGCGGTGCCGCTCGAGCCCTGCCGGTCCGCCTCGCTCTTGACTGTCTCGTAAGCTTCGGCAGCGATCTCTTTCGCTTGCTCCACGCTGTCCTCTAAAGCACTGTTGGCGCTGCCAAGTAGTTTGTCGCGATAGCCGCCGAGTTGCTCGTCTTCCATGGCTGTGCGAGGCAGAAGCACGCCTATAGCCGTACCCGCCGCCAGGCCGAGGACGGCAAGTGCCAGTGGTTCGCGCTCAAATAGTTCCTGCGCGGTTCGACTCGCCTGCACAACCATATCACCCGCACTGGAGCCAAGCTGCCCCACGGTGTTTACAACCTTATCCTTGGTCTCGCCAGCCGCAGTTGCCACCGCTTCGCTTGCATTGCTCGCATTCGCGCCAACGGTACCGCCGGCATCCGAGAGCATCTCTGCGACCGCCGATGGTCCACCATTGGGGATCTCTTGTCCGGAACTCAGCCCTTCCGCAGCCCCCGTCACATCGCTGACCCCGAACGTCCCCCCATCCGTGTCGGCCTGATTGTTGACAGCCTGGGTTGCAGGAGAGCCACCCGCCGAAGCACCGCTGCCAAGCATCAGCCAAGCCAGGCCGGTTCCAACCAGCATCAGGGCCAAAGGGTTGTCGCTGACTTGGGTCTGGAATCTGCTGAGGGCGGCGGTCCCTGCGCCGCCAGCAAACAACCCGGTGAACTCGTCGATCAACTGACCGGGTGTCATTTTGCTGCGGATGGATTCGGCGGTATCGACGACCGCTGCGCGGGCAATCTCGGCTTCGCGTTCGAGTTCGGCTGCCGATTTCTCGCTCATCTCATTTGTCCTTTGATCACACGCGCATCGCTCTTGAGTTGTTCTTGTGTGCGGTCAGGAGCCAATCCGGAAGGCGCAATGCCGGCCATTCCCGTGCGAAGGAGAATCACCCCCAGGATCGCCACGACGACACCGACGAGCAGCGAGGCCCACCCTGCCCCAAGCCCTGCCTTCGCCAAAGCGATCACGAGGGCTTGGAGCAGTACCACCAGCGATGCCAGCAAGCACACGGCACCGCCTACGACTTCGACCGCGCCGTGCCCGGCTTTGCTGACGTTTTCGGATATTTCGGCCCGCAGAAGCCTTGTTTCGGTCTGTAGCAGGGTCGTCACTTGCTGTGTGAGGTCGCTCACAAGGCTCGCGAGACTGCGGCCGTCCTGATCGTTGTTCATCGGTCATGCTCCGTGCTCGGCCAAGAAAGTGGCTGCATTCGTTATGACGTGAGGTCGTCCCGTGGAGAGCTGCCTGTGGTCTTCGGGCGCCTCACAGTCTTTGGGGCGCTACTGCTTTTCAGCCGACCGTCCGCTTCGCTCGAATCAGCGGGTGGCGAGCTTTTGATGAAGCGTCCCAGAGCCAAACCGGCGAGAACCGAGCCGGCGATAAGCACTCCAGAGTTTTCGCGCCCGAATGACCTGACCTCGCCTAACACTTGTTCGACTGGTTTGTCGCGCAACGAGGACGAGAGGCGCTCCAGCCCGCCAGCGGCAGTAAGCACGACCTTCGAAACGGTGGCTTGATCGCTGTTGGCCAGATGCTCACTTGCCGCCCGCAGCGCGCCCCCAAAAGCAGCTAAGCTCGCGCTCATGTCGCGCTGCGTTTCCTGCGCCTTCCCTAACAACGCCTCCTGCGCTTCAGACGTGTACTCGCCAGCTTTGCTTACGACTTCGTCACTGGCGTCGTGAATTAACCGGGTGGCATTTTGGGTTTCTTCCTGGAGCCGGTCGGAGAGCTCGCTCTTTGCCGTATCGAAATCGGATGCTGGACGTCCTGGATCGCCTTCGCGTTGCATAATGGCTCCTAGTGAAAACCGAGGAAGGAGAGAATTGCCAGCACGACTACAACGAGGCCTATCAGATAAATGACGCTGTTCACGGCCTGATTTCTCCATTTTCGTCGAAAGCAAACACGCTGAACCGCGCGATGTTCCATTAGCCAAAACTTTTTTAGCTCCCTTAGATTTACAGACCCCCTGCGAGGGTTGATCGTGCGAGTTGAACGCGAGCACGTCGCCAGGTTTGGAGCCTAAGGGTTACTCGTCACCGGCGCTCTTTGGCTATCCAGTCTGTGGAAACGGCTGGCAAGACTAACGCCTCCTCCGGCTGTCATTTGACCTTCCGCGGGCACAATCTCGAAGAGCCCTGGGCCGAGGTAAGCCCGTAGCCTCGTTCGAAGGTCAGGCGATCAGGGGCCCGGAACAACCGTGTGGCGTCTCGGTTCGGATGGCGAAAAATGGTGAGCCTTTGGGGTGCGACGTCCCAGCGGATTCGCCAGTCGCCTCAACCTATGCAAGGAGCACGGCAGCTTGTCTTTCCGGTTTCAATTCTCACTGAAACGATCATCACGCGTCTGGGTCGGCGGCCTGGTTGCGGCGGTGGCCTTGCTAGCGTTGAACAATCGAGCAGCGACCAAGCAAGCGCTTTCCGTCCGCGCGAAAGGAAGGACCATAGAGGTCGACGGTGTCCGCCTTCGATATGTCGAGGCTGGAAGCGGCAGGGACCTGGTTCTCCTGCACGGGAACGGTTCCGCCGCTGAGGATTTTCAAACCAGCGGCCTGGTAGACAAGGCAGCCAAGCGTTATCGCGTCATTGTCTTCGACCGTCCAGGATTTGGCGGCAGTACACGACCGCGCGATCGTCTGTGGACCGCCGCGGCCCAAGCGGATCTGCTCCGGAGCGCCACGCAGAGGATCGGGGCAGACAATCCTATCGTTCTTGGCCATTCCTGGGGGGCATCGGTCTCCCTCCAGTGGGCGGCCCGGTATCCGGACGAGATTGGTGGCGCGGTTCTCCTCTCCGGCTATCATTTCCCTTCCCCCAGGTTCGATGCCCTGCTTGCCGCCCTGCCGGCACTGCCGATCGTGGGAACCATTATCTGCCACACCGTCCTGCCGCCCGTCGTCAGGCTGATCTGGCCCGTGTTGATGCGCCGCCTGTTCAGGCCGCAACTTGTCCCGCCAGAGTTTTCCGAGGCCTTGCGAGGTCTGGTCACTGCACCGTCTCACCTGCGAACGACCGCGGCGGAGTCTGGTCTGCTGATCCCCGTTGCCGCATTAGCCCCCAAGACCGCAGGGAGGACAAACGCGACGATAGGTATCATGGCCGGCGAAGCCGACAGCCTGCTCGACACCAGCTATCATTCGCAACGCCGGCACAGGGCCTTACCGGGCTCGATGATACGCATCGTTGCAGGTGCGGGTCACATGGTTCATCATGCAGCGCCGCATCTTGTGCTGGAGATGGTGGACAGCATCGCGGCTGCCGGATCGCCGTCACCTGAAAAAGCTTCACACTCTGCTCCTGACTCGAGCGGAAGCCTCGAGCCCGACCGGCCAATCTAAACAGCGCGGCGTTCAGATGGCGCGACTATGCCGATTTTCGCCCGGCTTTGCTTTTGGGACGGTCCTTGATGCCTTCCTTGGCGAGACTCTTGCGAAGAACCGACGCCAGATCGATAACGTTCTCCTTCGGCGGGGGCACCGGTTTGGGCGGCTGCTTGCCCTTGCGTTTTGCGTCGATCAACGCGATGAGCGCATCCTCGTAGGTGTCTTCAAATTTCGACGGATCAAACTTGGTCACTTTTTTGTCGATCAGCAGGCCTGCGATTTCGAGCAGTTCCTGATCGTATTCGTGGCTTTTCAGGTCTTTGAATACGGTCTCTTCCGAGATCATTTCGTCATGGGTCCGCAACTCGGTAAGCAGCATTCCCTTGCCATATGGCTGTATCACGACTTCGCGCCCGCGTTGGTACAGCACCACGCAGGACCGCGCCGCCACACCCTTCTTGGCCATCGCTTCGCGCAGCACTGAGAAGGCCTCGGTGGAGGCGCCGTCGGCAGGGATCAGGTAATAGGGCTTTTCCAGGTAGCGCGTCTCGATATCCTTGATGGCGACAAACTCGTCGACCTCAAGCGTGTGCTCAGACGTCATCTTGAGCTTTTTGATCTCGTCCGGTTCGACCTTGATGAAATCGCCCGCGTCTGCCTCGTAGCCTTTGACTTGGTTTTCGCTATCGACGACATCGCCCGTCTCTTCGTCAACATAGGCAGCCTTGACGGGCAATCCATCTTTCCGATTCAAAATCTTGAAGTGGATTTTCGATGCCTCACTGGTTGCACCCACAAGCTTCACTCCGCACGACACGGACCCGACTTTCAGAAACCCTTTCCAAACTGCTCGTGGGGCCGCCATGCAGTCCTCCTGTCGCGCCGATCCTTGGCACAAACGTCAGCCAGATCGTTCCGTTCCGCCCGCCTGATCAGCATCGACGCGCACGATCGCATCACGGATCGTGCAATCGAGGCGGCCGACCTCCTCATCAATCTCGTCGCGCTTGATGCCAAGCGCTTTTGCGTCCGCGATCAGCTTATGGATCAGTTCGTTGATGACGATTACATCCGCCTTCGCCGTCTCCGGAACGTTGTTCGACAGCCATTGGCGGAGGAAGTTCATGCCCCGGGTGCTCATGCCCCCAACAAGCTTTGAGCCTTTAATAGGTTCCGCTTTATATTGACGAACCGGAGCACCGACCCTGAGTATCGGGAGAGCTTGTAGATCGCTGCGAAGAAGCAGCCCAATTAGCAAGAAAGAGACAACCGTGTTGACCGTGCTGAGCACCAGTTCGTCGAACGGCAGGTGGTGATTGATGACTTCGCTTAGCGCAGTGATCGCTGCGCTTGCCGCCAGCGATACCATCAGCACGAAACCCAGTGCGGCAACCAGGCCGAGACTTGCCGCACGCACCCGCACCAGGCGCGAAAGCGACAGGCCGTCGGTTTTTACCTTCCAGATGTCGTTCAGCGACTGTTGTATCTCACCAAATAGATGTCGAGGCGAGGAAGCGACGGAACACCGTGGAGCAGCGCTTCTGCCTCGCAACCTCAATACTGCCGGGGCACAATGGATATATCGCTTGTCCCGGCAATACACGTGCACACCCCAGTCGCTCAAGCTAGAGAGCCGGCCTCCCCTTCCTTCCCGCCTCCAAGCCAGATCGCCACGGCCAGCAATGCTGCCGGCACCGCAATGCGCCACCAACATTGCGGTCGTTGCTGTTGCTATTGCCGCCGGCGAAGCCACCGTGCGCAGCCACTGTGCCAACGCCGCCGCCATTGCAGCAGCCACCGGTCCCGCCCAGTCCGCTACCGCCGCCGCCAAAACCGTCGGACCCAGCTGTACCGCTACCGCCGCCGCCACCGCCCAGTCGAGGCCGACATCGACCGCACCGTCGCCGCCCTTGCCGACCAGTGCCTTGGCATTGGCGATGGTGAGATCGTTGATCGCGACGTTGCCGGACTGCACGAATACGCTACAATGCTGGTTGTCGCCGGAGAGCGTGTGGTTGCCGCCGATGACGGTCACGTCCTTCTGCATGATCGGCAGGTTGGCACGCAAGGTGCTGTCCATGGGTGAACGTGATGCTGTCGCCGTCGTGGGCGTGGATGATAGCACTCCTGAGATCCGTCTCGTCTTGGACAATCCAGTCGGTGGCTCTTGCCGGAAACGCTGTCCACAGCGTGCCTGCTGTTAGAAGGATGCCAGCGTCAGGCGTGTTCCCGACGTCGACAGACAGGTTTGCCCAAGCAGGGCAGCCGTCAAGCGAGTCCGCGTGACATCGACTTTTCTACCCATCTGCCCGGCTCCCGGAATCCCCCGAATTGGAGGATCTTAAAACCGATTCTTTGCCCTCAGACGGTCCAACCCGACCGGCAAAATCGACCGCATCTCGGCTGCCCCGATGGCCACGGGTATTGTTTGTCCGCCTGCAACTTCGTAGGGCCATGGACACCATCGTTCACCAGGTGATGCCGAGCTTGAGCTTGCCGGAATAGCTCTTCACGTTGCCGGAGAACTCGCCCTGGAAGGTGGCTGCGGCGAAGACGCCGGAGGGAGAGGTGTATTGGGCGCCGGCGTCGACGAGCAGGGCGTTGCGGTTGGGCTCGGCGCCACCGATGGTGAAGCTGCTGGCGGGAAGAGCCTGGAAGCC
>NZ_VFWR01000024.1:0-49355 GCF_006443035.1 Mesorhizobium sp. B1-1-6 | reverse complement strand
TGCACCCTGCCCTTTGGAACGGCCAATGCGACATTTCTACTTTGCAGAACCGGCGACATTTCTACATCGCCGCCACATAAGCTGTAGCAGCTAAGTTAAAATGTCGGGACCTGGCAAAGTAGGAATGTCGCTCCTGCCTTGCCAATCCTGCCTGCGATCGGCAGATTGGGACTGGTTCTGATGAGCGAACGCGAGCAGGTGTGTCGAAGAGATCCGGCGGCTGTTGAAGACGTTGCAGGCGCATGGCGCTGCGGCTCTCCGGCACAAGGCGCGTGGCCGGCGCTCCAACAATCACATTGTCGATGGCGTTCGCGACTTCGTGCTGGAGCTGATCCGGGAAGACTACGTCGACTTTGGACCGACGCTTGCGCGCGAGAAGCTGGTCGAACGGCTCGCGGTCAGCAAGGAGATGCTGCGCAAATGGATGGCGGAGGCTGGGATTTGGACGTCGCGCCGTGAGCGCAAGCGCCGGTTGCATCAGCCACGGGGCCGGCGCCACCGCATCGGCGAGCTGGTCCAGATCGATGGCTCGCACCGTGAAGGAATTGCGTCTGCGCGGCATCAGCACGATCGAGGCATCCGATGCCTATGCGGCCGAGTTCCACCGCTGATTTCAAAGCTCGTTTCGGCAAGGAACCGCGCAGTTCCGAAGGACATGCATTCGTCCCCTCGCCGATCATGAGAACCTGGAAGAACCTACCCGGCCTGTCGTATCCGAAGTGAGCCGCGAGCCTTCGGTTCTGCTTCCTTCCCTTCCAGAAGCTTAAGGATGTGACCAATCTTCAAAAGCTTGCCAGTGACGCCAGCGGCTATCGCCTGCGTCATGCGGCGCGAGGCATCAGTGCGTCGCTCAATTGTAATACCTGAAATGGAGGCCACCCGGCTGGCGTGAGCCTCTGCCTTGTTAGAAAAGCCATTGGTCTGGCGCGTGAAATGGCGCTAGTACATCCGCTTGGTCATGCGCAGGGGCCGCAACGGGGGTTGGCGGGCGCCGATGCTCGTCGCGCGCGCGTTGATCTCACGATGCTGCGAGCATTCGCCGGTTGTTTAACAACTTCATGATGCCGTGTGCGGTCATTGGTCGGCTCAGCGCATAGCCTTGCAAGATGTCACAGCCCAAATTCTTGAGGACCTTGGCCTGCTGCATCGTCTCGACACCTTCGGCGATGACCTCCACGCCCAAGGACCGGCCAATCTGCACAATCGATCGTACGACCTCTCGCTGCTGGGCTGACCTGGCGATTGGACCAATTAGCTGGCGTGCAATTTTCAACCGTCGCGGTTGAAGCTTGAGCAAGCTGACAATCGACGCATGGCCGGTGCCGAAATCGTCAATTTCGATGTCGATTCCGAGTTCCTTGATCTGGTTGACGTTCCAGATCATAAGCTCATCGTTGTCGTCGAGGAAGATTGACTCTAGAAGTTCGAACGAAACGGTTCCTGGTTTTATCGAAAGTGACGTCAGGCTGTTGATCAGCTCCTCGTCCTGAAGCCGTCTCGCAGAGACGTTCACCGAAGCGCGCGGAACCAGGAGGCCGGCCCTCTGCCAGCGATCAAAGTCGCGGAGGGTTTGTTCCAGTACTAGTCGGTCAATAATTGAAACGACATTCAACTCTTCAGCAATCTTGAGGAACCCGGCTGGCGTCTGAAGTCCGTCGGCGGGATGGTTCCAGCGCGCCAGCGCCTCAACGCCCGCAACCTCCAGCGTTTTGGCATCGAACTGTAGCTGGTAATGTGGAACAAACTCGTTGCGTTCCAACCCTGCGAGGATCTCGTCGGCTACCCGTTTGGTCCGAATGATCTCAGACTGGAGGTCTTGGGTGAAGAACTCATATCGATTGCGTCCCCGACTCTTGGCCCGGTAAAGGGCTATATCCGCGTTGACCATCAGGCGTGGGCCGTCGATGGGACCGTCCGCATCGACTGCAATCCCGATGCTAACGCCGATACGGCATTGATGGTCCTTGTAGGGAATCGGCTGCCGCAATCTATGTATGATACGGTCGGCCAGCTGTTTAAGCTGATCAGTTGAGATATCGCGTCTGCAGACTACCACAAACTCATCGCCTCCGACTCGGGCAACGAAGTCTGATGAGCGAACAGTTGATGTCAGCTCCTTTGCGGTATGGATCAGCACGGCGTCGCCGATGGCATGGCCGAGCGTGCCATTTATCTGTTTGAAACGATCGAGATCAAGATGCAGAAGCGCGGCGCCGCTGCCAGGCGTTGAGCCTGTGGCGGCATAGCTATCGAGCATCGTGTCGAGGTGGCGGCGATTCGGAAGGCCGGTCAGTGAGTCGTGAAGCGCCGTATGCTCATTGCGCGCTGTCGCCGCCTCAAGCTCAGCACTCCTCGTTTCGGCGAGATCCTTTGCCCGTTCCAGTTCCCGTGTCTGGATCACATCCGCCGTCACGTCCCATTCCGCGCCAACCATTTTGTAGTCGGTGCCGTCCCTGTAAGTCTTGGCACGCACGCGGACGTGTCGGACAACTCCATTGGGAAGCACCACACGATATTGCGAAGAGTATATGCCGGTTGCGATCCCTTGCGCGAAATCCCGCTTAGCCTCGTCGAGATCGTCAGGGTGGATCGATCTTGACCACTCTTCGAAGGTCCTTGGTTCGCCATCTGCTGACTTGCCATAGATTTCGTTCAGGCGGTCGTCCCAGAATATAATGTCCGAGTCGAGATCCTGCTCCCAGACGCCAATTTGCGAGGCGTCAAGCGCAAGCTCCAGCCTCTCTGAAAGCTGTGCCAGTCGTCGTTCGCCGCGGCGCAGATCGGCGTAATGCTTATACCGCTGATCGAGAAGCCGCCCCGCCAAGACGATCGGAACCACGACCAGGGCGCCGCCGATGAGCATTGTTAGTCGCAAAATCCAGGCGTTGCGAGGCGTGGTGTTCCAGCCACCCTTGGGAATCGCAGAAATCTGCCAAGACCCTGTCGGCAACCGCACCTCGGAAGTGACGGGATCTTGTTCCGTCACGTACGCGGGACCGTAAAATCGCGCCCCGCTTCTCCCGAGAGCGTCCTTACCGATCAGAGCGATTTCGATTGGCAGGTTCTTGTCTAAAAGACCGCTGTCCGCGTACAGCTTCTGAACGTCGATCACGGCGGCCACTATGCCCCAGAAGGTCTCGCGAGGGCCGTCACGGTCAAGGAAGACAGGAAATCGCCCGATGAATGCCTGACCTCCTTGTTTGAGTTCTACCGGCCCGGCTAATACCAGTTGCTTGTTATCGCGTGCCCGAAGTACTGCCTCGCGCAGCCTTTCGTCTTCGCGGAAGTCCAGCCCTATCGCTTTTTCATTGCCTTCCCTCGGATACATCAACGAGACGACCAGGTCAGGGGCCCCGGCAATGTTTCTGATCTGTGTCTTCTCGCGAAAGAGGCTCTTTGCCAGTTTGGCAAAGCGAGCTTGGCTCATGTTCGGTTCAGTAACGATCGTCGCGACCAGACCACGCGCCAGTTGAAGGTCTCCGTTGACATTACCCTCAAGTTTGGCGCGAACGAGGTTCATCTCCTTCGCAACGTCAACGCGCAATGCCTGCTCGGTGACAATGCTATTTTGATGGTCGGCAAAAATTCCGGCAGTTAACAGCACCGCAAGGGCGATCACTGCCGGAAGACTGGTCCAGGACATCAAGGTGCGGAAGCGCTGATGAATAGCAAATGGCAAGATGGAATCTCGGTCGCCCTGATTTCCAGTTGGCGCAGGATATCGGAGCCGACTTAATCGAATCTCTTCGCCTCTACTCAAAATTTATAAAAGACACCTGGAAGACTAACGCGTATCTGGCGCGCGCTGGTCTCGCCAGCAGGCGCTTGCGTTTGCGATCCTCGCAGACCGGCCTCGATCCCCAGTCCCTGTTCGATGAGACGTGGATCAAGGCCAACATGGCTCGCTGCCATGTTGGCGGCCGAAGTGGCAGCGGCTGTGCGCCCTGGCTCCGCGCGGCCATTGCCGCACCCTGACCTTCCGTGGCGCGCTGCGCTGTATGGGTGCGCGGCTGCTCCACGAATATAAGGCGATCAGCGCTGCCGGCATGGACTAAGCGGCGCCCCGCAGCCAACGCCGGCGTGGTTTTTTCGGTTGTAGACAACGATGGATCTATTGCATCAACACGCTTTCGCTGGTCCGTCATTCATGGGCAACGATGTTGCATCGACGGGCTGACGTCTGCGGAAATGCCTCTCGGGCTCCGACGAACTCTTCGAACCCGTTGGGCACATATCGGCGCCGGCACGCAGCAGTTAGGAAACTAGACGCGGCGCCTGAACGCGGTTGTGTGCGTCAAGTTCTGCAAAAAGGCGCGGAGAGCTCAACGTGCGGGCGGTAGGCCGGACAGCTGCTGTTCGGCAAATTCAAAATCCGCTTTCGCGGATGATGACGCCGGCAATCTTGCGCCAAATCTGGCCGGCAATGGAGGCGCGGCGGGCTGCGACGATCGCGGTCCCCGTCATGATATGCTGGAGCGGGGCCGGCCCAGTCACACCCATGGTGACGCGATAGAGCGACATTTCCGGAACCAGCTTCGCGTTCGGTCCTTGCCGCGTTGCGATCGGACCACCGTGGGCGGAGGCGAGCTCCACATCGGGCAGTGTCTCTATTGCGGCGCTATCGATGGCGATCACGCGGGCCGTCAGACGCGGTGAGGCAAGGTCAATGGGAACAAATGAGCCGGCGCTGCCGACCTCGATGCGCTGGAGGTCGGCCTCCACGACATAGGCATGGACGCGAGCAGCCGAGCGATCCGCAACCAGACCGACGGATTCGCCGGCCTTGACCCATTCGCCGACTGCGAGGGGCTCCGCAAGCTGCACCACAATCCCTGACGCGGGCGCGAGGATAACGAGCCGTTTCCGCTCGAACTCGGCGGCGGCAAGCTCCGCTTTGGCTCCCTCCAATTCACGTTCCAGCAGCTGCGCATCGGAGCGCAGAGCCGGATCCTGCGCTGCCGCGCGGATTCTCTTTACCAGATCATCGACGTTCAGCTTGGCCTGCTCGACCTTGAAGTCGATTTCGGGCGAGGTGAATTCAACGAGGGGCTCGCCCTTTTCCACCTGGTCGCCGACCCTCACATGGATCACCGATACGCGTCCCGGCATTTGCGAGAACAGCTCGACCTGGGTAGAGGCTGCAAGGATCCCCGGTGAATGAACCGAGCCGCGCCAGGGAATGATCAGCGCAACGAAAATGCAGGCGAAGACGGTCGAAGTGAGAACGGTTCTGGCGTTCAACGGCCTGCTTCTGCGCCTTTTCCCCCATTCGACCAGCTCGCGGAAGATTGGACGTGCGAGGAACCACCACAGCTCCACAGCGAACAGCAGGATACCAAGCGCTTTGAAGAACATGTGGTAGACCACGAGCGCGATGCCGAGGAACAGAAAGAAGCGGTAGAGCCAGGTCGAGACAGCATAGATCGTAAGGATACGACGCATCCCTGCCGACCAGGCCTCGGGTGGCGGAGCGCCAAAGTCGAACAGCAACTCCCGAAGCTTGTGCCGGGCGAGCGCGAAGGAGCGTTCCTGCAAGTTGGGAACTTCTATCAGGTCCGAGAACAAGTAATAGCCGTCGAACCTCATGAAGGGTGACATGTTGACGAGCACCGTCAGCACCCATGCGGTGGTCGCCCAGACAAATACCACGCTGCGGATTATCCCGTCGGGAAGGAAGTTCCACAGCAGCAAAGCATAGGCCGCGAGGCAGCATTCGGCCGCCACACCGGCGCAGCCGATCGCGAGCCGCTGCCGGCGGTCCTTGAGCCGCCAGGCGGCGCTCGTGTCAGTATAGAGGACCGGCGCCATAACGAGGAGCGCCACACCCATGCTTGGAACGCGGCAGCCGTAGCGCTTGGCCGTGAGGCCATGGCCAAGCTCGTGAAGGGCCTTGGACGTGAGTAGCGCTGCTCCGGCCAAAGCCGCGCCTTCCAGCGAGAAGAACCAGGGCAAAGACGCCTTGAACATATCCCATTGCCGCACGGCGAGATATAGGCCCATCAGCCCGGCAAACATCGTGGTTGCGAAAAAACCATAGCTGTAGACCCATCCCAGTCGTGGCAGCAGGGCCTCGAGAATCCGGTCCGGCCGCAAGAGCGGAATGCGAATGAACAGATAGTGGTGGAGCAGCCAGGTGAGCCATCCGTGCTTCCTGGCCGCCTTGTGCTCGAGGAGACGCCACGTCCCTTCGGGCCTCGCCTCGCGCAGCAGGTGGGCGCTGGCAAGGAAACGGAAGAACTGCTCGACATCGGTTTTTGTGGGCCGAAGCGTTGTGTCGCGGCCGATCTGGTCAGCGATCTCTTGCATGTCGCCGAGGTGCCAGCGGCACAGCATTTCGAACTCCAGCCAGCCGAGGCGGTAGAAGCGGTTGGCGGCCGGATCGTAAAGCGTCCAGCTCGGCGCCCCGCCACTGACCCGGCCGGCCGGCTCCAGGACAAGCTCGTCGCGAAGTGGCGGAAGGTCGGACGGCGCGGTCGCGGCAGCAGCGCTGTTCGGCACTGGGCGCCTGGTTGGCGCGCCCCCGCCGAGGCTCAGAACCCCAGCCATTGCCGCGCTGCCGATATCGGTCGCCGGAATATCGCATAGGCCAGTGGCACTTGCTGACCATAGAGCTTTGCGGTGCCCTTGAGTCCGATCCGCGGCAATTGCTCGTCTCGGGCAAGCCGTGCCTTCACGCGATAGGCAAGCACCCCGTCGGCACCTTGCTGCGCCTTGTATGAGACGAAGGTCAGGACAGCATCCAGCGGCCGCCCGGGCTCGATGTTCAGGAAGAGCCAAACCGGTCCGCCGATTTCAAGGTCGATCGCATCGGCAACCGGAAGGCGCGCCTCGGCCTCGACCTTGTCCGGATCGGCAATCAGCATCATGCGCTCGCCAATGGCCACGGGCCGGCCGATCCAGTCGTTCGGGTCGTCGTACACCGCTATTCCGGAGCGTGACGATTTGATCTCGGTCTGGCCGAGCTGTTCGGTAAGATAGGCGACCTCGGCCTTCTGCTGGTCAAGCTTTCCCTGGAGCACCGGCAGTGAGGCGCGGACCTTCTGGTCAACGACCGCGAACTGCTTCGCCTGGCGCAGCTCGGCTTCCGCCGACTCCTCAGCGCGGGTCGCCACCTCGAGCTGGTTGCGCAGCTTTCTCGGATCGAGGGTGACAACGGTCTGCCCTTGCACCACGGTTTCGTTGGGCTTGACAAGGACGTTCTCGACGACGCCGTCGAGCGGCGCACGGACCATGAAGGATTCACGCGGAGCGATCTCGGCCTGCGCAAGCACCGACTGGCGAACCGGCAAAAAACCGATGCCGATGAGCAGCGCTAGCGCGAGGGCAGCGGCCACGCTGCGCCGGCCCCTTCGTGCGAATGTTATCTTTTCGCGAAGAGGCCGGCCTTTGAGCTGCGCCTTCCACGCATGGCCATAGGCATCCGCCATTAGTGCCAGCAGATTCCGCTCTCCCTCGTTCAGCGGTGTCTCCCGCGCCAGCACGAGCGCACCAAGCGGAGGCGCGAGTGGAATCCATACCAGGTAGGACGGCAGCCACTCCGACCAGTCGACTGCAATCGCCGGATCGATGTCGGCGGCAACGACTTCGCGTATTCCCTCGCGACTCTGCGCATCAAGATGGGAGCAGAGCCGGCCCGCCCACACGACATGAAGCAGTGAGCTGTGTGCTCCTCCCTTCGTTTGTCGTCTTCTCTGGTCGACCCGACGCTTATGGTTCAGGATGAATAAGCACGGGGGAAGACGATGTCCTGATCAACCAGAATGTTGAACTTATAGCCAGGCCGGATTTCGAGCGTCGGCTGCACGTCGATGTTCTTCGAAATCGCCCGCTCGGCAACGCGGCCAAAGGTTTCTGCGAAAGATCGTCTTGCCGAATTTTCGGCACTGTTTTCGGAGCCAAGTGCATTGCGATCTTCCGGTATCGCCATGTCTACGCCGGCACCGATCGCCGCGATCAGGATCGCAGACCCGAATGTCCTGAGATAGTGATTGTTCACTCTGTCCTTGAAGCCGCCGTGACCTTGGGCATCGGTGCCGGCCATGCCTTCGATCTGCAGGGTCGCACCGTTCGGGAAAATGACCTCGGTCCAGACGACGAGCACGCGGCGCTGGCCGAAGGTGACGCTCGAATCGTACCTGCCGAAGAGCTTCGCGCCTTGGGGAACGAGCAAATGGTGTCCAGTGGCGCTGTCGAAGACGTTTTGAGAGACCTGTGCTGTAATGCGGCCTGGCAGGTCAGAATTCACACCCGTTATCAGCGTCGCGGGAATGACCGACCCCCGTTTGAGTTCATACGGGGACAATTGGGGAACGACACGGTTCGGTAGGTAGCCGAGATCCTTGATATCCTGATTGAAGAAGCCGGCTTTATCGCCTTGCCGGTTCGCGTCGGATCCGGCCTGGCCGGCCAGTCCAGCGCGCATCGCTGCGGCGTAAAGGTCAGTTGCGCCGGCTCGCGATGCATTCGCGCTCACCGTATCGGGAGCGCTCCCTTTGTCGCCATCCAGCTTACGTTGATCGCCGATACCGACGCTGATCGGAGAATCGTACGCTGCGTCATTCGCCTGAAGCCGGGCCATCCGCTGGCG
The DNA here is from genome assembly GCF_006443035.1 of Mesorhizobium sp. B1-1-6. Classification (NCBI taxonomy): domain Bacteria; kingdom Pseudomonadati; phylum Pseudomonadota; class Alphaproteobacteria; order Hyphomicrobiales; family Phyllobacteriaceae; genus Mesorhizobium; species Mesorhizobium sp. B1-1-6. The sequence continues at coordinate 40,768 of NZ_VFWR01000024.1, read as the reverse complement.
ATGCCGCTCGCGCAGATATTGCTCTTCCTGTTCACGCTGGAGGCGCGCGCGCCAGATGCGTTCCGGCTCGACCGCCGGTTCCGGCACGGCGGTGGATTGACTTGTCGTGGGTGCCGGCTTGAACGGATTGGCTGGAAGCGGCGCGGCGGTCGCCGGTGGTGGTGACGGCCGAAACACGGAGGGTTCGACGGGCGCCTCGATGACGCCGTCCGACACGCCGCGCTTGAGTTGGTCGGCGAAGTCGCGCGCGGGCGGAGAGTTCGAAGCCGAGCCGATGCCGTCACCGCCGCGAAAATACAGGCCGCGTTGCGACAATCCGTAGATGATGACGCCGAAGAACAAGATCGCGAGCGCAATTGCTGCGATGACCGGCAACCTGTTGAGGCGGCGAATGCGGGGAGCGCCATCACCGTCGCCGGATGGCTTTGTTGAAATATCGAGTGAGGACATTCGCGCCTCCTCTCAGCCGCGCCGCATGATGGACAGCGGGCTCGAAGGGGTCGCGCCTGATTTCGTGACCGCATAAGCCCTGCCAAGATCAATGGTCGATGTCGACAGACGGGCGAGCACGCTGCCTTCGAAACTGTCAACGACATAGGCGAGATGGATCAGCTTGCTGCCGTGCGTCTTCTGATCTGCCATCGCCACTGCGTAGCCCGAGCTCTTCAAGGACAATTTCATGGCCTCGCCGAAGGGAGAACCATCGGACTTGAGGACAATGGTTCCGGTGCCAGGTCCGACGACGTCCGCGAGCTTGCTCACCATGTCACCGGCGATCGCATTGGCAGCCGTTGAAGAGAGCTCCGCCTTGTCGACGCTTGCCGTGAGATCGCCCTCGCCCGGGGTCTGGCAAGCAGTGGCGCAGGCGCACATTACGGAAACAGCCGTAATCCGGGCTAGTGGTGCTAACGATCGAAAGCTGGCCATGGTCACCCTCCCCTCTTGATGGTGATCTTCTCCTGCTTCCAGCCGACGCCGGAAACGAGAACCGCGCGGTCCACCATGTAGTCGACGATCATCATCGTGCCTTTCACCCGATAGTTGACGATCCGGTTCTCGCCACCCGAGACGACGAACAGGACCGGCGCGTCCTGCCCGGCAAAAGAAGACGGGAACTGGATGTAGGTCTTGGTTCCATCCGAATAGACGCGTGTCGGCTTCCAGCGAGCGCGGCCGCTCGTCCGATAGCCAAAGTTTAGATTTTCGGCGGGCACGCCGGCGCCCGGGATCGTGGTCGCTTCCATCCGCGCGTTAATCTCGGCGAACTTCTGATTGACCTCGTCCGGATATTCGAACCCGACGCGGGCCATGTATTGTGTTTGATGCGACTTGAGCTGGATATGATAGGTGCGCCGCGACGTCGTCACGACCATCGATGAGACGAGGTCGGGTTCAGATGGCTTGAGGATCAGATGGACCGCCTGGTCACCCACCGCGCCGGATGTGGCCGGCTCGACCTTCCAGCGAACGGTGTCGCCAACCAGCACGTCCCGAACGACCTCACCGGCCTGGAGTTCTACGTCACAGACTTGGAGCGGTGAGCAAACTATGGACGGCTGCACCTCGCCATAGAGGAAGACCACCTTGCCATCGGCGCCCTTGGTGATGAGACCTCGTGACCCTCGCCATTTCCCCGAAATGCTGGTTCCTTTCGTCTCATTGGCGCTCATCTCCTGGGCCGCCGCCGAGGCCCAGATCGATGCTGAGGCTAGAGCGAGCACCGCAACGCAGGCACTCGCTCGCATGGATAAGGGGATCATGGTGTAAAACCTCAAGGACATCATAGTTGCGCGGTCCAATCGAAATCGCGAAGATACAATCCGATCGGGTTCAAGCGGATGATTTCCTCATCCTGCGGCGGGGTAAGCGTGACGGTGGCAATGCCTCGAAAACGGCGGGTCGCCGTTTCCTTGCCTTTTCGATTACGCTCGAATTCCGTCCAGTCGATCTGGTAGCTCTGGTTCGACAAGGCGACGACGTTGTTCACTTCGGTCGCGACCGTTGCGGCCTTGGCTTTCTCGAACGGCGAATTGCCCCGAAACCAGCTATTGATCTTCTCGGTTGCGGGATCAGAGGTCCGAAGAAGCGCGTAGGTGCGATCGATATACTGCTTCTGGACGACCGCATCGGGCGTGACCGACCGGAAGGAAGTGATGAAGCCGCCCAGGGCTGCGCGAACCACGCGAGGATCGGCGTACTCGATCTGTTGCGGGAAGCCGGCAACAGCCGCGGCGCCCAGCTTGTCGACCTCGACGATGTAGGGCACCAGCTTCACCTGCGTACTCTGATAGAGTGCGTAGGAGAAGCCGATCACCGCTATGGTCATGCCAGTGATGCCAACGACGCGCCAAGCGCTCGCAGACTTCACATAGCTTCCATAGCGCTCGTTCCACTCCTGGCGAGCGGCGAGATAGGGGTTGTCGGGATGGTCTCGTCTTGCCATCTGCGCTGGTCTCGATTGACTGGGAGGACGTTATTTCTTGGGTGCTGAGCTGGTTTTGCCAGAACCGGAACGTTGTTTGGGGATGGAGCGGGGCGCGTCGAGCTTGGCGTTGGCCAGACCAAGAGTGGAGGTTCCGTAAGATCCCGGTGCGCCGATCGCCTGGTCCCTCGCGGCGGACGCCAGGGCACTGCCGGCCGATCCGACACCCGAGAAAGCCCCCTTCATCGCGGCAGATCCGAACGATGCGCCCGATTGCCGGGCTTCGGAGTAGGCGGAAATACCGACCCTTGTCCCTCCATAAGCAAGGGTGCCGGCGCCGAGGCCCGCCGAAATCGCTTGACCGCCGTGGCGGATCGCTTCCATGCCGCCGGTGACAGAGACGCCCTGGACGACACCCTGCACAATGGTCGGCACGTACATGGCAACCATGAAGATGATCACCGCAATTCCAGCTATTGCGGTCGTGGCGTAGGCTGATTCTTCGGTCATTGGATCGTCAGCAATCCCGACCAAGACATCTGATCCTATGTTGGCGATCATGACGAGTGCCATCAGCTTCATACCGACGCCGAAGGCGTAGATCAGGTATCGGATTGCGAGGTCCTTTGTGAAGGACGACCCACCGAAGCCCAACATGATCATGCCGGCAAGGAGGCCGACATACATCTCAGTGATCACAGCGATAAATATTGCGGTGACCAAGCCGAAACAGATAACCACAACAACCATTGAAAATACTGCCGCCGTCGCGAGGGCGTTATCTTCGAATAGGCCGAAAGACACCTTTTCGGAGAGCGACGCACCTACCTTGAGACCAGCGTCAAAGACGTCCGCGGGCGAAACCGAGCCTGAACCTCCGCCAATCTGAAACAGGCTGTTGACCACATCTTTGGCTAGCTGCGGGCCTGTGGTAAGCACAAACAAGAAGAAGCCAATGAACAGAATGCGCCTGGCCAGTTCACCGAACCAGGCTTCGAGAGTCGCGGAATTAATCGCAAGCCACACAGCACAAATACCGACCTCGATCAAAGCGAGCAGCCAGAACAATGAGGTTGCGGCCTGAAGGATCGTTGTCTCCCAGCTCTTGGCAGCGTTCGTGATCCGGTCTTGGATCGTATCAACAACGTTGTTGAACGATTGCGCGACCACGGGTTCGGTGGTGACGAGGCACGCGGAGGTCACGCCGATCAGAACCCAACAAGGTACGAGTTGCCTACTCATCCTATATTCAATCCCAATCCGGCTTGAACGCCTTGCCATCGTCGGTGCGTGGCTTTTCGGGAAGCGCGAGGAAATCGCGATCGTCGGTCGCTGAGGACGGCTCAATCTGAGCTTGTTCTTCGCGCGGGAGCATAATAACCAGCGTTGAGATCAAGGCCGCAAGAACAACGATTCCGGTGCCGGCAATAATCGCGAGGCGTTTCATTGTTTCACCAGTTCGGCCGGAACTGCTGACCATCAGTCGTGGAGGGACTTTCCGACCGCTTGAAGAACTCCGCGCGCCGCGCCTGAGCCAGATCGTCCTTTGCCTGCTCGGACTGATACCAAGTTCCCATCATGGTCGTCTGCTGAGCCAGCAGGCCGCGCAGTTTCTGGGTCTGGGCTACCTGCTGGGTGGCGATCTGATGCCCAACCTGAAGGGCCTTCATCTGTCCGTCCGCCGACTCCGACATAGAACGGAGCTGGCGCATGGTGGCCTCTTCGCTGGAGAATTGCTCCGCGGTCAGGTTCGCCGCTTTGAGTGTGCCGGCTACGGTGTCGCGGTTCGTATCGGACCAACTTTGCCATGCGCTTGCAAAGTCCTGCCCTTCGGGCAGTTTGGATTTGAAATCGGCATAGCTTTGGAACCGCTGCTTCAGGACATCGTCGATGTTGCCCATCGAGAAGGCGATCCCCTGTCCCTGGCTGACGATCTCCTGGAGCTTTCCGAGATCGCTCTCGACTTGACCCCAAACGTGGGAAGGAAGCTTTGCCGTATTTTGCAGCATGTTCTCGTAAATGCGCATCTGGTTCTGGATCTGCTCGGCAAGCTGGGTGATTTGCTTGACTTGGTTCTGAATTTGCTCGGCAGACTGGCCGACAAGGCCGACGAGTTCTGAGTTATTGAGCAACTGGGTCCATTCGGTCGCATTGCCCGTGGCAGCACCCGCGTTGGCAGGCGTCAGCGCAGCAGGCATCAACGCGCTCGTTGCCAGCGCCGTAATCAATGGAGCAAGTGAGCCTCGCCGGATGCCGCGACTACGATTGGAGGCCTGTGTCGGCATTGTTTATTCCTCTCTCCTTGAGCCAAGCTGCGGGCCAGCCCTGGCCGTGAACGTCTCGCAATTCCTGAATGCGCCTGAGGTCATCCTTGCCGGTAGCGCCGACGAAGGAGAGCGTTGCGGGTCCGAGCGCCATGTCGAACAGCCTGCGTCCCTCGGGCGAGACGACGTAGTATTCACGCTTGGGGAGCGCCGTCGCCACGATCTCGATCTGGCGTTCGTTGAAGCCGATCCGTTCGTAGAATTCGCGTGTGCCGGGCTCCCGGGCGGCTCCGTTCGGCAAGCAGATTTTCGTCGGACAGGATTCTTTCAGCACGTCGATGATGCCGGACTGCTCGGCGTCCGAGATCGACTGCGTTGCGAGGATAACCGCGCAGTTGGCCTTGCGCAGGACTTTGAGCCACTCTCTGATCTTGTCGCGGAACACGGGGTGCCCGAGCATCAGCCAGGCCTCGTCGAGGATGATAAGACTGGGCGATCCAGTGAGGCGCTTTTCAATACGGCGGAACAGGTAGAGCAGAACCGGAATGAGGGTTCGGTCACCCATATTCATCAGCTGCTCGATTTCGAACGTCTGGAAGGACGACAGCGTCAGACCGTCGGCTTCGGCGTCGAGCAGGTGCCCCATCGGACCGTCGACCGTGTAATGCTGGAGAGCCTCCTTTATCTCACGCAACTGCACGCCTGACACGAAGTCGGAGAGGGACTTCCCTTGGGACATCGCCATGAGGGCCAGCTGCCGGGCGATGGCGTTGCGATGGTCTGGCGTGATTTTCACGCCTTGGAGCGCGATCAGCGTCTCGATCCACTCAGCAGCCCAGGCCCTGTCGCCATCGGACCCAAGTTGGGAAAGCGGGCAGAAGGAAAGCCCCTCGCCTGCCCCGACATCATGATGATCGCCGCCGACACCAAGCGTCAGCGGTAGCATTGACAATCCCTTGTCGAAGGCGAAGAGCTGCGCGCCCTGGTATCTTCGGAACTGCGCTGCTATCAGGCCGAGAAGCGTCGACTTTCCAGAACCGGTCGGGCCGAAGATCAGGGTGTGACCGACATCGCCCGAATGAAGGTTGAGCCGGAATGGTGTCGAGCCGGACGCGACCTGGCAGAGCGGCGGGGAATTCTCCGGGTAGAACGGACACGGTGCAACAGCACTGCCCGACCACACCGCATTGAGCGGGATAAGATCCGCGAGATTTCGCGTGTTGATCAGCGGCTCGCGGACATTAGCGTACCAGTTGCCTGGTAGGCTGCCGAGAAAGGCCTCCGTCGCGTTGAGTGTCTCGATGCGGGCCCCGAAGCCTTCGGCCTGAACAAGCCGGCGCACAGCTTCAGCCTTGTCGCGAAGGCGCCGCTCGTCCTGGTCGAACATCACGATAGCCGGCGTGTAGTAGCCGTGGGCAACGAGCTGCGACGACGATTCCGCAATCGCATCCTCGGCCTCGGCCACCATCATGGCGGCGTCCTGGTCGATCGACCGGGAGTTCGTCTGAAAGAGTTGGTCGAAGAAGGGGCGAACTTTCTGCTGCCACTTCTTGCGGGTTCGTTCGAGCTTCTGACGCGCCTCGACGGCATCGAGAAACATGAAGCGCGACGACCAGCGGTAGGTGAGAGGCATCAGATCGAGAGAGTTAAGAATGCCCGGCCAGCTGTCGGCCGGAAAACCGTCGATCGCCACCACGGCGAGGTAACGGCTGTCGACGAGCGGCGAAAGACCGTGATGGAAATCGGCAGTTACCAGGAAATCGAGATACATCGGGATCGCTGGCAGCCTGATCGGATGGTTCTCGCCTACGATGCAGAAGCGGACGAACTGCAGAAGCTCGTCATACTTCGCCGTGCGTGTTCCGCCGCGCTCAACTGTTTCCCGCGTGACCATGCGCCGTATCGACAGCACGTTCGCCAAATACTGTTCGAACTCGCGGATTGCGTTCCGAAAATACTTCAACACCGTATCAGCGAAACGTTCGTTGCGGGAGGCGTCGTCGGAATAGACATATTTTGCCAGCGCCGATTTGTGCTTCTGGGCCGGACGGTAGGTGAGAAGGATTGCGTGCTGGCTCTCGAAATGGCCGCTTTCGGCCTCGAAATGCCTTCGGCGCTCATCGTCGATCGCAGCACTCACCGGGTCTGGAAAATGGCCGTCCTCACACGGGGGGTAGGCGGTGGTCGGTACACGCACCGCTTCCACCTGGATCATCCAGCCGCTGCCTAGACGAGCAAGGATCGCGTTGATCTGTCGCGAGACTTCGTTGCGCTCGAAATCGGTCGAGCTTTCGGAATCCGGGCCGGCAAAATACCATCCAGCGAGCAGTGATCCGTCCTTCAGCAGCAGGACGCCGTTGTCCACCAGCCCTGCATAAGGAAGCAGGTCGGAAAACGAGGGGTCGGCATGCCGGAATTTCTTGAGTGCGACCATCATCAGCCGTCCGTATTTAGTAGGCCCGCCAGGGCGTCGATGTCGGCCGGTAATGGGCTCTGTAACGGATGTGTCGCAGATACACCGTCCGCATCATCGGGTCGGTCTTTGCCATCAGCCTGAGCAACCCGACGATGACGACCCAAATCGCGATGCCAAGCAGCGCAGAGAACCAGGTCAGGACAACGAAAATCAGAACGACGCTTGCCAAGCCCGTCACGAGCACCAGTTCCCGATCCGCGCCAAACAGAAGGTTCGGCCGGGAAAGCGCGCGATGGATCCTGACGCTGTGAAGTTGGCTGGAACGCTCAGCCATCGATGAGAACCGCGGGAGATTGGGTCGCTCTGCCCTCGACGGCTGGCTCCGTGCCGATCGACGCTCCGCCGGCCCCGAACAGCCCCACGATCTGGGTTGCGCCGAGAAGGATGCCTGCAACCAGCACGACATAAACCAGTCGCCGTGCGAAATCGTTCAATTCACCGCCGAAAATCAGCATGCCACCGGCGATCGCCACGGCCGCCAGTGCGATTGTACCGGCGACCGGTCCGTTTATCGACTGCTGGATCTGTTGAAGCGGACCCTCCCAAGGCAATCCGCCCCCACCGCCGGCGGCTAGCGCCGAGTTGTTCGACAGGACAAGAGAGGCCGTCAATCCAACAGAAGTCCTGATCGCCCTATGCGACATGGCGGTGCCCCTCTTCGCTGCCGTGGGATTCGATGCGGTAACGGCCGTCGCGATAGCCCTCGACAACCAGCAGTTCACGAACGCGCCGACCTTTCGGCGTGCGTTCGATGGAGATGACCATGTCGACCGCCTCACCGATGATTTCGGGCATCGGGTTGGAACTGACTTCGGCCGTCAGCTGCTCGAGGCGGGTCAAGGCCGAGAGCGCGCTGTTTGCGTGGATCGTGGCGATACCGCCGGGATGGCCGGTGTTCCACGCTTTCAGCAGCGTGAGTGCGGCGCCGTCGCGAACCTCGCCGACGATGATCCGGTCGGGTCTCAGACGCATGGTGGATTTGAGCAGTCGGCTCATGTCCACCGCATCAGTCGTGTGGAGCGCGACGACATTTTCTGCCGCGCATTGGATCTCGCCCGTGTCTTCGAGAATAACCAGGCGGTGTTCCGGCATCAGGCTGACGATCTCGCCGATGACCGCGTTGGTGAGCGTTGTCTTGCCCGTCCCCGTGCCACCAGCGACGACGATGTTCATCCGGTTCTCGACAGCGTTGCGAATGACCGAAGCCTGGTATGGGGTCATGATCTTGTCGCGCACATAGCTGTCGAGCGGGAAGAGCCGCGTGGCGCGCTTGCGGATCGTGAAGACGGGTGCCGCGACCACCGGTGACAACAGGCCCTCGAACCGATGTCCGCCGATCGGCAGCTCGCCAGAGATGATGGGCCGGTTGAGGTTCACTTCCGTTCCGAGCGCGTGAGCGACTGTGCCAATGATCGTCTCGGCCGCCTGCGGCGCCAACCTGCCTGCCTGCGTGATCGGTTCGCCGATGCGTTCGACGAAGAGCTGCCCGTCTGGATTGAGCATGATCTCGACGACGAGCGCGTCGTCGAGCGTGTTGCAGATCGTGCTGCCCATGGCCTCGCGAAGTTTTCGCACGAGCCGATGGTGTGATTGCGAAGTGGGCATCATTTGAGGATCATCTTGGATGCATCTTGGATCAATCCGCCGTCACGCTGCGAGTGGGCGCGCGTCCAGGGAGAAGGGCTGATATCCGTTCGCCCGAACGCGAAGCGCATTTTGAAGGGTGGCTGGAACGATGCCGGCAACCGCGATCGTGTTGCCGATCGGATGGGGCGAGCCGAGGCGATTGAAAGGTAGCCCTGCCCTGCCAAGGATCTTCTCAAAACGGATGTCGGTGACGGTCGCTACTTCGCAATAGCCGTTGACCAATGACCATTCCAGGATGCCTGCGAACAGCGCCATCGTCGTCTTGTGGAGGCCTCTGGCCGCGTTCCTGGATCCAAGCTCCGTGTCCACGCAAAACCGGGAACTTTCGATCAAGCCTGAATGGCATGGCATGGGATCGCTACCGAGAAGGACCGGAAACGTCTGGCCCAGCATTGTCGGACCGGTGGCCGGAAGAAGGCGTGCGCAGCCAGCGACATTGCGTAAATCGTCGGTCACAGCGAGGAGATAGGTCGGATCGAGCGCATCGTATTCATCTGTTTCGCGCCCGGACTTGACCGTCACGTTCCAGCCGAGGCGGTCTCTGAACACCCGCGCGCGCAGCGCGTGCATTTGATCAATCAGCCCATCCCCTGCGCTGCTTTCTCCATTCCTGACCGCAACTATCTGCATGCCTTTTTCTCCGCGCTGTTTCGATAGTGCGAAAGAAACAGCGTTCGAGCAGGCGGACCATTACGGGTTTCCGAAGGTCGGCCAGGTAAATCCGAAGATTCACCCGTCTGCTAGCGATGGTTGCATTTTTGAGGTTGATCTCAACCGCCTGAACCTCAATATGAGACGCACCTTTTTGCGGCTGGGGCAGTAAGAAGGAGTGCCGATGAAGTCTCTGAAGCCACAGTTTGAAATGCTGCGGGACTGGTTGAAACTGGCGCCCGACAAGCCTGCCATCGATCAGGCCTTGCGCAGGTTCGCCAACGCGCAGGGGTTTGAATGGTTCACCTATCTCTCGGTACACGAGGCGGACGTGTATGGGATGTCGAACTATCCGGTGGCGTGGCAGAAGCACTATCTCGACAGCGGGCTGGCCAAGGTGGATCCTGTCGTTGAAGCGGTTTCTCCAAGACGCGGTGCCTACGCCTGGTGGGAGAGCGGCTTGCCCGTTCCAGCGAGAAAGCATCACCGGACGTTCTTCGGCGAAGCCCGGAATTTTGGCATCCGCTCGGGGATCTCTATCCCTATCTTCGATGGTTTTGGAAGGCGGGCTCTCTTCACCTTCTCGTCGCGCGAGCGCAAACCCGACACCACCATGTTGGCCGACCCCTATTCGGTTCTGACGCTTGGTGCCTTTGTCGATGGCTATCTGCAGAGCCGCGATGATCAGCAGCTGATGAGCGCAGCCGCCTCTCCTTTGACGAGCTATCAGCTCGAGTGCCTCGCATGGCTCCTTGCGGGCAAGACCAACGACGACATTGCGACGCTGCGCAACGTCAGCCGGCGAGCCGTCGAGTTTCAGCTGCAGAACATTCGCCGCAAACTCAACGTCCTAACCACCTATCAGGCCCTCGGCATCGCGATAAAGCGCAAGTGGATCTGAGCTTGCGGAAGGACCGCTCGCTGATTTGGTGTTCTGGCGGAGAGTGGATCGTTTCCCAGATATTCTGATGACCGAGACCCGACGGGCTCGCCAACGAAGAAAATGCTAAACCTGGCGGCGCCAGGCTGAGATAATATCACTCCAGCGCGCGCAAATGGCGCACCGGCCGGCTATTGATGATCCGGTCACCCGCTGTCGCTATCGAATTCGAGTCGATGCCGAAATGCCGGTAGAGATCATCGATGGTCCCCGATTGGCCGAAGTGTTCGACGCCAAGGCTGCGCGTTCGGTGGCCGGAGACCGAGCCAAGCCAGCCTAGTGCCGCCGGGTGGCCGTCGGTGACGGTAATGATCGCACAATGGGCTGGAAGGTCGGCAAGCAGCCTTTCGACATGGCTTCTTGCATGGATGAGGCCGCGCTCGCGTGCGCGGCTTGCCGCGGTCCAGCCGGCGTTCAACCGATCGGCTGATGTCACTGCCAGGAGACCGATATCGCGACGGTCCTCAGCCATCAAACCGACCGCTTCGATGGCTTCCGGTGCGACGGCGCCGGTGTAGGCGACGATCAGCTCGGCATTCGGGCCTGGACGTCTTAGCCAATAGGCGCCGTCGACGATGTCGCGTTCGAGTTCCGGCGTCATGACGCGCGCAATCTGCTCGACGGGACGTGTCGAAAGCCGCAGATAGACCGACCCGCCGGTCTCGTCGCGTAGCCAGGTACGCTCCGATTGCACCGCGTCCCCATCGCGTTGCATGTAATCGAGTGCGAAGCGCATAATGACGCTCAGCTCGTCGACAAAGGCCGGCTCGTAGGCGGCAAGCCCATCCTGCGCCATTCCGATCAGCTGGGTGGCGATCGACTGGTGCGCTCCGCCCTCCGGTGCCAGCGTAATGCCTGACGGCGTGGCCACGAGCAGGAATCGCGCATCCTGATAGCAGGCATAGTTGAGCGCATCGAGACCGCGCTGGATGAACGGATCATAAAGCGTGCCGATCGGCAGCAGCCGCTTGCCGAAGATCGAATGCGACAGTCCGAGCGCCGACAGCAGGATGAACAGATTATTCTCGGCGATGCCAAGCTCGATATGCTGGCCGGACGTGCCGAACTCCCATTTCTGCGCCGAGGCGATACGTTCGTTGCGGAATGTGTCCGCCAGCGATTCCCTGGCGAAGAGGCCGCGACGGTTCACCCATGGGCCGAGATTGGTCGAGACCGTGACGTCCGGAGATGTTGTGACAATCGCATCGGCAAGCGGCCCACCGGCGCGCGCGATCTCGTCCAGGATCCGGCCAAAACCGATCTGCGTGGAGACGATGCCTTTGGCCTCCGAGACAAGATGACCAGGAACGAGCATGCGCTGGGCGTGACGGCGCCGTTTGCCCTTCGCCGCGAATGGAACAGCATCGAGAAACCGTTGAAGATCCAGTTCGCCCATATCCAATCCTTCGAAGGCGTTCCACTCGCGCCCCTCGACGACCGACATCGACGCACGAAACGTTGCCATCTGGTCCTTGGTCATCAGGCCGGCATGATTGTCCTTGTGACCGGCAAGCGACAGCCCAAAACCTTTGATGGTGTAGGCGATGAAGCATGTCGGCCGCTCGTTGCCGCGCGCCGTGTCGAAGGCATCGAGTAGGGAGGGCAAATCATGACCGCCGAGATTGGTCATCAGCGCGGCCAGATCGGTATCGGAGCGGCGATCGAGCAGTGACGCGACTTCCGGCTCTTCGCCAATGTCGGCCAGCAGGCGTTTGCGCCAGGCGCCGCCGCCTTGAAAAGTCAGCGCCGAGTAGAGTTGGTTGGGGCAAGCATCGATCCAGTCGCGCAGCGCCCCGCCGCCTGGCTCGGTGAAGGCGGCATGCTGGAGGGACCCGTACTTCAGGATGACGACGTCCCAGCCGAAGTTGCGGAAGATGCTTTCGAAGCGCTCCCACAGCCCCTCGCGCAGGACGGCATCGAGGCTCTGGCGGTTGTAGTCAACGATCCACCAGCAATTGCGCAGGCCATGTTTCCAGCCCTCCAACAGCGCCTCGAAGATGTTGCCCTCATCCATCTCGGCGTCGCCGATCAGCGCCACCATGCGGCCCTGGGACATGCTTTGGTCACGGGCCAAGAGATAGTCCTGCACGAGCGAGGCGAACAGCGTCTGTGCAACACCCAGCCCCACCGAGCCCGTGGAGAAATCGACATCGTCGACGTCCTTGGTCCGCGATGGATAGCTTTGCGCTCCGCCAAAGGCGCGGAACTGCTCGAGTTTTTCCCTGGTCTGGTTGCCGAGAAGATACTGAATAGCGTGAAAGACAGGTGATGCATGCGGTTTGACCGCAACGCGATCTTCCGGCCGCAGCACTGAAAAATAGAGGGCCGTCATGATCGTCACCAGCGAGGCGGATGATGCCTGATGCCCGCCGACTTTCACTCCGTCAGTGCTTTCGCGAAGATGGTTGGCGTTGTGGATCGTCCACGTCGACAGCCACAGCACCTTTTTCTCCAGCGCCGAAAGCGCATCCAATTCCCGTTCGTCCAATTGCCCAGCCTCCTGGTGAACCGATCGAAATCATAGGCCGAGGTAAAAGCCAGTTGTCGCTAAACTTGCCTGATTATGGCGCCTAGTTTAGCTGCTTTGATCAAGATCGATGATAGGAGTGTTGATCTGTGCCAAAAATCCGACTGGACGATATCGACCGCAAGATCATCGCCGCGCTTCAAATCGATGGCAGAATGACGGCGCAGCAACTTGCCGATCAGGTCGGCCTCTCAGCCTCGCCCTGCGCGCGCCGCGTCCGCATGATGGAGGATAGGGGCGTTATCACGGGCTACGCCGCGCTCATCGACCAAGATCTCGTTGATCTACCAATCTCGGTGTTCGCCTCGATCAGGTTAGAGCGTCAGCGAGAGAACGAACTGGAGCGGTTCAATACGGCCATCGGCCGCTGGCCGGAGGTCGTCGACTGCTATCTGATGACCGGGCAGCGCGACTATCTGCTGCGCATCGTGGTGCGCGACCTGCAAGCCTATGACCGCTTCCTCAAGGAAAAGCTGACGCGGCTCGATGGCGTTGCCTCGATCGAATCCAGCTTTGCCCTTGCCCAGATCAAGCGGTCCAACCGGCTCCCGATCGACACGTGAGCCTATGGTCTGGCCAGGCAATGCTGAGTCTCAGGCATGGTCAGAGACGCGTTTGATCCCGCTGTTTGAATGCTGATCCGCTCGGTCCCTGCCACAACCGAGTTCCGAAAAAACTGTGCACCAGAAGCGGTAGTCGCCCGTGCGGCCATCGAAATGGGCTGTCAGCGCGCAATGTGCCGCGGCAGTCGACGCATTCGATCCATAAAGCTAGATAGCTGCCCGAGCCATGGCATCCGGGTCGGCCAGCTCCCAGAGCGTCAAGTCGCCAAAACCTGCACTGTCGCCACGGCGATCGGATTGAATTTTGGGCATAGCATAACCTCCCGCGGGTTGGGGTCCAGCGAGGGCAGCGGTGCGCTGCGAGGCCGGACGTTGGGAACCCACGTGGAGTGAGCCACGATCCAAGGGCGTTACGCCCAGGATATTCGTCGTGTCGTCCCTGGCCTACGGCATCTTCGCAAGGCGGTGGTAGCCACCCGCAGAAGGTTGCGCATGACAAATTTATTGCAGAGCGCTGTCTGGAAAACAATCTGTGTTGATGGGTGCGAGTATGATCAGTCTGTGCCCGCTGGTGATGATCGTACGGCGATCGCCGCCACTGGGCGGCGGCCTCGTCCAGAGGAATGGCGAGCTGGCGCTGATTGCCGACTGGCGTCGGCGATCGTCAGTGGGCGTGGACCATGCGTAAACGGCAGCGCAGCGGCAAACCAATTCGTCGAACGTTCGTATAAGCCTTCGACGACACGCTCATTGGACCTCGGGTTGATCCATGGACTTCCTGTGGTCCGTCCAGTCCATCATGGGTGCCACGGCCACTCCTTGGCCTTGATTCATCATTTTTCTTTAAAATCAAATCGTTAACCTGCCGAGTGCATACGAATTTTCGCCAGAATACCCCCCTTTTTCGCCACGTTTTGATCTCTCAGTGCACACGGAGCGCACACGAAAAAATGGCCAACTACACAGAACTCCCGTGCGGCTCCTAGCGTGTCCAAGTCCGTCGCAAATGTCGCTACGTCAGCGAGACTTTCCTGCGCCGAGACGACGCACATACCGATAAGCAATAGGAGTTCCAAAAATTGCCAGGGCAGATCAATAGCGCCCCGAGGTTGTTGAATTGGCCGCTGATGTTGTTGCCGCGTATGTCAGCAATAACCCGGTGCCAGTCAGCGAATTGCCAAGCCTCATTGTGTCGGTTCACCGGGCATTGTCTGACCTTAGCGGGCCTGTGGCAGCCGCTGCCGCAGAGCTATTACCCGCCGTCAATCCAACGAGGTCGGTCACGCCGGACTTCATCATCTGCGTTGACGACGGCAAGAAGTTCAAATCGCTGAAGCGCCACCTTCGTCAGCTTGGCATGACGGCCGATGAATATCGCCCTAAGAGGAACCTACCTGCCGACTATCCCATGGTGGCGCCGAACTATGCCGCGACGCGATCAGCACTGGCCAAGGCGTCGGGTCTTGGGCGCAAGCCGGTTCCGCAGAAGAAGGCTCCTGCGAAACGCACGGCCAAAGTCGCCTGACGCGAACTAATCCTGCCCTGTACTGGGCAGGCCACTGCCGGTATCACGATGTGGTCATCAGTTGTCGCTCACTCGCCAACATCGCTGCAATTGAGACTGCACATCCGGACCAACCAGCCTCCACCAGCCTGACGCTCAAAGACGCTGAGTGATGTTCCGTTTCCCGTCGCTTCACCTTCTGAGTAGGCCGCAAGACACCAGGCGAGGTCGCCAGAGCTCCCCGCCTCCGTTACGGCAAGCGTCTTGTTGGTGCCTGCGCCTTGTGTCCATACGGCGTGCAGCGACTCTATCGCCGCGCGGCCGCGGGCCGGGGGCGCATAAGGCGAATGGACTTCCCCGTCAGGTGCGAATATGGCTGCGCAACCGGCGGCGTCGTTCGATCGGTATGCAGCGACATAGATGTCCAAAAATTCCTGCAATTCATCGCGGATCGACATCTCTAGAGTTCTCCTTCGTTGCCAAGCTTACGCGGCAGTTCCGGCCGTAACTCATCTCTGAGAAGTTCGATTAGCCTTCCAGCATCACTCTCAGTTAGCTTCGGCAACTCCTCACACACACGATACCAAGGCAACTGAGTGTCCGTGTAGATATGCCTGGTGACCCTGGCCTCGGCCGGCCTGTCCAAGGTGCCCACCGTGATATTCGTCAACCAGTCATCCTTCCACCTGGATGCCTGCCATACGATCCGAGACCCGCAATGCCCACAAAACCCACGTTTCCCGTCATCCGACGAAATATAGTATTTTGGGCCATTTTTCAAATATCTGAGAGTGCCGGCCTTTACTAAGA
Organism: Mesorhizobium sp. B1-1-6; assembly: GCF_006443035.1. Classification (NCBI taxonomy): domain Bacteria; kingdom Pseudomonadati; phylum Pseudomonadota; class Alphaproteobacteria; order Hyphomicrobiales; family Phyllobacteriaceae; genus Mesorhizobium; species Mesorhizobium sp. B1-1-6. The sequence goes on along the minus strand of NZ_VFWR01000024.1, from coordinate 24,964 downwards.
CCGTAATCTCAGCCGGGTGGCCTGTGCTGCGTTGGCAAATGGTGCAGTGGCAGATATAGCCGTTCTGAAGATAGACCTCTGCTTCATATCGAACGCTGCCACAAAGACATCCTCCAGTGACTTTCGTTGTTTCGTGCCTCACCTGTTGCCTCCTGTGAACGGGTCCCTGTGTTTCGCCGCAAAAGTCAGAGCGGCGGTCGCGCTCTAGAATATTAGCCACATCTTGATGAGCGGGCATCCACCTCAAAAACCCTTGGATGAGACAGGATCAGCCGCCGAAAGCCCGCGCCTCGGCGGAGGACGCGGGCCCGATCGGGGGGCCGATCTTCAGCAGGCGATGGAGGGCACCACCTGCCGCACACGTCAATCGTTAGCGATAGCTAATGTTCCGTCCGGACTGGGCTGGTCTTTGTCATCCCCGAAACCGCTCGGTGTGCCAGATGATCTTGCCATCAACCGTCATCGGCTTATGGATCACCAGGCGCTTCGGCAAATGCTCAGGATGCAGTTCCAGCAATGTGATCGTCACCTGCGGCTTGCACCGGCTGCAATCGAACTTCAGTGACAGCGGGTCGATGCCACCGCCGTAGACCATCATCGAGTCGGCTGAACGGCAGTAGCGGACGTTGCCGCAGCTGCATTCCGCCTTGACGAGCATTTTGTGCCGGGTCGCCTTGCCCAGTGTGTCACTCGTCAAGAGGCTCTTGACTCTAATGTTCTCTTTTTGTTCACTGCCGCAGGATAACCAAAGGAGCATGATGTGGACCTCGTTCTGTCAGTTCCGGGCGCGTCGCCCGAGGAATTTCGCCAGGTTTGGCGGCCGCAGAGGAAGCACTTGCGCGCGCTGGCTTCACCCCTGAGGAAGCCGCTTACGGCGCCTTCGCTGTTGAGGGTTGGGATATCAACGGTGCGCCCGAAGATGGTCCCGACCATTCGACGTCGCGCGCCGCAAGTGCTTGGGGGCAAGCCCATGCGGCAGCAATGGAGGCCTGTTGTGACGGCTGGCCGGAGAGCCGCAAGGCCATATCGATCAGCCTGGAGTTGCTGACCGATCCCGAGACGCATTCGCAGACCGTTCAACAGCGCTGGCAATGCTTCGCGAACATCTCCAGCAAGATGGCAAGGACACGTTGAACGGGGAGGACGCTATTCTGGGTTGGCGGGTTGCTGCCGAGGTTGTTGACCAGCTTTCAATGCGCGACCTGATTGGCGACTGTATATGGCTTTTACCGCCCTATCCCTTCCCCATCTCCGACCGGATGAGCCGACCGAACCGAAGCGCCGAGCTGTGCGCGACGCAATCAACGCGCTGGAGGCAGCAACCGAGAAGCCGACCTCACACTGATGCCGAAACGCAATCGCGTCACGCCGGCGCCATCGGTTATTGACCGGGATTGGCCGTCCCAAGGTAGCGTTGCCGGATGACATCTGCACCGACCGGAACCTGACTTTGATCACGCAGTTCTGCCAGGACGCCAACATCAAGCCACAGATCGGGCACGGGCAAGCGATATGGCCGAGCGGCAAATATGAGGACTATCACATCCACTGCTTCGCCGACCCCGCCGCGGCCAAGGCGTTCCTTGACCATTTTGGCGGCGAAATGTTCGATCCGAAACGCGATCGGGAGGGTGGAAAATCCGCGGTGTCTGGCGTCGCACGGGCGAATACAAACGCATCCTCGACCTTGGACCTTTGAGCGTTCCCGAGATCCTGCGCAACTCGGGGGGCAAAACATGTGCAAGCTCTAAAATCTCACCACCAGCCAAGAGGCCATACCCCAATGGACGCATGTCCTCCGGGACGTCCTCGGCAACCTGGAAGCGTCGATCGACATCTATCCGAACAGGCCTGGCCCGGTAGTTCGCAACGCGCAGGATGGTCAGCGCGAGTTGGCCAATCTCCTTTGGGGGATGCCGACGCCGGCCGAGCGCGTGAAAGGTGCCGCCGACTTCGGCACCACGAACATACGAAATCCGCAATATGGCCACTGGCAACAATATGTCAGGATCGAGCATCGCTGCGTGGTTCCCGTAACCAGCTTCGCCGAGCCCTCCCCGACCCCTGGCGACAAGGACCCCGAAACCGGCGTTCAGCGGAACTACTGGTCGCGCTGAACGAGGAACGTCCTTTGTTCTTCTTCGCAGGCCTATGGACGCCCTGGCATGGCGGAGCTTGTCGACACCCCGCCCGAGGGTGACGACTGGTTGCACGAGGTCAAATTCGACGGCTACCGCACAGGTTATCAAGGACGCCGGCGGCAGCTTTGCGCAACCGTGACCAAGCGATCCGACCTCGGCCCGCCCAAGTCCGGCCATCGGCATGGTGGCGATCCGGCTCGCCAAGAGGACAACTTCTATACCTGCAAAATCTGCGGCCAGAAGGTCGACATGCGCGACCTGCGCCAGGCCATGTGGCATGAACAGCCCGACCACGAGCCGCTTGAGATCGACTAGTCGAGACCAGCGCCGCCATCTCTCGCGCAGACGTTCCGCTATCGCGGAACATCGAATCTCAATTTTTGCTGATATTCTATTTGTGGCGGACCCCAACCGCCAGGCCGGCGTCTCACCAAGGCAGGTTACCCCACCCACCCCCCAAAGTAAGGCGCCGGCCACCTTGGCTCTGCACGACACCAAGTACGTCGTTGTACAAGCCGCAGCCCTATATCGAGCCTCTGTACTGGGTAGCCTCAACCCATAGTGCAATCGCGATCGCCGGCGACCGCCCCTTTACTTCCATATCGCGACCTCTATGGCCGCCAGCCGCGATCCATACCGTCTTTGAACGCTGATAGATTTTAACGCCCCGTGCGCTCGCCCAAGCGCCCAATGCTGCGCCATTTCGACCGAAAAGATGGGTCGATGCTGTTCCTTTGTAAGAACGCTGCATGTCCATAGTCCCCTGCTCATACTGTCCCACGGAATGAATAATCAGATTACTCCGTTACAGTTATGTGTCGGCGGAAGCGCGATCAGGTATCTATCATTAGAAGACCCGTCACTAAGAAGCAGTGACGGGCTTTGGTCGCGAACGACTGTCGGTAGGCGACGACCTGAGGTCGCCGCCATTGTTTGCCCTGCTGGCGAAATCGGTGCACGATGCTTGAATGGACGTCGAAAAGCTCGATCTGTTGGCCGGCCTTGAAGGTGAGTTGACGCTATGGGAACTTGCCGACACCAGACGCATGGCGCAGGCGGCCGTTGAGCTTTATGGGTCGAGCGCGGCGACTGCGGCAGCACACTGCGCGCTACATGCACATTTTGACGGTCGCGAAAGTGACTATCGCTTCTGGTGCAAAGTATCCCACGGATTAGCAGCGAATGCTTAGGCCCCGACAGGCGCTTCTGGACTCCAAGCCAAAATAGCCGCATCCTCTCATCGGGGAGTGGGGTTTGGACAAATATCGACACGACAATCGGCCTGCCCAATGGCGCAATCGGACCAGCGCCAAGCTGCGACGTGCCCGCCAATTGGCGGCCATTCCGAAGCGGCTGATCTTCGTGACCGTGGCTGCGATGGCAGCCTTCGTGGCGCAGTTCGTCATGCAGCACAGCGACCGCATGCCCGAGCTCAATTTCCCGAACTGGACCGGCCCGGGCCCGGGCCCGGCGTCGATCGCCGGCGTCGCTTCGGTCATCGATGGCGACACGATAGAGATCCACGGACGCCGCGTAGGCGTGAACGGCATTGACGCGCCTGAGTCAGCCCAACGATGCCATGACGCCAAGGGCTTTCGCTACCAGTGCGGCGCCAATGTCGCGGCAGCACTCGACGGATTCTTGGCCGCATCGAGGCCGGTCACATGCACTTTCGTGGCGTGGGACCGCTACAACCGCTTTGTAGCCAACTGCCAGCGTGCGGACGGACCGACGTCGCCGCATGGATGGTCGAACATGGCCAGGCGCTCGACTGGCCCAAATACAGCGACGGCACGTATGCAGGGCAGCAGGCAAAGGCCGAGGCGGCGAAGATCGGTCTGTGGGCCGGATCGTTTCAGGCGCCGTGGGAATGGCGCGCTGGGCCTGGAGATAATGCTCGGCAGGCTATGACCCAACCGCTAGGCATCACTAGCCGTCAACAAGTAGCGCAAAGCTATTCCTGTCAGCCGCGGCGGAAATGCTCTCAAATCAGCTCGTGCGACGAGGCTCGATGGTATCTCGGCAATTGTCCGTGGGGCGGCAAGCTGGACCGCGATGGGGATGGCCTGGCGTGTGAGACGCTTTGTTAGCGAATAACAGTACGCGGGGATTTCGCGGACCGGACTATTTCTGGGGGTGAGGGGCAAGACGATGGGATTGGGTCGACGAGCCGCAGTTTCGGCTGCGGCAGTCTTGGCGCTTGCAAGCGCCTCATGCACGACCTCGCAACAAACGCTCAGTAAGAATCCGAGTGCTGTCAGCGCTTCAGCTCTTTGCAGGACATTGGCATCAACGAAAGATGCCAAATTTCAGCAGGATCTCTACGCTGAACTGACGCGCCGATCGATGACCGTTAGCCAATGCGCCGACATGATTAGGAAGCAGAACCAGGCGATAGCGGCAGGCATTGCGATCGTGGCCGTAGGTGCCGCCGTGGCTGTCTGCGCGAACAACAACTGCCGAGGGGGCGGGTACGCCAGGCCGAACTACTACCAGGGCGCGGATTGGGACGAATTCTATAACCAGTATCGCCAACTTGTTTGGGCTTGCCGCGACATCGCTACCGGCCAGTTCGTCGACTACAGCAACTGCTACGGAAAAGCCCAGACGGATTGGCGCTGGCCTGCAAAATACGCGTACTGAAACAGATCGGCCGTCACGAGCTTGGAGAGAGGGATGGACTAGTACATTTATGAGAATTGGGCCCACGATCGAGGGCGCATCCATCGAGCCGATTGTGGTTTCTGCAACGGGGGTCATGGCACACAGGCAGGAGGAGGCTATAGGAATGGCCGATGGCACGGCCCATTTGACAGAGACACAGCAGTCGCAACAGCTACCCAACTCAATCGCGCTGATATGCGCGCATGCTCAATATGTGATCCGTAGGCAGTCGGCGGGCGGGCCACGTGCTTTCATTGGGGCGCCCCGCCGGGGGAGCGAATACTATCGGCCGCGGCGTCGCGTCGGTCATGGCATTCACTCCGGCCCGTTTGGCGAGCACCGCAGCAATTGCGGCGATGATGATCCCAAGCAACCCCCGACCTAACTCCTGGGCACTCCCCTCTCGGCACCGCAATCTGCGATGCAGTAGTGCCCTCCCTCGGGCCGACACATAACCGTCCAGCGCGACATGAGCACTCGTCCTGTACTTTTTAGTTTCCTCTCGAGCGCCTCGTTATGGATCCCTAATTTTGGTACGAGGGACCTGCCTACCGAGCGCCTTCACGGGTCAATCCCTCCTTTCAGTTCTTATTTAGAGTGGTTAGTCCGCGTCGAACCGGCGTCATTCGGTTTAGTTGTCGGAGTCTGGCAATGTTTATGAGCGCCACCATCCCTGCTGACATGCTTTCCAAATCACGTAGTCAACCGTCGAGACGCTGTCTCCGGCCAGTTTTGAGATCTGCGAGCACAATTCCCTGCGATCCGTTTGCCCAAGCCGATGTGAAGGCCCCGAAAAAGCTCCGACCGGTTCGACATCGCCAAGTTGATCGCTTTTCGCTTTCCTGGATGCCCGAAGCTTTTGCCAACCTCCCTGTCTCGACGAGAGACGGTTTCATTTGTGTCCAGATGTCCTTAGCTACCGTCCACCTCAGTCCACTGTTGAGAATCACGTATGAAACTCGGAGCGTAAAATCCGTTGCGTCGACAGGAGGGGATTTCGTCTCGACCTTCTTCATCGCATCGGGGTCGCGCTCGACGATCCTTTGCCGATAGGAGAGATACTCCTCAAGGGTCACCTATGGGGTTCCGTTCGTGTTTGATGCACACCTATGGTTCGTGGACCCCTCTCGTGTAAAAGTGACATTTCAGACTGATGGAACGATCGTCCGCCCTTCTGCTAGATCTACTGTCAGTCCTCCTCCCCTTCGAATGAGAAATTATCTCGTCCGGATCAATCCGGTAAGGAACTCTCAGATCGCGGAGCGGGCACCGTGCCCGCTGCAAAACTTTCATCGCGTCGGGTCAAACAACCGGATCGTCCTCGCGATCATGGGCAGCTACGGCCCGGCGGCTTCTCTCATGCGCCTCAAGTGCTGCAAACATACCAGTTCGGCGCATTTGTGGAGCTCCGCTGTCCGCTCACCCAACCAGACGAGCGCCTCCTCGCTGATTAGATAGTGGTTGGAATAGCGAGCCTTCACGTAAGCTTCATTCAATGTGTTGAACCAGGCGCGATGGCGCTGCTGTTCGCGTGGCCACGCCTCGGACAACCGTCGATCCTGGTCCTCGGCTAAGGCTCTCAGAAATGTGAGCTTGTGGGATGGCGGGCTGTAGTTGGTGAGCACCAAAAGGAGAGTTGCATAGATATGTTCGATGGATTGGTGGAGCGTAAATGCAGCGGCCTTCCTCCATCCGCCGTCGATGCGGGATCTATCTAGCTGAAACGCGAAAGTCTCTAGCCATTGTTTTACGCCGGGAAGCCTGTTTTGAAAGTTCTCTTCGGCGCGCTGATAAGCCGCTTGCGGTGTAAGCGCTTGGGGTTCTGCCAGCGGCTCACTGTCGAGCTCATAGAGGACAATGCCCTCGCGGCGGATGTCGGTGAAGAAGTACTGCCCCTGGTGGAGCGCCGTGTTGACGAAGCGGCGGCTGTGCACGATGAAACTGGTTGGCGTCTTGATCGCGCGATCGCGCTCGAGCCGGTCCTTGGCCTTGTACCAGTAGGCGAAGTCGGAAAGCTTGTTGTTGTTGACTACCACCAGCAGATCGAAGTCGCTGCGATAGCCCTTCATCGTCAGTGGTTCGTCGACCCAGTCGCCGCGGGCATAGGAACCAAACAGGATGATTTTCAGGATGCGGCCGCTCTTCTTCCAGTCGGCGCTGCTCTCGGCCAGCGCGTCCTCGAATTCGGCATGCAGGATCTCTATCACGCGGGCGAGCTCCGCCTGCTTGTGCTCCGGCAAATGATCGATGCTGGTCTTCATTTTGGTCAGTTCAGCTTGATGAACGCAGGCGCGTGTCGAAGTGCTCGTTATAGCAGGCTCGGATATATGCGAAAGGCTGCCGGCGCTGACCGGAGCAATCGATGCTGATGTGGAATGGTCAACAGAACGGCCTGGCAGTGCCAAGGCAGGGCAACCGGGCGGTTCGTCGACGATTACTGCTGCTCCATGCCTATGATCGACAAACTGCTTGGCCAGGTTGGAGCAGTATTTTTCGGCAGTTTCTGGGAAAAAGATGTGGCTTGTAGAGAGAAATGAACTATTTGTCTCACTGGCGGTATGGGAAGTCAAAGCTCGATCAATTCGTCCGATACGGTAAGAGGAAACTATATGACCACTGCTCTCGAACAAGACGGCCAACTGGATACTGTGTCGATAGCGGCCGACATCGTCGCCGCGTATGTCTCGAACAATCCGCTGCCGGTCGGCGAGTTGCCGAAGCTGATTGGCGATATTCATGCCGCTCTGAAAGGCATCGGCACGCCGGCGATAGAGCCTGTGGTTAAGCAGGAACCGGCAATATCGATCAGGAAGTCGGTGACGCCAGACTTTATTATCTGCCTTGAGGATGGGAAGAAGTTCAAGTCGCTCAAGCGTCATATTCGAGTTCACTACGATCTGACCCCTAATGAGTATCGCCTGAAGTGGAACCTTCCAGCTGACTATCCGATGGTGGCGCCGAACTATACGGCAACTCGCTCGGCATTGGCGAAATCAGCAGGCCTTGGACGAAAGGCGATGGCGCCCGCACCAGCCGCGAACGAGAAAACAAAAAAACCAGCGCGCTTTGCAGCCGCAAGAACACCTGCGGCGTCAATCAAGTCACCGCTGAAGAAGACGCGCAAGGCATCCGTCAAAGCCTGAGGGACTGCCCTGGCAAGGTGCCAGGCTGTAGCCGCCTGACCTTGGTGAAGCCCCGCCGCGTGGCGGGGCTCAGTTGTATGTCGGTTCAGTTTGCGGCGTAGCGGAACCAGATGAGGGAAGAACCGCCCCTACCAAGAAGGCGAAGAAGAGAACGTAAGACCTGGGTCTTGGATCACCGAGGTCGCTGGCAGAGAGCCGAAGTGTCGTGGGAGGCGCAGCATGTTTCGGATTATCGCCGCATTGGCGATCGGCGGCGTTTTCATGCCGGTGGATCCTGCGTCGGTCGTGCGGCGCCCACAGGCGCCGGTGCCCTGGTCGACGGTTCATGTCGAGGGATGTTGCAAGACTTGTTCGGCCGGTCAGGCATGTGGTGATAGCTGCATCCCGCGAGAGAAGCGATGCCACAAAGCGCCCGGCTGCGCGTGTGATGGCTGATATGCTGCGATTTCCCGCCCTTGGCATCTGCCGCTTGTCGGCCGCCTTGCTCTGCCTCACCTTGCCTTCCGTGGCCGAACCACTGGTGGGAATTCCGTCAGTCGTGGACGGCGACACGATCGAAATTCATGGACAGCGGATTCGCCTCAATGGCATGGACGCGCCGGAGAGTGCTCAGATCTGCGCCAGTGCCTCTGGCAAGAAGTACCGTTGCGGTCAGCAGGCGTCTCTGGTGTTGGCGGATTTCCTCGAGGCGCATCGCCCAACATCGTGCATTGGAGTCGACCGCGATCGCTACAGGCGCATGGTCGCTGTCTGCACCGCCGCAGGCGTCGATATCGGCGAATGGATGGTCAGGCAGGGCTATGCGCTTGATTGGCCGAAATACAGTGCCGGCTTCTACGTTGGAGCCGAGCAGGAAGCCAGGACCGCAAAGCGCGGCCTGTGGGCCGGCTCATTCGACAAGCCCTGGAATTGGCGCAGGCAACACTAGGACCTTCGCCGTTTCTTGTCCGATCCCTCAGGAGCCGGTTCAATTCCGCGGCAGCTTATGAATCTCCAGTCTCACCGGACCGCCTCGATCGCAGCTCGTGCAGACAAGCGCCCTCTCAACGGAGCTGAACAGCGCGTCCTTGCCGTACCGCCGAATAAGTGCGGCTGGCTTCACCTCTGCATAATGCGAGCAGCGTTTGCACCAAGCTCGCAACGCGTGCCATTCGCGCAGATCTCCAAGTGAAACGTCCAACCCCGCATGAATGCTGCCGTCGATAACAGTCTGCGGTGGAATCTTCACCTCGCCCGGAGTGATGATCTTCTCCATGACATGGCGGCTGTTGTAGTGGATCAGCAGCATTCCGGGCCGGCGCCGAATGGCTGCCTGCCAAGCTGCCTGGCTGACCACCGCGTCCGGAGATCGGCATACGGTTTCGAGATGGGTTTTCTCCTCTCGATCCCAGACTTCGATCCGGAAATTGTCTTCCGCCGTTTTCGTCATTGAACCCGCGCCTTATGCCAGCCGCGAGAATAGCCGTTCGAGACTGCGGCCCGGGACAAGCCCAGTTCCCGTTCAAGGTCGTTGTTCCTGGTAAGGACATTCAGCAACGCGACCAAGACATCGCCGCCGGCTGCGGCTATTGCCTGCTCAGCCAGGTTTTCCAGTTCGGACATAGCTTCGCTGGCCGGCGCGTTCTGGCGCTTTCCCATGGCTCTTTCCTGCTCAGATGCCATTCAGGAATAAGGAACATATTCCTTCCTCGTCAAGAGCAGTCTTGACTCAATGTTCTCTTTTCGTTCACTTTAGCTAAAACAGCTACAGGAGGCAGACATGGACCTGGTTTTGACGGTCCCAGACGCATCGCCTGAGGAGATTTCGCGCGGCATCGCGGCCGCCGAGGCGGCTTTGGAGCGCGCCGGTTTCACAGCCGAGGAAGCGGCACAAGGCGCCTTTGCACTCGAAGGCTGGGATATAAACGGCTTTCCGGAAGATGGGTTGGACCGCCGAGCCGGCGCTGGCGCACAAGCATGGGGCCAAGCCCATACCGCTGCCCTGGAGGCGTGCTGTGCCGGCTGGCCTGAAGAACGCAAGCCTCTAAACGTGGACCTGGAGCTACTGATCGATCCGGAAACCCAACTCGTCGACCGCGTCACCGCGTTGGCGATGCTTCGTGCAGATCTTGAGCGCGGCGGCAAAGACACGCTTAGCGGAAGGGATTCCATCTTGGCCTGGCGCATTGCGGCCGAGGTCAAAGATCGGTTCAAAATGCGAGACCTCATCGGTGACCTAACCGTCGCCTTCACCACTCTTTCGCTTTCTCATTTCCACCCTGACGAGCCGGTCGAACCCAAGCGCCAAGCCGTCTGTGATGCAATAAACGCGCTTGAAGCGGGGACGGAAAAGCCGGCCTTGCGCTGATGCGAAGGAGAGATGATGTCCGACCATGTCCTGCCTGGCCAGAAGAAGCCAAAGCTGATCGTCGTCATTGCCTTTGATCGCGGCAACGAGGGCGATCTGTTTGCCGCCTACGGCCCGGCGGATCAGCAAAGCGAGGAAAGAGCAGTTCGTACAGCCAAGGCGCTGGCTACCAGGCATGTCGGCGTCATCGCATGGAGCCGCGATGCCGATCCAGCGCTTGGAGACTACGGCCCGCCTACAACGCTTTTCGTCAGCGGTGACGTACCCGACATGGAATGATCGTCAGGATCGGCCTCGTGTTACGCGCTTTGCGGGCGCACCGTTTCCACTCTAAGCGACCCCGCCGGAAGCGGCCGCAAGAGTTCAGATTCGGGCTTCGTCAGGTTGATCCAGGCAGCCCAATTCTGCGGCTGAAGAACAACGACCTGCCGATTATGAAATGGTGCGACATCGGGCCCGGGATCAGTCGTCAGCATGGTGAAGGTAGGCGGCTTGTTGCCGGCGGCCTCACGCCAAAGCCCTGCGATGGCCATAAATGGAGAGCCGTTGAGCGTAAAGCGATGTTTCGCCTTCGGATATTTCGCACCAGTGAACTCGAAGAACCCGGAGGCCGGAATGAGGCATCGATTGCTGTTTGCGAATTGCCTCCCTTCGGAGCGAAAGTTGAACACCGGTCCCCCCTTTGGGCCCGCCGGCGGAAATCCGAACGTCATCGATGCCAATTCAATCGCATCGCCGGCGCCGCGCATTACTGGCGCCGGGTCATTAATGCGGATGTCATCCGCCTGCGGCAAATCGAGTTCGGTTTGGTGCGCCGGGATTTTGAGCGCCAGCGACGCCATCATCCGACAGTATTCAGACCACAGGACATGCTGTTCATAATCGTTGCACATGGAAGGCTCCGGGCGACCTTCTTAGAGTAAGCCTATCTGGCTCTCGATGAAAAGGCGGCTGCCGCTCAACTCAGCGGGCCCCATTTAGCCAGAATATCCCCTTCGTGCGGCCTCAATGAATAGCCTGCGGGCGTGATGGGCCTCTTTCAGCCCTTCGAGAACACGCGGTAAGGCTTTCCGGGCCGCAACATCTTTCGAACTGGTCATCGCCGGCCATCGGGCTCCCCCTGGGAGTAGATTAATGATCAGGCGATAGGTTCCGGTTCGCCGGCGAGATCCGTTGCGGCGGGATGCCGATGACAGATACCACGGCCTACCTCGACCATCGTGCAGTGTGCGGACCGCCTTGGCGGGGACAGTCAGTCCCGCGTCCAGGCTTTCAGCCGTCGCTATGCTGACGCTCCTTAGGCTGTCCCGTTCACCACCGCGGCCGAGGCGGAATTCCTCCATCCCACGCGCGAGGCTTGTCCGCCGTTGCGGACGCGCGCGGGATTTCGGTTTATACGCCCTCTGTCTTTTTTGGCGGCGGCCGCCGCTGGACTCGAATTTGCCGTAGAGGGAAGCACGGACCGGCCGCCGGCATGTTTGCTGCGACGCCAAGCTCGTTTTTGGGCTTTGTTGTTTTGGGTGGCTTGTTCTGGCATGCTGGCCTTTGGGAATGCGGGATTCGAATATAGCCAGCCCGTCTTGATGGCAGCTGAAAGATCCTAACGCTGCGCATATGAAGCCATTGATAGTGATCTGCTCGAAGGACGCGGAATTTTATCTGCTCCTCAGCCACATTCTCGAGGTCGACGGCTTCGCCAGTACGCTGGCCGGTTCCATCGATGAAGTGCTGGAGCTTGCAGCGGACATGCCGGTTCGGGCCGTGGTGCTGGATTGTCGACCGGACAATCAGCTGGGGGCCAAAAGTGCCGGGCTCAAGCAGGATGCTCGCACAGGCGCCCTCCCCTGTGTCGCTCTGGTGTCGCCCGGCGCGGAAGCTCAGCACATTCAGCTGCTGAGGTCTGGCATTGACGAATGCTTTGTCCGGCCGTTTGCCCCGGCCAAGCTGCTCGAATACCTGCGGGCCAGGCTGGCGGTGGGCCAAGCATCGGAACAGGGATCCCGGCGTGGCAAGTCGCTGGCATATAGCGATATCGAGATGCAGCTCGATACCCATCGCGTGCGCTGCGCCGGCAAGGAGATATCGCTCGGGCCAATCGAGTTCAAGTTGCTGCGCCACATGCTGGAAAATCCGGAAAAGGTGCTCAGCCGCGATGAGCTGATCGCCGTGGCCTGGACAAATAGCGCCAGTGTAAGCACGCGCGTGGTCGATGTTCACATAAGCCAGTTGCGAAAGTTACTCAGGCGGTCATCACGAAGCGTTGCCATTCGCACTGTAAGGCTCGCCGGATACGCGCTCGAAGACCAGTCGGCCTGATCATTCCCGCAGCACATATCGAGGAACGCCGGCAGCCGCCCCTGCCCGCCTGGTCGGGCTCTACATTTGTGACCAATATGTAAGAGGAAATAAATGCGCGTCATGTACTCGCAACGTTTTGGAATACAAAAGATTATCAACTTGGTTGTTGCTGTAGACGATCCGGCCTGCGAAAGTATTCACCGAGTAACTTAAGTGGTTGCTAAAGTATAGGGAGGAATGCCCATGTCTGAGGGCTCGGGATACGCTGAAGCCATTGGCCATCACGGGGAACTGGTTCAAGGCGTTTTCGAGGATGAGGGCGCACGGTTGCGACGCGCGCTGGTCTCGCTGCCCTGTCGTCATCTGAGGTCCAAAGCCAGGTTCAGCGCAAACGATAGCGATCACGTGACTGTCTGGCCAGCCTCGCGGGAGAAGGCTCGACGCGCGGCCGAGTTGACCATCAATGCATTCGGCCGGCCCGGCAGCGGCGGCCATCTCTCGATGGATAGCAACATCCCCATTGGCCGTGGCATGGGCTCCTCCACCGCCGACGTTCTGGCAAGCATCCTGGCGGTATTGAATTGGTTGGAGATCGATGCGGCGTCGGATGAGGTCATGCAGCTCGCGGTCAGCGCGGAAACGGCCTGTGACTCCACTTTGTTCAGGCAGCAAGCGGTGCTGTTTGCGCACCGGGACGGCATCGTGATGGAGGCATTCCGCAAGCCGCTGCCGCCGATCGACTTCATCAGCATCGATACCACCCCCCTGCTCACGGTCGATACGCTTGAATTCGAGCCGGCGCGTTACGATCACCTGGAGATCGAGACCTTTCGGCCGCTTCGAAGCCTGTTGCGAACAGCCATCAAGAATGCGGACGCCCGCATGCTGGGCAGGGTTGCGACGGCGAGCGCGCGGATCAACGAGCGGTTTCTTGCCAAACCACGGCTGAGAGAGATCGAAACCGTCGGTGACCGCTTCGGCGCCATTGGCGTTCAGGTCGCTCACAGCGGCACGGTCGTCGGACTGATGTTCGACGCTAGAGACCAGAATGCATCCGTAAACATCGATCGCGCGGCAGGCGCTCTGCGTCAGTCCAATTTCGAGCCGACGATCTTTCGCCATTGAACGCCTGGCACGCAGGAGTAACCCATGTCGACCCGTGCGCTGATGCGAAAGCTGGAAGATTTCGAGGGCCCGCGCCTTGTGGCGCTCGGCGGAGCTCTTTTCGGCGCCAGCTTCTTCCTGATGAAGCTGCTGCCAGCCCGGTTCATGCTCGAGCGGGCTGTGGAACGCGATCAATTGAAGCCTGAAGCCACGATCTGCGAATCCTCGTCGGGAACGTTTGGCCTCGCGCTTGCCATGCTGGCGGTTCAGCAGGGATACCGGCTGATCCTCGTCAGCGACTGGGCGCTCGATCGCCATCTTCATCGACGTCTGATCGAGCTCGGCGCCGATGTTACGATTGTCGATAGTCCGGCTGCCTCGGGCGGCCTTCAGCAGGCCCGGCTCGACCGACTGCACATTCATTTGCGCGACATTGCCGGTAGCTACTGGCCCTCGCAGTACGACAATCCCGACAATCCGATCTCTTACGCCAAGGTCGCCGAACAGTTCATAGATAGGCTCGGAAAGGTCGACTGCCTGGTTGGTCCTGTCGGATCGGGTGGCTCCGTGAGCGGCATATCCTGCTACCTGCGGACGTTGTTCGCCGACCTCTACGCGATCGGTGTCGACACACCGAACAGCGTCTTGTTCGGCCAGCCGAGCGGCAAACTCAACCTGAGCGGCCTTGGAGGCAACATTCTCCCGCGAAATGTCGATCACCGCCAGTTCGACGAGGTGCACTGGGTTACGCCGGCGGAGGCCTTTCATGCCACGCACGATCTTCATCGAAAGCATGGTCTTTTCATGGGGCCGACCAGTGGAGCTGCCTATCGGGTTGCTCGATGGTGGGCTGAGGCCAATCCCGGAAAGACGGTCGTGGCGCTGTTCCCCGACGAGGGACACAGATACGTCGAAACCGTCTACGACCACGAGTGGCTAAAGGCGGTCGCCGGATGGAGCAAACGACCGGCCGAAGGCCCAACAACAGTCAGCTCGCCCAGGTCGAGAATGGCTAGGTGGTCGCGGCTGCCCTGGGAGCGCAGAACGCTCCATGAGGTGTTGGCGCATGCTGGCGATGGGGATGATGCCGGACCGGCAGCTAAGTCGTAATCGGGCCGAGAGGCTTCCGCTCACGGCGGCCGGTCGGTCGGACAAACGAAAGCGCGAGGCCACGGCGTTGGTGCGCCGAGGATCGAGACCCAAGACGGGCAAATGCAGCGAGAAAACCCGGTGCTCGGCCCCAGCTTCCGCAACCAGCCCGCATAGCGGGCGAAGCAACGGTCATACTGTTTTGAAGGTTGGTGGCCAATGTTTCGGTATCCAGCGTTGGTGCACCAGCCGGTTAGCCCGATCTACGCGATGCTGTTCACGATGCAATGCGCGCGCAGCATGTACATCGTCCTGGTTTCCTGGTTTGCGCTGCAGATCAGTGGTGACATCGCTTCGGTCGGCAAGGTCCTGATCTGCTGGCAACTGCTGGCCTTCACCGTTGGTCCCTTCATCGGGCCACTGATAGATCGCTCCCGCCGGCGGACGATGTTTGCTACGGGAGAGATGATCCATGGCGCCGGTATCGGGCTTTTGGCGTTGATCGTCTGGTCGTGTTCTCCCGAACGCACGCCGATCTGTATCCTTTACGCCACGGCATGTTTTGTCTCGATCGGATCGCTATTTTCCTATCCGAGCAGCCAAGCGTTGCTGCAGCTGGCGGGCGCGCATTTTGTGACGCGGACCGTCTCGCTGGGCATTTTCTTCAGCCAGGTCGGAAATATCGTCGGCGCCGCGGCAGGCGGCCTCTGCCTGTCCTTATCGGGCTTGGCCAGCAGTCTCGTCGTCTGCGCGGCCTTTTCCTTCATGGCCGCTGCGCTCGCTGGTCTTCTCATAGAGGAAGATCACGCCTCCCCGGTGCAGCATAGTCCGCACATGCAGGACCTGATGGGGGGTCTTTTCGAGACTGTGAGAAACCCCCACCTCAGGGTTGCGGGGTGTGCGCTGTTGCTGGCCTATGCATCGGCGCATGCATCCAATGCTCTGCTGGCCGGCTTCGCACGTTACGAGCTCAAGCTGTCGCCCGGCCCCTATGGCTGGCTCGCTGCGACGTATTCGGGTGGGGGCTTGGTCGGAAGCATTACCTTGATGTGGCTCTCCGGTCTTGCGCAGGAAAGGATCCTTGTTGCCGTGGGAACTATCCTTCTCGCCGCGGCCACTGCTGCTTTGTCCACCTCTCAAACCACGGCGCAGGCCGTGTTCTGGCAAGGCCTGATAGGCCTGTCTTTCATGATGGTTCGGGCCGGGAGCGATGTGACGATTCTGAAGACCGTTTCAACTCGAATGGTCGGCCGTGTCAGAAGCAACATCGAGGCCGCCATCGGAGTGGTCGCTATCGGCGTCTACCTTCTTCCAACGCTCGCCTCGGGTGTTCCTGCCCGGCACATCTTCCTCGGTCTTGCCTGCGTGTTTGCTTGCGGCAGCGGTGCGATCTTATGGATGCAGCGGAGCGCGGCAATGCGAAGGATCGATCGATGAGGTCGCGATCGGGATCCGGCAAGGCGTCATGTCGGCAGCCGTTAGCGTTTCCAGACGCGGTCCGTCCAGATCCGATCAAGCTGCGACCAGTAACGGTCTTGGAGCGTGCCGCTATCAAGAAACTAATGCTCGATCCAGGACAGGAGCAGTTCGCCGGCTCGGTGGATGCGGTTTTCGCCGGTCTGGAAGCCAGCCGGTATCCTGACCAGGAACATGCCTTCGCGATTATCATCTCCAAAAAGACGGTAGGGTTCTTCATCTTGCGAGAGAAACAGGCTCTGCCAGAGTGGGCGCCGCGCGGCGCTGTGACACTGCACAGCTTCCGGATTTCTTCCGCGTGCCAAGGAAAAGGATTTAGTAGGGCGGGAGTGGTTCTGGCCATCTCCTGGGTACGGCGGAACCGGCCCGAGGTCAAGGAACTGATGCTTGCAGTCAACGCACGCAACCTGCCCGCCAAGTCGCTCTATCTCAAGGCGGGGTTCGTCGACACCGGATCGATCTTTCGCGGTGCCATCGGTGACCAGCACATCTTGACGTTCCACCGTCTGCAAAGCGACGGCTGAAAAGAAATTTCACGGCCAGCCTTTCCATGCCAGAAGACAAGGTATACTAGGTATATTTTTCTTTGGAGAGATCGATGCAGTTAATTGCCGAACAGCTGGCCGGCTTCGTCAGCAATGTGCGCTACGAGCACCTTTCAGACGAGGTCGTCGAAAAGAGCCAACGGGCCATCCTCGACACCCTCGCCGCGCTGATTGGCGGGGTGCCGACCGACAATGCCAGGCTCTCACGCATCGCCGCGAAGGCTTGTTTCGGGTCCGGCGGCGCACACGCTTGGTTCGCCGAAGGAGGGTTGCATTATCTTGGCGCCCTGTTTGCCAATTGCGCTGCAGCGAGCTCGCTTGATGTCGATGACGGCCATTGTCTTGCGGCAGGTCATCCGGGGGCTGGCATCATTCCAGCCGTCCTGATGGAAGCGGCAAAGCTTGGCAGTGACGGTCATGAGGTGCTTGCAGCGACGGCCATTGGATATGACGTCGCCTTGCGCATTGCGGCTGCGCGACGCTTTTCCGACACAATGAGCTTTGCCAGTGGTCAGTGGACCGGGTTTGGAGTGGCGGCCGCCATTGGATGGCTGCGCAAGATGCACACGGATCAGCTTGCCCATGCACTCGCGATAGCGGGTGCCGAGGCACCGCAAAATCTGCCGCAAGGCGATTGCCAGGCAAGCTCCGTCAAGGGCAGCAGTCCCTGGTCGACGGTTGCCGCGCTGTTCGCGGTCGAGCGCGCCAGCTGTGGGATGAGCGGCTCGATCGACATGCTAGACCGCGCTCATGCCTACAATGTCGGTGCAATCACCGCTGATTTGGGTAGCCGCTGGCTGATCAGCGAGACCTATCTCAAGCCCTATGCGTCTTGCCGCTATACACACCCCGTAATCGATGCCGTGCTCGCGCTGGTCGCAGGCCGCGGCACAGATGAACCGATAGGCCGCATTGCGGTCGACATCTTTCCCGAAGCACGCAAACTCCCTAACGAATACGCGCCAAAATCGCTCGAGGGGGGACAGTTCTCGGTTCCCTTTGCTGCTGCACTCGCAGCGTTGCGCGGCGCGGAGGCGTTTCGGCCGCTTCGCCCCCACTCCCTTTCAGATCCGCAGGTGGTGGAACTCGCTCAAAGAGTGGAGGTTCGCTACCCTGACGAATTTGCCGGCATATTCCCGCAAGGCACGCCGGCGCGAGTTACAATGGTTGTCGGTGGATACGAGCGAACCGCGGATGTGCCGCGTCCACTCGGCGACGCCAACAATCCGATGGACCAATCCGCCGTCGAGGAGAAGCTCCACGACCTCGGATGGGACATCCTTTCGCAAGCCGAACTCGACAAACTCATCCAATCGGTGGCCTTGCTCAAGATGGGGGAAATCGCACCGTTGCTCGCATGTCTTACGGCCAAGCCAGTTGCAATCAGTGCCGCTTCTTGACCCGACGACGTGGATAGCGGCCAAGCCGGGTAAGGATGCCGGGGATGGGATTCACTTGACCGCCGGGAATGCAAACCGCAGGAAAAAGATGGGAAGTTGGCTAAGTCATCTTCCGACGAGCAGGTCGCGCGACATCGCCAACCCGCTACTCGGATGCTGCATTTTGGCCAGAAGCCGACTTTAGGCTGTTGAAGGCAATCTGCACAAACTAGCCATACCGTGTCCGGCCTCAAGTCGGCCGCCAGGTCGCGCAAATCAATGTCGCCGAATAGGCGGCGGTGAACGCCAACGGGTGTCACATAGCTCAATCGGTGTTGTGGGTTTACATCGGCAGGCAAGCCCCTAGTTTTAGAGTTTCGCGCCGTGCATCTTAGTGCGCGGATGATCGAAAACGGGACCGTGAACGCTAGCCGGTCCGTTAAAAACCCCAAAGGATGACTGTCATGACGCAGGCCAAGAATGGCGACACCGTGCGCATCAACTATACTGGACGTCTAGCCGACGGCACTCAATTCGATGCTTCCGGTGGTGAGCCGCTGCAATTCACGCTAGGTGAAGGGCAAGTGATCCCCGGCCTTGAAACCCATGTCGAGGGTATGGAGGTGGGCGAGAAAAATACCGTCACCGTCCCCGCCGACGCCGCCTATGGTCCCCACCGTCCCGAAGCGGTCTTGAGCATCGAGCGCGTCCGTGTGCCGGATAACATCAACATCAATATCGGTACTCAGTTACAGGCCAGAACCCGCGAGGGGCGCCCTATGCAGGTAACGGTCGTTGGCGTGGACGACGCAAGAGTCAAACTCGACGGCAATCACCCGTTGGCCGGAAAGGATCTGATCTTCGACGTCGAACTGGTCGAGATTGTTCAGGCCGCCTAGGTACCCGTGCCTGCGAAGGCCACGACGCTATGATTTCTGGTGACGGATCTCCGCCGAACCTTCTGCGGCGCGTGGCCTGCCGCTTTGAGCCGCGAAGAGTCGTGCCCCCGATCCTTCGCTCAGAAATTCTATCAAATAATGCGGTCTTCTGCGCGCTTTAAGGCAGCGCGCCGTCGGCAGGCAGGTAGTGGGTTGCACAAGAAACGTCTCGTCTGCGGCCGGATCGGAGCGACAGCGCCGCGTGCGTTCGACGCCTGAAACAATGCGTGTGGCGTGCTCCGTATCGGAGTCGCACATCCTTTTTATGGTGATGGCGCGCAGCCTCTCGGAGGCTCTGGTAAAGAACTGCCTCTTCCACTTCTCCGCTCGCGAACAGTGCTATTGCGTACACGGCTCCGCTGCTGGGAGCGGTCACTACCCTCCAGAATACGATTCTTCAGCGCAAACCCGATCAAAGAGCTGCTTTAGAGCGTCAGGTCGCCTGGGTAGGCAATACTGTGTTCGGTCTTGGTGTTGGCCATGAGTCCTGCCGGTGGGGCGGAAGCGCGATGATCGCTCACAGCCGGCGATTCCCAAATGCAGTGTCGCCGATGCTGCACCATACGGCTGTCCGACGTCGGAGTCGATTTGATCTAACTTATATTAGATTTAGCTAATGGTTTCATTTCTCCCCTGCTGTCCCCATAGTGCCCGAGAGGGAGCTTGGGAGGTACCCAGTGGATCGCCTGTCGAAGTCCACCGAAGCGATCATTCAGAAAGCCATCGAGGAATCCCTTGAAGGCGACATTGTCTCCCTAAAAAAGACCGTCGGGCTGATCCGAGCAAAGCGTCCTGACCTTAAGGAGGAGCTAGACGAGATGGAGACGGATAACGAGCTATGTGAACAGGTAGTTCAGTTGGCCTCAGCGATTGGAAAGGTCGTCCTCTTCGACCTTCACGAGTAAGGAACCACATGAGCGTCCGGAAAGTTCGGCAGTTTCGTGCAAGCCGACCAAGGGACCTCTCGCATGGCACCGCAAAGATACGACCTCAAGATGGACCTGGACAAAACCTGGACCGTGTTTGACGTGTTCACCGGGTTGCCGGCCGACGCCTGGGGCGTACCGGCTGTCGGTCTCGACAAGGATTACGCCGACGATCTGGTAGCCCTCCTGAACAGCCTCGACGGGAAGCGTAGGGTCGCCCAAGGGGACGTCTGATGGCAACCCCAATGGTTCACCCCTTCGCTCGCCGTCAGTGCTGAGCAGTTCTGGATGGCGCCGGTATCACGATCATGGCGGGTGTGCGCGAGGCGCTGAAGGTGCTCGCCAATCAGAGCCTGGTAATCTTTGCGCCTAACCACGGCGACTGGGTCGCCCAGATTGGCACTTGCCGGCGAGCTCACCTGTGTCCGGGCCACCCGCACGAATCCAGGTACCCAGGCGATGCACGACGAGATCGTTGAATAGTACCGCTCCGGCGGCACCCTCGGCTATCTACGGCTCATCCATGAAGCTTTTTCGAGATCGCTGGCGACCGCCCTGAGCCACGCTCGACCAATTGTCCCGGACGACGGTGACCAAGGTCCGCGCCCCAACTGCACAACGGCGCGTAGATGGCAGCGTCCGGAACAAAGCCTCCGCCTGGACATTAGGGAGCATCGTCCTCTCTAATCAAGGAACCCATTCATGAAGAACAGTCTCCGCTGGGCATCGTTATCGGTCGCCACAGCAATGGTGTTTGCGCTGCCTGCGCTGGCCGCAGAAACGGCCCAAGATTTCGTAACCAAGGCAGCGATCGGCGGCATGTTCGAGGTGCAGTCGAGCAAGGTCGCCCAGGACAAGCTCCAGGATCAGAGCCTCAAGGATTTCGCTCAAAAAATGATCTCCGATCATGGGGCCGCCAATGCCAAACTCGAGAGTATTGCCGGTGAGCAAAAGTTGCAGGTCCCATCGGACCTGGATTCCCCGCACAAGGCCGATGTCGACAAGCTTCAGTCGGCTGCGGCGCCCGTCGATGCATCCTATGCGAAGATGCAGAAGGCGGCCCATGACGACGCTGTGAGCCTGTTCGAAGGATATGCAAAGGACGGCGACAACGCCGCTCTGAAATCGTTCGCAGCCGACACGTTGCCGACGCTCAAGATGCATCAGGAAATGATCGAAAAGGTCGCAGCTTCGGCGTCAGCTTCCGACAGCACCACCCCAGCCGTCACCAACACGGATGCCACTGATCCAGCGGCGCCGGTGCCGGGCGCCAACAGCTTCACCGAGGACCAGGCCAAGAGCGCCATTGAGAAGGCGGGTTACGCCGACGTCTCCGCACTGACGAAGGACGACAAGGGCATCTGGCGTGGTACCGCGAGCAAGGACGGCAAATCGACGCCTATCGCGCTTGACTACCAAGGCAACGTTGTTGCCGGCGCCAACTGATCAGAAACCAAGGACCATTCAAATGAAAACGATAACAGGACTCTTCGACAATTATGACGACGCCAGCGATGCCGTGGGGGAACTTGAGGCCACGGGTGTGCCCCGCTCGGACATCAGCATCGTAGCCAACAACGCGACAGGCTGGCACGAGGCTGAAGCTTCCGAAGCTGGGGAAGATGCCGCGACAGGAGCAGGCGTGGGCGCCGTAGTTGGCGGTGCCGGCGGACTGCTCACCGGGTTGGGCTTGATGGCTATCCCCGGGGTCGGGCCCGTGGTTGCCGCCGGATGGTTGGCTGCCACCGCTGTCGGCGCCGTGGGTGGTGCCGTCGTCGGGGGTGCTGCGGGCGGTATCATCGGCGCAATGACGGAAGCCGGCGTGCCGGAAAACGATGCTCACGTCTACGCGGAAGGCATTCGCCGCGGTGGAACGCTGGTCACTGCCAAGGTCGAGGACAATCTCGTTCCGAACGCGGAACAGATCCTCAGCCAATACAATTCGGTCGATATCGCCGGTCGGCGCAAGGAATACGAAGCCGGCGGCTGGACCGGATTCAATCCGGCGGCTGATGCCTATACGGGGGCTGATCTGGAGCGCGCCAGTGGAAGACGCGACCGCTGAGCTTAGCCGGGGGCGGCGAACAGCCGCCCTCGATTTCAGCCTGAGCGACGATCACGCAGCGCAGCGGAAGCCAGCTATCCGTCCCATCAAAATCAGATCGAGATGCTCTCCGCGGGGAAGGCAACGTTCGTCTCTACTGCCGACATCGGGCGGTCGCCGCTAGACAGCTTAGGCCGCAATACGACTCTGGCCGGTTGCGGGTGGGACCCGCAGGGACCGGTTCGGGAACAGTTGTGGCGCCGCGGGCGCTTCAGGCGGCAAATGCCTGGGACGCTAGTCCTCGTCCGCGAGCGTGGCGAGAAATGACCGCCGCCATTTTGCTGCGTCATTGCGTCTGATGCGCTTGAGCAATGCACCGTGCCTTGCAATCCTCTCGTCAAGTGGCATGGCGAGCGCGCTTGCGATCGCGTCAGCAACCTCGTCGATCACATACGGGTTCACGATCAAGGATTCCGCAAGCTCCTCAGCCGCGCCCGCGAAACGCGACAATACAAGCACTCCGGGATTGGCTTGGTCCTGAGCAGCAATGTATTCTTTTGCCACCAGGTTCATTCCATCACGCAAAGGCGTGACCAACCCGACCTGACTAGCGCGCAATAGGCCAGCTAGCCGTGAGCGTGGGACGGCTCGATGGATGTAGCGGATCGGTGTCCAAGCCAAATCCGCGTATCTTCCGTTCACCGAGCCAGAGGTTGCTTCGAGCTGTGCCCGTATGTCAGCATACGCGCTCACCTCCTCGCGTGTAGGCGAAGCAATCTGCAAATAGGTTACCGCCCGTTCGTGTTCGGGGTGCCTTTCCAGAAGCCGGGCGAAGGCCTGCATGCGGCCGGGCAGACCTTTGGAGTAGTCCAGCCTGTCCACACCGATGATTTGCTTAAGGCCCAAAATCTGGCGGCGCATGGAATCAATCTGGACATCCTCCGCCGCCTCGTTAGCCATGCGTGCGAAGGAATCAACGTCGATGCCAATCGGAAAGCACCGTGACAAGACTGTCCGGCCATTGGCCTCAGCCGCGCCATTGATATCAAAGGTGGTGGGACTGGTCGCCTGCACCGATCGCCGAAAATTCATCACGTCCGTCTCGGTCTGGAAACCCAGCACGTCATCCTCAAGCAGATCATCGATGAGTTCTTCGTGATCGGGTGCGGCGGCAAAAAGGTCAGGCGGCGGGAAGGGTATGTGAAGGAAAAAGCCGATCCGATTCCGGAATCCCAGCCGCCGCAACTCGGCCGCCAAGGGGATAAGATGGTAGTCGTGGACCCAAACCAGGTCGTCGTTCCCCAAGTGCAGTGCTGCGAGCGCCTTCGCGAAGCGTGCATTGATCTGCCTATAGGCGTGTAGATACTCTCCCCGGTGATTCACCAGGTCGAGCCGGTAGTGGAAAAGTGGCCATAGCGTACTGTTGGCATAGCCGTTGTAGTACAGCGAATACTCCTCGCGCGGCAGGGTGAGCGCAGCCGTCTCGATCCTCCCCACGCGTTCGAGTTGGATCAGAGGTTCGTCACTCGCGGCAGAGTCCTGATACAGGGCGCTTGCTCCTAGCCATA
Source organism: Mesorhizobium sp. B1-1-6 (assembly GCF_006443035.1). Classification (NCBI taxonomy): domain Bacteria; kingdom Pseudomonadati; phylum Pseudomonadota; class Alphaproteobacteria; order Hyphomicrobiales; family Phyllobacteriaceae; genus Mesorhizobium; species Mesorhizobium sp. B1-1-6. The sequence goes on along the minus strand of NZ_VFWR01000024.1, from coordinate 1,302 downwards.
GACCTCCACGATCAGCCAACGCGTCCGCGACACCTACTGCCAGCCCGCCGGCTTGCGACAGGTCGCGAATGTTCCCGAGCCGGTTCGAAACGACAACCAGGTGCCGCGGGACGGCATCAATGGCAGATTGCTTGGCCTCACCCAATATGGCGTCGCCCTCAATTGAATCGCCAACCATTTGAGTGGCCTCGTTGGGGGGCTTATGTGATCGCTGCAACGAGCAAATTCTAGGTCGAAGATCGCTTTGGGCAACGGTCTGCGCATGCGATTGTTCCGCGCAATTCCAAGACTTTCGTGGCGCGCCAGACCGTTCAGGTCAGGTCTGCCATCACAGTTGCGCCGACTTAGGAACCATTTCCGGACAGGCAGCTTTGGAGTCCCGGGTATTGGGATAGCTGCCTCGCGCGGTGATCAACACGACCGGCGCCGATCCTCCTGGTCTGAGTGCGCTAGCCTACTGCGCCGACCTCGTGAGACTCCTCTGGACACAACGCGCGAGTTGGGAGAAGGCTTTCGCATGGATCGGCTTATCACCGTCGAGTACACGCGCCTCGCGGCGCCAGACCTTGGCCGTGGAGATGGCCAATCGCGGAAGCCGTTCGGCCTGGAGGGATTTCCTCGTCGCACTGGAGGCGCGGTCGCAGGGGCGTCGAGTCGGCTCTCCAACCACCATGCCAGCCTGATTCGCCGCAATCGGTGATCCCGGACGCCGCCGGGCAGCGCTGCTATGTGCGGTTCCTCAGGAATCGCTCGATCACCTGCCGCGCAAGCCTGACGACCATTGCCTGCCGGAACTCAGATGGTCCCACGACCGGCGCGATGTCGCTGAGGCTGGGCCGATCTTGCCGCATGGCTTTGGCAAATGGTCGGCCCCCTATCCGCGACTGACGAGCTGGGTCGAAGAGACCATCGAATGCACGCTGATCTTTCTTTTGCCTCCCGCTCCAGCACCAGATGCACCTTTGAGTCCACCAAAATGCTGGAACGCCAATGAGGAAATCCGGCCGCGCATCCATGCCGTGCGCATCTTTCTCAAACGCCGAACGCTCCCTGCGCCGGTCAGGGCGCTGGCGGTCGAAACCAACAAAACTGGATGGGGGCCAACCGCTGCATTTAGATGATGGGCGAGAGCACAAGAAGCGGCCAGTTGTGGAACATTCCCGCGCTAAAGAGCTTCGGCCTTGCACTGTTCCCATTCAGTGTATGTGTTCCCCAGACTCGCCCGGGTCGTGTCCCCACAGGTGGTGTAGCTCGGCGGTTACGAAGCCGCTCGCGAGCGCGCCGTTAGTCGCGCCGTAGCGA
>NZ_VFWR01000023.1:0-51007 GCF_006443035.1 Mesorhizobium sp. B1-1-6 | reverse complement strand
ACGATATACTCGGCGAAGCGCTGCCGAGCGACGCGGCAGATGCGCCTTCCGTGCAGCCAAAAGCGCCGGCATCCGCTGCGGCTTTGCCGGCGCTCCTAATCTCCCCGCCGCCCCTCGATCCCCGGCTCAGAACAAGGTTCCCGATTGCCCGGGAAACGACGGCTGGCATAGCAACGCACGCCGAACGATCAAATGATCCAGTCAAGCAGACAGTGGTTACGGTGGCACCGCAACCGTTGCCAACGCCACCGGCACAGCCAGTGGCGCAGGCTGTCATCGATCCTTCGTCAACAGCACCCTCATTCGCCGTAACTCCGGCCGTTTACATACCAGTCCCGCAGCCGAGGCCAGCATATCCGGATGCACCAGCACGTGTCGTCCGGGTGGGCATGAAGCTCGCGGCGCATGGTTATGCCGATGGCGTCTACACCGGCCCCACGGCCGACGCCTATTACGGCATCATCCAGATTCAGGCCCTCGTACAAGGCGGGCAGCTTACAGCGCTGAAAGTGCTGAAATATCCCTCCGACCGCAGGACCTCCGTCAGCATCAACAGGCAGGCGCTGCCCATGCTGCGCGACGAAGCGATCAGCGCCCAAAGCGCCAATGTCGATATAATTTCGGGCGCGACGCTGACCAGCAGGGCTTTCATCCAGTCGCTGCGCGGCGCCCTGAAGAAAGCGTCGTCGTAGGTCCATGCGCGACACGCGAATTTTGATGGGCATGCCCATCACGGTCGACATTGGCGGCGCGTCGGCCGATGGGTTGATCGACACGGTCTTCGGCTATTTCGAGCATATCGATCGGCGCTTCAGCACATACCGGGCCGACAGCGAGATCGCGGCCATCAACCGCGGCGACGTTCCGGTCGTCGACTGGAGTGGCGAGATGATGGAAGTGCTGGCCATTGCCAAACAGACGAAAGACGAGACGGATGGATACTTCGATATTCGCAAGCCCGACGGTTCGCTCGATCCTTCCGGCATCGTGAAGGGCTGGGCCATTCGCAACGCGGCAGCCATCATTCAGCGAAGCGGCATCAGCGGTTTCTTCATCGAGGCTGGCGGCGATATCCAGTCCTGCGGCAAGAATGCATCGGGCCATGACTGGAGCGTCGGCATCCGCAATCCCTTCAACCCGGACGAAATCGTGAAGATCGTCTATCCACGCGGTCGCGGGCTGGCGACCTCCGGAACCTATGTGCGGGGCCAACACATCTACAACCCGCATGCAATTGACAGTCCGATCCAGGACATTGTCAGCCTGACCGTCATTGGCGCCGATGTGCTCGAAGCCGATCGTTTCGCCACCGCAGCCTTCGCCATGGGCCGGGACGGCATTCATTTCATCGAGCAGACGCCAGGCCTGGAGGGGTATGTCGTCCACGCCAATGGCCGCGCCACGCCGACAACCGGGTTCGGAGCCCTTTGCCTGCCATGATCAAAACCATCGACCGATTTCTCGACCATCTGACCATGTACCGGCTGGTCCTCTACTATTTGCTCGCGCTGGTCGCCGCAGCGCTCGTGCTCGGCTTTGCCAAGCTCGTACCACATGATCCGATCGCGCTCGCCTTCACAACAGGTTTGGCGCTGGCCGCCTGCTGGCTCACCAACAAGGTTTTTGCGCATGTCTTCGCTGTCCCGGCCAACAACGAGTCCGTCTACATCACCGCGCTCATCCTTGCGCTCATTCTCGATCCGGTAGCCACCACGGACATCAAGGGAATCGCGGCGGTTGCATTCGCGTCCGTCTGGGCGATTTCATCCAAATTCATTCTCGCGGTCGGCAGGAAGCATCTCTTCAATCCGGCGGCGTTGGGGGTGGCACTGTCCGCGCTGCTGCTCGACCAACCGGCCACCTGGTGGGTCGGGGGCACTCTGCCGTTGCTCCCGCTTGTGCTCATCGGCGGGATGCTAATTGTGCGGAAATTACGCAGGCTTGACCTTGTCTCGACCTTCATTGCCATGGCGCTGGCGACCATTATGGCGACCTCCGACCCGTCGCAGTATTGGACGGCGCTTGCGGAGACGCTGGGTTCGTCGCCGCTGCTGTTCTTTGCCTTCGTGATGCTGACCGAGCCGCTGACGGCACCGACCATGCAATGGCCGCGCATCGGCTTTGCCGCCATCGTCGGCTTTCTGTTTGCTCCCAACATCCATATCGGCTCGTTCTATTTCACCCCGGAACTGGCGCTGCTTGCCGGCAACCTGTTTGCCTATGCGGCAGGCCCCAAGGGACGCTTTGTGCTGACTCTTGAACGCGTTGAGCAATCGGCCGTCGATAGCTTTGACTTCGTCTTCCGGTCGCCGCGCAAGCCCGCCTTTGAAGCCGGCCAGTATCTCGAATGGACGCTTGGCCTCGATCGCGCCGACAATCGCGGCAACCGCCGCTATTTCACAATCGCCTCGGCGCCGACGGAGGAGACAGTCCGTCTCGGTGTGAAGTTCTATCCGCAATCAAGTGCCTTCAAGCGGGAACTGATTGCCATGAAGCCAGGCAGCACGATCCATGCCGCGCAACTGGCCGGCAACTTCACGCTGCCCACCCGGCGTGAAACCAAGATCGCGTTCCTGGCCGGAGGCATCGGCGTCACGCCGTTCCGCTCGATGCTGCAATATCTCATCGACCGCAAGGAGCGGCGACCGATCGTCATCCTCTACGGAACAGAGGGCCAGCAGGACATCGCTTATCGCGACGTGCTTGGCGCGGCAAGGCAGGAACTTGGCATCAAGACGATCCACGCTGTGGCGCACGGTGCCGAGCGCGGGCAATATCCTGGATACATCGACGAGCGCCTGATACGTCTGACTATGACCGACTATCTCGAGCGCACTTTCTACATTTCCGGCCCGCAAGCGATGGTCAAGGCGCTGCGTCAGAAACTGCTGGCCATGGGCGTCCGCCGTTCGAAGATAAAGGTCGACTACTTCCCGGGTTTTGCCTGAAGCACGCTCAGCTGTGTCGCGGCAAGGAAATGCGCACGACCAGACCCGGATCGGCGTTGGCCATGGCAAGGCGTCCGCCATAGGCTTCGACGATGTCGGAAACGATGGCCAGGCCTAAGCCGCTGCTGCCGCCCTTGCTGTCGAGCTGGACGCCACGTGACAAGGCGAATTCGCGATCGGCATCCGGTATACCTGGGCCATCATCGGCGACCGTGACGGTCACCTCGCCAGCCGTCGCGGACGCATCGACACGGACTGACGACTTTGCATAGCGGGCGGCGTTCTCGACCAGATTGCCGAGGATTTCCGACAGGTCGCCTTCGTCGATTGGCGCCATCAGATCTTCCGCGACCCCCATCGTGAAAGAAAGCTGTTTGCCGCTTGGCGTTCGTTTTACGACGGCAACGACCCCAGCCGCGACGTCCGACACCTCACAGGATGCCTTGCCCGAGACTCCGGGCGCGAGGCGGGCGCGCGCGAGCTCCCGCTCGACATGGCGGCGGATCGCGCCGGTGCTCTTCTCGATCTCGTCGGCCAGCTCCGTCTCGCCTTTTTTTCTCAACGCGCGGATGTCGGCCGAAAGAACTTGCAGCGGCGTCTTGAGGCCGTGCGCCAGATCGGTAGCGCGCGAGCGCGCCCGAGCGAGAGCCTTCTCCTGGGCATCGAGAAGGCGATTGATTTCGTCAGCGAGCGGCTGCACCTCGCTTGGTGCCATCGCATCGAGCCGCGCCTTTCGCTGCGCAATCACGCTTCCGACTGCGACCCGTAAGGTCTTGAGCGGTGCAAGGCCGATGGTGATCTGTACGAAAAACGCGGCCATGAGAACTGCAGCTAGCATCAGGAGAGCCGGAGCGAGATCACGAACATATTCGCTTACTGACACCTCAACGGTTCGATGATCTTCCGCCACGATGGCACGAAAGGAGTGGCCTCCGGCATCGATGATTGTGCGCTCGACCGCAATAGTGAGTTCTCCGCCCGGGCCCGTGAACTCCTCGACCGTTGGCAGCCCACCACTTGCGCTCCGGGCGGGCAGGAGCAGCTTGGCGTCCCACAATGATCGCGAACGCTCAAGGCTGCCTGTGGCGACGTCCTCCACCTGCCAGTAGTAACCGGACAGTGGATTGGCAAATCGTGGGTCGGTCAGCACCGGGGTCACCACAAGGCGGCCATCGCTTGTGAAAGTCGTCGCGCCGATCAATTCGTTGAGGTCGACCGTCAGCTCGCCCACCACGCGCCGCTCGACGTGCAGTTCGAACAGATAGCGCAAGCCGGCGCCGGCGATGGCGAGCGCGACAAGAATCGAGATGGTCGCCGCCAACCACAGCCGGAAGCGGATCGAGTTGCCCATCAGGCGGCATCGTCGGGCATCAGATACCCGAACCCTCGTCTCGTCTCGATGACATCGCTGCCGAGCTTGCGTCGCAATCGCGCGACAATGACCTCGATCGCGTTCGGATCGCGGTCGTTGCCTGAATCGTAAAGATGCTCAGCCAGTTCGGTCGGCGCCACCACCCGCCCTGCATGATGCATCAGAAACGCCAGGAGCCGGTACTCCAGCGGCGACAGGGAAACGGGAATGCCGCGCAGCGAAATGCGCATCTGGCGCGTGTCCAGAAGCAGCGGACCGGACCTCAGAACCGGTGCCGCCTGCCCTGCCGAGCGACGCAGGATGGCGCGCAACCGGGCGAGTAGTTCTTCCATTTCAAAAGGCTTGGGAAGATAGTCGTCAGCCCCGGAGTTGATCCCCTCCACGCGTTCCGTCCACATCCCCCTTGCGGTCAGGATCAGAACCGGAAACCGGCGGTCGTTGGCCCGCCAACGTTTCAAGATCGTGAGGCCATCGAGCTTGGGCAATCCGAGATCCAGAATCGCGGCGTCATAAGTCTCGACATCGCCAGCGAACCAGGCAGCTTCACCATCCTTTACGACATCGACCGCCATTCCGGATGCCTTGAGGGCAGTCGCGATATCGGCAGCGATACGGGGCTCGTCCTCGGCGAGGAGGATCTTCATCAGTCGCCCTCCCCATCGCGCAGGATGACACCGGCACCGGCGTCGACGTCGATGGTCTTTCGCCGGCCATCGGCACCGACGACCTGGAACCGGTAAACCCATTTGTTGGCCTTGCGGACGAGATCGACCGCCACGACATCGCCGGGAGCTTTGGCGCGGACAACGTCCAGTATATCGGCAAGGCCCTTGATTTCGCCGTGCTCGTACAAATCCCGTGCCCGGTCATGGTCGCCGTCATCGTCCTCATCGGCGCGGGCAGCGAGAGGCATGGCCAGGACAAGTCCAGCGAGACCCAGCACCGCCAAACGCATCAACAGGCTTTTCATCGGCAAGGCATGTGGCACGTTCAAGCTTTCAATTTGCTGTCAATCATCCTCAGCCTCCAGCAAGCGAAGGGTCCATATCCAGGCATCATCGCGTCCAATCATGGCCGCGCCGAGAAGGATACCAGACCATGCGCAATTCCATGCTTGTCTTTGCAGCACTTGCAGGCCTGACAACCTTTGCCCTGCCGGCGGCCGCCGAATCGGACGACGGATCATGTGGGGCGCAATCGTCCGTTGACCCATCCGGCCCGATCGACCTGCAGGCCATCCCGATGCAGGACGCCACCACCCCGAAAGCCATCAAGGGTGATGACGATGCGTGTGACGACCGGCGGGGCGATGAGGCCGACGAAAACGACTAGATCTCTCGTTCGTAGTGCGTGGCCCGCCACAGCAGATAACCCCCGCAAATGTCGTCGGCCAAGGCTCGCTGCAAGGCTGGCAACTGTCCAAAGTCCCCTACCAATTTCTGGAGAGTTTTCGTGGTTCCCATTCAGCACATCCACCCCATTCTCGTTCATTTTCCTATCGTTCTGATCTACACGCTTGCGGCTATCGACCTTGTGGCGCTGGCCGGCGGTAGCGCCGTCACCAGGAAATCGGGCGCCGGCACGATCTCAACCTTCGTGGCCCTGGCTGCCGGAGTGTTTGCCATCGGGACCTGGTTCTTCGGCGGTCTTGCCCTCGATCACGCCGAAGCGGCCGGCTTCAGCAGCGATATTGCAGAAATCCACGAGAGCCTGGGGGGTATCACTGCCTTTGCCTTCCTAATCTGGGGACTGGTGCGGCTCGCGCTTTGGATACGGAATCGCGAGTTTCGGGCTGTAACGATCGCCATCCCTTTGATAGAGATTTGCGGAGCAATTCTGGTCACCGCGACGGCCTATTATGGTGGACTGCTTGTCTATGAACTTGGCGTGAACGTCGCCAAGACCGCGATCGCTGGCTAACGGAAACGCGCCCGTCACTTGCGAGCCAACCTTTGAACCATTTGCCTCGATGGCAAAATGATTCAGATCAAGGCGCTTCGGGCATGTGAAGCCTAAGAAGCCGGAGGTTTGGAGAAACTCCGGAGAGCGAACATGCAAGCCGCAGCCGTAATGAGCAAACCAGTCGTCGGCATCGACCCGTCCGCATCGATCGCCGAGGCGGCAGGGTTGATGCTCTCCAACAAGATCAGCGGCTTTCCCGTCATTCGCGGCGACGGCACCCTGGTCGGTATCGTCAGCGAGGGCGATTTCCTGCGTCGCGCGGAACTGGGCACGCAGCGCAAGCGCTCGCGTTGGCTGGAGTTTCTCGTCAGTCCCGGAAAGACCGCCGATGAATATGTCCACGCCAACGGGCGACGGATCGAGGAGGTGATGTCGCAAGATGTCGTCACGGCACCGCCTACCGCATCGCTCGCCGAGGTCGTCGAGCTCATGACGCGTCACCATGTCAAACGCGTTCCAGTTGTCGACGCCGGGAAAGTCGTCGGCATCATCACCCGCTCTGATCTTCTGCGGGCATTGCTGAACGTCCTTCCAGATGCAACGCCTTCAGCCATCGATGACGAAGAGATTCGGCAGAACATCACGACCGAGCTGGCGACGCAGAAATGGGCCGGCAAGGACTTGATCAACGTGAGGGTGAACAATGGCGTGGTGAAACTGAGCGGTGCCATCTTCGACGAACGTGAGCGCCAGGCGGCCATTGTTGCGGCCGAAAACGTCGCCGGCGTCAAAGCGGTCGAGGATGGTCTCTTCTGCGCGGATCCCGTGTCCGTCCTCCTGGTTTCTTAGTGCTGGCCGACCAACGCCGGGTTGGTGTCGCGAGCCGGTGTGCCCAGAGAGCTTGAACTTGCGTCGGAGGATAGCTCGGCAGCGAAACAGGTTCGCGCTTGCGCTTCGCCGCGTTCATATCGCGACCAGAAGGATCAGTGGCCGAAGGAGCAGCAGGGCGAATGCAACAAGCGCCGCGCCGGTAACTCTCTCTGCCATTCTTTTGCTTCCACTGAAGCGCCGACCTAGCAAAAGCCAAACCGATCCGGTGGCAGCCGTCATCACCAGGAGCGCAACCCAGAGGATCCCAGGGCGCGCGGTTCGATGTCCATCGGCACGATAGCCAGGCAATAAATAAAGGCCTTCGGGTTCAGGGCACTGGTCGCCGCAACAGAAATGGCGTCGCCGCTTTAGAAACGTCGGACCCGGCGCTCGCCATCAGACGCAGGCCAAGAATGACCAGCCATCCGGCTGCAGCCAGCCTCAGTATCTGAATGGCATCGGGCGACACGACGGGACGCAGCGAAAACCAGCACGCGGATGCGATCCCGTATCCGCATGCCTGAGCGGATAAAAGTTTGATCGCATTCGCTCGTTTGACCGACCCCGCCATCAAAAGAGCGTTGGTGGGCCCTGGTGCAACAAAGAGCAGAAATACTTCTGGAAAGAACAGATCGTCCACCGAAGTCATAACGTCCTCAAGGCTGATCTGCTCGATGCACTACCGTTCGTCGGCTACGTGCTGCAGTCGTGCGATCAGGTCGCTGTTACGGCAATAGTCTGGCGGGTTCTCGGCTTGCTGATGTTCGTCGAGCCAGGTCATGCATTCGTCCTGATGGCCGCAGGCACGGCAGCGGTTCACTGCCCGATTGGTGACTGCCGCATGGTCTGCCACGACCTTCAAATGTCTGTCGACGCCGAGCGTCCGCATCATGCGACCCATCAGAGCCGTTCTGGCGTCGACCGAAATCAGATAATCGAGAAAGCTCATATTGATCACTCCTGCCTACTCGCCATCATTGCCATGTTGGCGGCAGGTGGCGTTGATCTCGATCAACAGGCTGCGTGGCGCAAAACCGAAGCGGCAAGGCGGTCTAGAAAGGGCCGTTGACCGGCAAGCAGTTTTGCCCGGGCCGGGTCCAGATCCAGCCATGCACTGCGATCCACCTCGGGAAATGACTGCTTGCGGCCGCTGCGTCGTGGCCATTCCATCTCAAACATGTTGCTGCGCAACGTTGCGGTATCGAAATTGCCTTCCAGCGCGAAAGCAGTGATGATTTTGCTCTTTCGCTGGCGCAACTCTCTCAGATTGAGCAGGGCTCCCTTTGGCTCCCAACCTGTCTCTTCCTGGAATTCGCGCCGCGCCGCGGCTTCTGGCAGCTCGCTGTTGTCATACTCGCCCTTGGCGACGGACCAGGCGCCAAGATCGCGGCTTTGCCAGAAAGGGCCGCCCGGATGGACGAGCAGCACCTGCAGCCCATTGCTTGATCTGCGATAGGGCAGAATGCCCGCGCTTCTTTTCATCATCGCCTCAAGCCTCCCGCACCGGTCTATAACCTCGAGTAGGCCGCATGAGGTTTGGAGACTCTATCGATCATCCGCTGCGACTGGCGGCTCTCCCGTCCAAAGAACCAACGCTTGGTCGCCTCCGAGGCCAGGAGATAAAGCGCGGTGATAGCGACAAGCCCGGCAAGCACGGGCAGTGGCAAGGGCACGAAGCCGAACCAGGCAGCAAACGGCAGATAGGGGATCATGATCGCAACAACCCCGACAGCCAACGTAAGCCAGGCAAGCAACGGGCTCGGACGGCTTGCCCAGAAAGCTTTGTGTGTGCGCACAATGAGAACGATCGCAAGCTCCGTCAGCAACGATTCGACAAACCAGCCGGTCTGGAAGGCAGCCGCCGTGGCGTGAGCGACGAACAGCAGGAACGCGAACGTCGCGAAATCGAACAGCGAGCTGACCAGGCCAAAGCTGATCATGAACCGCCGTACAAAACGGATGTCCCAGTGGCGCGGCCGGCGCAGCTGGTCTGGATCCACATTGTCGCTCGCGATCGCCAGAGAAGGCACGTCGGAAAGGAAATTGTTGAGCAGGATCTGCGCTGCCAGAAGCGGCAGGAAAGGCAGGAAAAGCGAGGCAATAGCCATGCTGATCATGTTGCCGAAATTGGCGCTGGTGGTGATGGAGATATACTTCATGGTGTTGGCGAATGTCTTGCGGCCGTCGTCGACGCCGCGCACGAGCACACCCAGATCCTGCTTGAGAAGGATAATGTCGGCGGCCTCGCGCGCGACATCGACAGCGGTGTCGACCGAGATGCCAATATCTGCCTCATGGAGAGCCGGCGCATCATTGATGCCATCGCCGAGATAACCAACCACATGCCCCCTGCTCCGCAAGGCCTGAACGATGCGCTCCTTCTGGTTGGGATCGATTTCAACGAAGAGGTCAGTGTGCTGAACGCCTGCAAAGAGCGCGCTCTTGGTCAATTTCGAAAGCGCCTCGCCAGTCATGATCCTGTCGGCGCGTAGGCCGACCGCCTGGGCAAGGTGCGCGGCAACGTAGCGATTGTCGCCCGAAATGACCTTTACCGCGATGCCGCGGTGGGCGAGATCGGCAAGCGTCTCCTTGACGCCTTTCTTGGGCGGGTCGAGGAAAAGCAGGAAGCCCGCGAAGGCGAGATCGATTTCATCAGTCCTGCTAAACGTTTTCCGGCTCTCAAATCGACGGATCGCCACGCCCAGCACGCGGTAGCCTTCCGCGCTCCAGCGCCGGAATTTGTCGTCGATCGCCGCACGGTGCGTTGCATCGAGGGGTTCCAACCCCTTGGCTGTGTGGACGAAGGAGCAGATTTCGAGGACATTTTGAACCGCGCCTTTGGTAGTCAGAAGGTCTTCGGTGCTCCGCACAATTACGGATAGACGCTTGCGGATGAAATCGTAGGGGATCTCATCGACCTTCGTGAAGGCAGCCAATGACCCTCCCTCGCCCGGCGCAGCGGCGATCGCTTCGTCCAGCGGGTTCTTCAATCCGGTCTGAAGGGTCGCGTTGAGACGGGCCCAAAGCAGTATGTCGGCCGACGCATTGCCATCGACATCGAGCCAACCGTTGAGGTGGATCACGCCTTCCGTCAGCGTGCCGGTCTTGTCGGTGCACAGCAGGTCCATGCTGCCCAGGTTTTCGATGGCATCGAGACGGCGCACGATCACGCCGTTGGCCGCCATGGCGCGAGCCCCTCGCGCCAGCGTCACACTGATGATCGCCGGAAGCAGTTCCGGCGTGAGGCCAACCGCCAGTGCCAGCGAAAACAGCAGCGATTCAATCAGCGGTCGGTGCAGCATCAAATTGGCAAAGAATACCAGGATGACAATCGCCAGCATGATCTCGGTCATCAGGTAGCCGAACTGTCTTATCCCCCGGGCAAAGCCCGTTTCCGGAATTTTCCGCTCGAGGGCTGCGGCGATCGATGCGTATTCGGTGCGGGCGCCTGTCGCCGCGGCAAGCACGGTTGCAGTACCGCTACGAACCGAAGTGCCCGTGAAGACCGCATTGGTGCGCTGCGCAAGCGAAGCCTCTGGCGGCGACCGCCCCGGTGCCTTCACGACGGGAAAGGTTTCACCGGTCAGCACAGCCTCACTGACATTGAAATCGCGCGCGTCCAGAATGATGCCGTCCGCAGGAATGAGGTTTCCTGCCGAAAGCCGGATCAAGTCGCCCGGCACGATATCTTCGGCAGCAATCGAGCACTCTACGCCATCGCGCAACACTATCGCCTTGCGCGAAATGCGCTGTTTCAGCGCCTCGGTCGCCCGCGACGCGCCATACTCCTGGGTGAAACTCAGGACGCAGCTTGCCAGCACGATCGCGCCGATGATTGCAGCCTCCTGGCCCTCTCCGACGAAAGCTGACACGCTGGCTGCGAAAATGAGGATCAGGACCAGCGGGCTGCGGAACTGGCGGGCAAACACGATCAGGGCCGATGCGCTTGACTTCAACGCCGGTGTGTTTCGACCGAATTTTGCGAGCCTTAATGCGGCCTCCGAAGCTGCAAGCCCCGATGGCGACGTCTCGAGGCTCCGCAGAAGGTCATCGGTCTCGATCGACCAATAAGCGGCGCCGTCCGGTGCCACGGATTGCTGGTCAGCTTCGCTGGTCATCAATACGACATGAAGCGGTTGATGCCGCTCTCTTCGATGAGCGTGCGGGTGACGCCGCCAAACGCCCATTCCCGCAAGCGGCTATGGCCATAGGCGCCCGAAACGATCAAGTCCGCATGGATCGAGCGTGCGAACGTCAGCAGGCGGTCGCCATCAGCCTCGCCGGCGATCAGCTCGGTTCGCGCCTTGATGCCATGGTGTCCAAGGAACACGGCGACATCGTCGAGGCTGTCACGAATGCTCTCGTCACGGTTGGTGTCAATCGTGGCTACGATGACCTCGTTCGCCTTGGCCAGAAAAGGCAGTGCATCGGCTATCGCCCGCCGTGCCTCCCTGGTGTCCTTCCAGGCAACAAGCACGGTTTTTGCGCGGATATGCTCCATATTGCCTGCGGTGACCAGAACCGGCCGCCCGGTGCCGAGTGCAAGGCTGCCAATATCAACAGCGCGAAAGACGTTGTCTCCATCCCCGCCGCCGGTGACGATGAGGTCGGCCGCCCTGGCCGAAACGCTGAGGAACCGGGTCGGACTGCAGACCGCTTGTCCCCATTCGCTTGTAATCGAAGTTGGCACCAGCCTCTCGAACTCGGCACGCAATTCCGCAAGCCGCTTTTCGATTTCCGTTCGCTGGATCTGCATGATCTCGCCTTCGTAGACCATGCCGTCGCCGGTCGCGACCAGTGGCGGGACATCCGCTGCCGCCAGGCCAACTAGATGGGCTCCAAATCGTTCGGCAAGTTCGATCCCCACCTGCACAATGGGTGCAGGAGCCGCATCGATGGCGAGGTTCACGATGATTGACTTGTAGGACATTGCGGGTGCCTTTCGCTGAAACCATTGAATGCGTGATCAATTGCATTCGCCGGCGCCCGGTGCCTTGATGCGGGTCAAAGGGCCCGCCAATTGCGCCCGCCAACTGGATCTGTGTCCGAAACCGTCGTCTCGATCCGTTTTGCGTGTGCCGCGAGAAATGATAGGTACCCGTTGTAGCACCGTCTCGAACCCAGGAACTTCAGGTGATCAAAGACGAAGCGCTCAGTTTGTCGCCCGGCGGGACGACGCTGAAATCCCTGTTGTCGCAAATGTTCGATAAGGCTCCGGGATTCATGGCCCTGATACGCGAGCCAGACCATGTCTTCGTGCTGACCAATGCCGCCTACCAGCGATTGATCGGCAACAGGCAAGTGATTGGAAAGTCAGTGCGGGAGGCCTTTCCCGAGCTCGAAGGGCATGAATTTCTCGAACATCTGGACCATGTTCACACGACGGGCGAGCCCTATATCGGCCACGGGGTGAAGGTTGGCCTTCGCAACAAGGCCGACGGGCCGGTCGAAGAGCGCATCCTTGATTTCGTCTATCAGCCGGTCAAGGCCGACGATGGCCGTATCACCGCGATCTTCATTGAAGGCACGGATGTCAGCGAACTCTCCTTTGCAAACGCAGCTCTTCTGTTGCGTGAAGATCACCTGCGATCGATCCTAGCAACGGTGCCAGACGCAATGGTCGTCATCGACGAACAGGGCGGGATTCAATCCTTCAGCACTGCGGCAGAAACGCTGTTCGGCTACCAGTCAGGTGAAGTCATCGGTCAAAACGTGAAAATGTTGATGCCCGCGCCCTACCGCGATGAGCACGACGCCTATCTGCTTCGTTACCTGACGACGGGCGAGCGCCGGATAATCGGGCTCGGCCGCACCGTTACCGGGGCACGCAAGGATGGCACGACCTTCCCTATGGAGCTTTCCGTCGGCGAGATGCATCCAGGAACCGGACGCTTCTTTACTGGCTTCTGCCGCGACCTGACCGAACGCCACCGGGCAGAAGCTAGAATCCAGGAGCAGCAGCAGGAGCTCCTCCACATGGCGCGGTTTACCGCGCTCGGCGAAATGGCCTCGACACTTGCCCACGAGATCAACCAGCCGCTCACCGCCATCACGAATTACCTCAAGGGCAGTCGTCGGCTGCTTGAAAAGAGCACGGAAGAGAACGCGCCCATGCTGCGGGATGCCGTGGAAAAGGCAGCTGAGCAGGCCCTGCGGGCGGGAGACGTCATTCGTCATCTGAGGGATTTTGTTGCCAGGGGCGAAAGCGAGCGCCAGGTCGAACGACTGCCCTTGCTGATCGAGGAAGCTGCATCCCTGGCCTTGGTCGGTGCGCGGGAGATGAATCTTCTCGTCAGCTACAAGCTTGATCCTGCCGCCGAACTGGTCTTGACCGATCGCATCCAGATTCAGCAGGTTCTGCTCAACCTGATGCGCAACGCGGTTGAGGCCATGCAGGATGCAGCACGACGCGAATTGAAAATCACGACTATTGCCCGGGATGATGGGATGGCCGAGGTAAGCGTGATCGATACAGGCCCAGGTCTCGCGCCGGAGGTCTCGGCGCAACTTTTCCAGCCATTTGTGACCACCAAGAAGCAAGGCATGGGTGTCGGCCTTTCCATTTGCCGCACCATCGTTGAATCGCATGGCGGTCACATATGGGCCGAGGCGGTGCCGGCCGGTGGAACCGCGTTCCGGTTCACCTTGCGCATCGTAGAGAAAGAAGAGGTCACAAATGGCCGACAGTGATCTGGTGCACGTGGTCGACGACGACGTCGACGTTCGCAAGTCGCTCGGTTTTCTTCTGGCCACAGCAGACTTCGCTGTACGCCTGCACGAATCGGCCACAGCATTTCTGTCGACGGCGACGAGCAGTCTCGACGGCTGCATCGTCACCGACGTCCGCATGCCGGGCATAGATGGCATAGAGTTTCTGCGACAGCTCAGAGCAGGCGGACATACAATTCCGGTCATCGTGATGACTGGCCATGCCGACGTGGCGCTCGCCGTGCAGGCAATGAAGGAAGGCGCTTCCGATTTCATCGAAAAGCCGTTCGACGATGAGATGCTGATTGGTGCGATCCGCTCCGCGCTGGCCAACCGGAACCAGGCAAACGCGGCGCATCCCCAGTCTTCGGACATCCGCACGCGTCTGGTGACCTTGTCGGAGCGCGAGCGGCAGGTGCTGGACGGGCTTGTGTCGGGTCTGCCGAACAAGACCATCGCCTACGATCTGGGAATCAGCCCGCGTACGGTCGAAATCCACCGGGCCAATGTCATGAGCAAAATGGGCGCGGGCAGCCTGTCACATCTTGTGCGCATGGCGTTGATCGTGGAATCGAGACCCTAGGGAGACCCTTCGAGAGGGTTGCCAGTTCTGGCCTGGGCCTGCTCCGGCTTCCAATCGCGCCAGTGCGTCGGCCGGATATCGACACGGGCGCCGGTGGTGGCGTTCTTCCAGCCTTCTCGACTCCTTACGCACGGAAATACGAGCGCATGCGTCCCCTCCTCGTCGACGACGGCGAGTTCGAGGTCGCGACCATACGGTGCGCTTAGGATAGAGTTCCACATTGTCTTAGCTTTGACGGAAACAGCGCGGCGCGCTTTGACCTGGATCATTTCTGAAATTGCGCGATGCGATTGTGGGCAAGTATGCGCGTCGGTCGTTCCGAGCGGACGAGGTCCAATCATTTGGTTGTGTAGGCGTTAAGCGGGCGCCGCTTGGCGACCGGCCATGCCAGCCCGGCATTGTGCGAATTGCAAAATGGCCGGCCGCCCGTCTGCATCCTGGCATCCTCTCTGCTGGTTTGATCGTGATCAAGGCCCAGTTTGGCGAAGCGCCTATCATTCGAAGCAGAAGGAGATTGCCATGCAGTACATCAAGGTCGACGAAGCGCTATGGGCGTCCAGCATGCTGCCCGAGGGCATCCTGGAGCGTTGGTTCATTGCCAGCGGCGACACAATCAAGGCCGGCGAGCGAATAGCCGAAATTCGCGTCGAAGACGCGCTTCACGAGATTGTCGCGCCCGCAAGTGGCCGCGCGACGATTGTCGCCACAGCAAATGCCGTCATCGAACCCGGCTCGATCCTGGCAACGCTGGAGTTCCAATCCGCGTGAAGCATTCGACGCCTCACCGCGACGATTGCGCTCATCAACAATAACTCAAGGACGTATAGACATGCAGACCCAACATGCCGTCGCCTGGCTCGACCATCGCGAAGCCAAGGTGTTTTTCTTCAACCGTGAGACAGCCGAAAGCGTGAGGCTTGTCACCACGCTGGCGCATCATCAGACCCACAACAAGGCAGGCAGCATCGACGGCAAGCGAGCGCCTGAAAACGATGCCTTCTATCACGATGTGGTCAACGCACTGCAGCCAGCCAAGGAATGGCTGATCGTGGGACCAGGATCGGCAAAAGATGAACTGGCCAAGCACATCCGTGACCACCATGCGCACTTGAAGGATCGAATTGTCGGTGTTGAAACGGCGGATCATCCTACGGAGGCCCAGATTGTGGCACACGCGCGGTCGTTTTTCCGTGCCGCTGACCGGATGTTGCCCTAGCTCAGTCTGGAGTTGCTCTGATGGCCCGCTATCGGCTGCGAGGTCGATTGCATTTTACAGAGCGGCTTGCATGAACTTCGATCGCGCAGCGAACCGTCTGGTTCGGTCGGCTGCTGCGCCCATGACCTCGATCACGGTTGCTGCAAGCTGCTGATGTAGGCGATTATCGCCTCGATTTGGTCAGGGCTTGCAACCCATTCGGGCATGTCCGGATGGCCGGTCGAAATGCCCTCGGCGAGGGCTTCCTCGAGATCCGTGATCGGATAGCGCTTCGATAAGGTGCGAAACGCCGGCGCGTCGGGATGGGTGCTTTGATCGGTTTTTCCAATGGCGTGGCAGCGGGCGCAATTGAACTCAACCAATGCCTGGCCGCGTTCCGTCAAGCTGTTGGCCTGTGCAGGCACGAATCCAAGCAGCAACGCCGCAGGTGCGCAAACCCATCGAAACTGCCGCCGGCGACGCCCGTTGCCCAGATAGCTGCTCATGGTTGCAGGCCTCCGCCTTTCGATCTACGCGACTGTCTTCGCCGCTGCGTCCTCGATTGCGGTTTTGGCCTCCTTGCGCACGCGCTTAGCCGTTTCCGACGCGAGCTTGGAGGTCAGGCCCGCGACCTTGCCGGCTTCGGTTGTGTATTCCAATGTCGCATTCTGCAGGAAAGTGGAGAAGATGTCGAAGGCGTCGTTGAACTCAGCGCCGTCGATCAGGTCACCGGCCAGCTTAACATCCTGCTCGTAGCGATGTTTCAGAAACCCCAGCGTTTCGATGTGATAGCGCATCATTGCCTTGAAAGCATGCGCCTGAAGAGACGTCGCAGCGAGGACGACCTTCTGGCCATTCTCCACCATCGGCAATAGTTGCATGCCGAATTGCGACGGTTGGGGATGAATCTGCATGATCGGTACTCCATTGTGAGGGTGCAAACAAAAGTGTTCGCCATACGACGCTAACGCTATTCGTCGCCAGGTCGTTGATCCGGATCAACAGGTGCTATCGGGCGCCACCGATATCGTTCCCGCGTTTGACACGCATCAAGGTCGTTGCCCGCTCTTCGTGGCTAGCTCGCTTCAACGCAAAAGAGGCTGCAGCGATGGCTTTCAAAACGATCATGGTTCAACTGGACGTGGACACCATCGCCGCGCCACGCATCTCCATGGCCTGGGATCTTGCGCAACGACATGATGCCGATCTGATCGGCTTCTGTGCGGCCGAGCCGCATTTTGTCCTGCCAACCGGCACCGATGACCAGGCGGCGACCAAGGCGTTGTGGTGTCAGGTGGAGGAGATTGAGGGCCGCCTCAACTGCTTGAGAGAGGAATTCCTGAGCACAGTCAACGGCAGCAACCGTGCCTCGTGGCGAGGAGAAATAGGAGATCCCACTCGCCAGCTCGCACTCAATGCGCGTGCCGCCGACCTGATCCTAACTGGCTCGCCACCGGTCGACCTGATCGTCGACCATCATCGCATGCTGGATCCGGCAAGCCTCATTCTTGCAGCCGGCCGCCCGATACTCGTGGCCTCGGAAAACATTGCACCGATCAGGGCTGAAAGCATCCTGATAGCATGGAACGACACGCGGGAAGCGCGCCGCGCTGTCGTCGACGCAATGCCCCTTCTGATCGAGGCCAGGAATGTTGTCGTCGTCTCCGTGGACCGGGGAAACACCGCGCCTCGGGACGATGTTGCGGACGTCGAGAGCTTCCTGGCACGCCACGGCGTGAAGGCGCGATCGGAAGTTTTGGATGCGCGCGGCTCCGAGCCGGCGGACCTGCTCCTGCGGATTGGGCACGAAATTGCGGCTGATCTGATTGTTCTGGGAGGGTATGGGCACAGCCGCGTTAGGGAAATGACCTTTGGCGGCGTAACGCGTTCTGTGCTGGGCAGCGGATCGTTGCATCGGTTCATATCGAACTGAGCAAAAAGACATCTCAGGCACCCCGATATTGACATGAATCAAGGTCGGCCTTTCCCGCAAAGGGCTACGTCCACCCTTGCCAAGTTGAGCGTAGCCGATGACGTGCGGGGCAAAAAACCGCGAGCAAACGCGGGCGGGTGCAGAGCGATATGTCATGCTGGCAACAAGACTTGGTAAGGGCCGCCGAACCGCAATTGCGCCGTTGGTCAATTCCACGCAGCGGGGGTGCGGCCGCACCAGCGATTGCTTAACAGGCAAAGGAACGTCGACATGAACTATCAGCGGTTCTTCGAGGAAGCGATCGACCAGCTCCATGCCGAGCGTCGCTACCGCGTCTTCGCCGACCTGGAGCGCATCGCGGGCAAGTTCCCGCGCGCCATCTGGCGTTCCAATGGCCGTGCCGAGGAAATCACCGTCTGGTGCTCCAACGACTATCTTGGCATGGGCCAGCATCCCGACGTCATCGCCGCGTTTCAGAATACCGCAGGCAAAATGGGTTCGGGCGCCGGCGGCACCCGCAACATTTCCGGCACCAGCAACCCGCTGGTCGAGCTTGAAGTGGAGCTTGCCGACCTGCATGACAAGGAGGCGGCACTGGTCTTCACCTCCGGCTTCGTCTCCAACGAAGCCTCGATCTCGACCATCGCGAAGCTTTTGCCCAACTGCCTGATCATCTCGGACGAATTGAACCACGCCTCGATGATCGAAGGCGTGCGGCGTTCCGGCGCCGAAAAGAAGATCTTTCGCCACAACGACGTCGCGCATCTGGAAAGCCTGCTGCAGGCGGCGGGCCGCGAACGCGCCAAGCTGATCGTCTTCGAAAGCGTCTATTCGATGGACGGCGACATCGCGCCGATCAGGGAGATCGTCGAACTGGCCGAGCGCCATAACGCCATGACCTATATCGACGAGGTCCACGCCGTCGGCATGTACGGTCCGCGCGGCGGCGGCATCACCGAGCGGGAAGGGCTCGCCGACCGCATCGACATCATCGAGGGCACGCTCGCCAAGGCTTTCGGCACGCTGGGCGGCTACATCACCGGCACGAGCGCTGTCATCGACGCCGTGCGCTCCTATGCGCCGGGCTTCATCTTCACCACCGCGCTGCCGCCGGCCATCGCCGCCGCTGCCACTACCTCGATCCGTCATCTCAAGCGCTCGCAGGCCGAGCGTGACGCCCAGCAGCAGCAGGCGACGCGGACCAAGCAGATCCTCTCCGCCGCCGGCCTCCCGGTGATGGAATCGCCGACCCATATCGTGCCGCTGCTGGTCGGTGACCCCGAACTGTGCAAGATGGCGAGCGACCGCCTGCTTGGCGTGCACGGCATCTACATCCAGCCGATCAACTACCCGACCGTGCCGCGCGGCACCGAGCGGCTGCGCATCACGCCGACGCCGTTCCATTCCGATGAGTTGATCGCGGGACTGCAGGATGCGCTGGTCGAGACCTGGGATGCGCTGGGCATTCCCTATGGTTCCACCGGCCGGCCTTCTGTCGCCAAGAGCGACCGGATCGTTCCGCTGCTGGTTCAGAAATCCGGCGGCTGAAACCCGCCGTCTGCCCAAACGGTCTTCGTCTCCTTTGCCCAGAGCAATTTGATCCTGCTCAATGCTTAAAGCTTTTCGATGCCTGAGAATGAAGTTCAAATCTTCCAGGAGCATCGCCATGCGCCATATTTCCCACACGTCTTTCGCTGACTTCACGCACGCTGGCCAGCAGGCGCAACAGTGGGTCAAGGAACTCGCCAAGGACCTCTGCTGGAGCGAGCCGAGCGCGTGCCGCCTTCTGCGGTCCGTTCTGCACACGGTGCGGGATTGGCTGTCGCCAGCGGAAATGGCCGATCTCTCGGCGCAACTGCCTGTTTTGGTCCGCGGCATCTATTTCGAAGGCTGGAATCCATCGGTGCCTGCGCATGAGCGCACGAAGCGCGACTTCATTATCAGCGTCAGAAACAGTTTCGGCTACGATGAGGAGATCGATTTCGATGTCGCGATCGGTGCCGTGTTCAAGCTTCTCGACCGTCACATTTCGCATGGTGAGATCGTACAGATCAGAAACTCGATGAAGAAGTCGCTGCGAAAACTGTGGCCGGTGGATTGACCGATGTTCCGCGACCGGGAAGACGCTGGGGTGAAGCTTGGCCTGGAACTGAACAGGCTTCAACTGCAGCAGCCAATCGTACTGGCATTGCCGCGTGGCGGCGTGCCTGTCGCAGTGGAGGTGGCCAGAGCTCTCAACGCTCCTCTTGACCTGCTGATCGTCCGCAAGGTCGGCGCCCCAGGCAATCCTGAGCTGGCTGTTGCAGCAATCGTCGACGGCGACCCCGGGGAGGTCGTGTTGAACCGGGAGATCGTCGAGGCCTATGCGCTCGATGAAGGCGAGCTACGCGTCTTGATTGCAAATGAGCGTCCAGAACTCGAACGCCGGCGTGCTGCCTATCGAGGGAAGACCAAACCGATCTCGATCGCGGGAAAGACCGCGATCATCGTGGATGACGGGGCCGCGACCGGTACGACCATGAAAATCGCGATCCGCGCCATAAAGCGCCGTTCGCCAAGGGAAATCATCGTGGCAGTTCCTGTTTCGCCGCAAGAGACGGTCGCTGAACTGGCATGCGAAGCAGATCGTGTGGTTTGCCTAAGTCAACCAGGACAGTTCCGTGCCCTGAGCTACCATTACATGCGGTTTCCTCAGCTCTCGGACAGTGATGTCGTCGCTGCCATGGGCGAGGCTGGCCGGTCGCAAACGGACAGGCAACACCTAAGTGGGCAACACGCAGCCGGTTCGAAAGTCGCCACGAAAACAATGCCACGGAACAACCGAGAGAAATAGGAGATCACGCCATGCTGGTCCGAACCCTTTCTGCTTTGGAATGCACGAAAATACTGACTGCCAATCGGGTTGGCCGCCTGGCATGCGCAAAGGACGGGCAGCCCTACGTCGTGCCCTTCTACTACGCCCATTCGGATGCTCATCTTTACGCGTTTTCCATGCCGGGAAAGAAGATCGAATGGATGCGGGCCAATCCGCTGGTGTCCGTCCAGGTTGACGAGCATGGCCAGGGGCGAGGATGGAGAAGCGTCGTTGCCGACGGCCGGTACGAGGAGTTACCGGATCGAATTGGCCACAAGCTCGAACGCGATCATGCATGGTCGGTGTTGAGCAAACATACCGACTGGTGGGAACCTGGCGCGCTCAAGCCCGTCATGCCTCCCACAACCGACAGTGCTCCGCACGTTTTCTTCCGGATTCTCGTCGAACAGGTGTCCGGACGAGAAGCGAGCGAGTAGTCGCCCCGTTAGGTCTTGCGAGAATTGAAGAGGGCCGGCGCAATCTGCACCGGCCCCATTTTCTGTTGAATTGCTATCGCGCCATCAAGACCGGCAGCGATTGACCCTCAAGCATTGACTTGGTGACCCCACCAAAAATCCGCTCGCGCAGCCGGGAGTGACCATAGGCGCCCATGACCATCAATTCGGCCGCAACATCGCCGGCATGTTGGCGCAGTACGTCGGCGACCGAATGGTTCGCGCTCGGCAGGCGCTCGACCGTAACTTTCACGCCGTGCCGGGCAAGATAGGCGGCGGCATCGGCTCCGGGTTCCGCGCCGTGATGGAACTCGTCCTCGATCGGGTCGACCATAACGAGGTGCACCTCTGCCGCGCCCTTCAGCATATCGAGCGACTCGCGGACGGCGCGCGAGGACTCAAGGCGCGCGTCCCACGCGACCAGGATGCGTTTCGGCTTCAGCGTCGGGCGCGAGCCTTCGGGAACAAGCAGAATGGGCTTTCCCGATGAGAACAGCGTGCCCTCGATCACTTTATCCTTCAGCGCATGGCTTGCCAGCAGATCCGGTCCCAGAATGGTCAGATCGGCGTAGCGGGCACGCCTGCCGATGACATCGTCAGCCCATCCCGTGTCGGGATAGTCGTCGCTCAGATCAGCCGATACTGGGGTCTGTGAAAGAAAGGCGCCGACTGCCGATATTCGTTTCTCGAGCCTTTTCAGCTCGGCCTGACGCTCCTCGAGCCAGGCTGGTGAGACGATAGCAGCATACTCACCACCCGACGGCGGTGCGGCAAGCTCAAGGACGAGCACCGAAAGGTGGGCATCGATCTGTTCGCACAGAGAGGCGGCGAGCTTGAGATCGCCATCCCCCTGGTTCGGTCCGGTAACCGTAAGCAATGTCTTGAAGGACACGGCGGCAACTCCTCATTTCGCGTGAAGGTTCAATCGTTGCTGAGGCATAGCCGACAGGAGCCGGTGCGTTCATTGCGCTGGATCAAACGTCTTGGCTGTGGCGGCTATTTGATCCGCATCAACGTGCTGGCCTGCCAAGGCTGTAGGCTTCAGCCAAATAATCAGGGAAAACGCAGATGAGATTCCTGGTCGCGGCGGCTCTCGCTGGCATGACCTTCCATACGGCCAGTGCGCAGGACCTCGGCGACGGCAAGTCCGAATACATGAACTCGTGCGCCGTCTGCCATGGCCCGGACGGCAAGGGCGATGGACCGTTGGGCGACGAACTGTTGAAGCGTCCGAGCGACCTGACGCGCATCTCCAGTCGCAATGGCGGCGAATTCCCTTACTGGCGCGTCTATGCCGTGATCGACGGCCGAGCCATGGTGCCGGCGCATGGCGAGCGCGACATGCCAGTATGGGGCAGCCAGTTCCTGCCTGCCGACGTGAAAAGATACGGCCCGAACGCCGGCGAAATCGTCACCAGGGAACGCATCCATGAATTGGCAGGTTATGTCCAGACATTGCAGCAATGAGCGCAGATCGCGGAAACGCATTTCACAGGACAAATTAGGGAGGCCGGCCATATTCGTTGAAGACCAGCAAGCCACAGCCGCTTTCCTGCTTGATCCTTCCTCCTATGGCGCGACCGGGCCTGTTGAGGATATTGAGACCCACATATCGCGTCTCTTTCTGGTTGGCCAACGCGCCTACAAGATGAAGCGGGCGGTCAAGCTTCCCTATGTCGATTTCTCGACGCCGGCCCTCAGGCTGGCCGCCTGCGAGAAAGAGGTGGAACTCAACTCGAAGACCGCGCCCGGCCTTTATCTGGGGGTGCGGCGCATCTCGCGGCAAGCCGACGGCAAGTTGGTTTTTGACGGCACGGGGCAAATGGTCGACGCCGCGATCGAGATGGTCCGCTTCGACGAGTCGAAGCTGCTCGATCGCATGGCAACCGCGGGAGAATTGACGCCGGAGTTGATGACCAGGGTCGCACGCATGATCGCGGGCTACCACCGTTCCGCGCCGACAATCCACAATGGCAGCGGCTCATCCAATCTGGCCGGTGTGCTCGACATCAATGAAGCCGGCTTTGCCACCAGCCATGTTTTCGCAAAGCAGAGGTCACGAGCTTTGCCAAGGCCTTCCGCACGACCCTCCACCGGTATTCGGAATTGCTCGACCGCCGGGAAGCC
The DNA here is from genome assembly GCF_006443035.1 of Mesorhizobium sp. B1-1-6. NCBI lineage: Bacteria > Pseudomonadati > Pseudomonadota > Alphaproteobacteria > Hyphomicrobiales > Phyllobacteriaceae > Mesorhizobium > Mesorhizobium sp. B1-1-6. The sequence continues at coordinate 28,060 of NZ_VFWR01000023.1, read as the reverse complement.
GCGGGCAAGGTCCGCCGATGCCATGGCGATCTGCATCTGCGCAACATCTGCCTTTTCGATGGCGAGCCCCGCCTCTTCGATTGCATCGAATTCAACGACCAGATCGCCAGCATCGACATTCTGTACGACCTTGCCTTCCTGCTGATGGACCTTTGGCATTGCGGTTTTCCGAAGCTCGCCAATCTTGTGATGAACCGCTATCTCGACGAAGCCGACGATGAGGATGGGTTCGTCCTGCTGCCCTTCTTCATGGCGGTGCGGGCCGCAGTGCGCGCCCATGTCACCGCAACACAGGTCGAGGAAGGCAGCGCCGATTCCGATCGACTGGCTGCCGAGGCCAGATCCTATTTCGACCTTGCCCATACACTTCTCCAGGAAACATCGCCGCAGCTCGTTGCCATCGGCGGCCTGAGCGGCTCGGGCAAGACGACCGCTGCGGAGGCGCTGGCCGCCCATGTCGGTGCGCCGCCCGGGGCCCGCGTTGTCGAAAGCGACCGTATCCGCAAGGCCATGCACGGTGTGCCGGCCGAAACGCGGCTGCCGGACAAAGCTTATCGGCCGGAGGTATCGGACCGTGTCTATCGCGACATGGCATGGCGGGCCGGCCTGATCCTTGCGGAGGGCGGTTCGGTTGTCGCTGACGCTGTGTTTGACAGGCCTACCGATCGCGACCGTATCGAGAAGGCGGCAAGCGTCAGGGGTGTGGCTTTCGCCGGGTTCTGGTTGGAAGCGGACCCGCTTGTTCTGTGGCAACGGGTCAGTGATCGCAAGGGCGGCCCTTCCGACGCCACCATAGATATCCTTTCACGGCAATTGCAGCGAAACGCCGCCCAAACGAGCTGGCGCAGGATCAATGCCGATCGGAAGCTTGCCGACTTAGTCACAGAGCTGAGAAGGTTTTCCGACAGCGATGCGTCCGACACCCTGCGCACGGCCTCCTGAAAGGTACGGCAGATGATCGCCCTTAGTGCAGTTGGAGCCTAGCCTCGACAAGGCCGGGCTCGTCCGGAAGATGGGCGATCGAGAAGCCGAATTCGCGGCACATGGTCAGCATCGTTTTGTTCTCGCTGAGCACGATGCCTTCTATCCATCCGATCCCGTCGGCCTTTGCATAGGCGACGATCTGCCTTAGCAATTCCCAGCCCAGACCGTGACCCTGCAAGTCCGTGCGAACCAGCAAGGCGTATTCGGCAACGGAGCGGTCCGGATCACAGGAAAGCCGGCTGATGCCCGCCAAGGCGCCGGTGCTTGTCTCCAGAGCGACGAAGGCCATGTTGCGGTCATAGTCGAGCTGGGTGAACCGCTTCAGCATCTGGTCGGAGAAACTCTTTCGCGGCGACAGGAATCGCAAGCGCAGATCGTCCGGTGAAATCCTGGCAAGGAATTCGGGATAGAGCGCGATGTCGGCCGGCTTGATCGGCCGGATGTGATAATGCGTGCCGCCTCCCGCAAACGCCTTGTCCCAACCCGACGGATAAGGCCTGATGGCAAGTGCGGGGTTCGGCCCGGCCTCTTCCACGCGTCCCGGCTCGATTTCGATGCGAGCGTCGAGCGCAATCACGCCCTCGGCGTCGGCCAGCAGCGGATTGATGTCCACCGCAACGAGGCAGGAAAAGTCGACGATCATCTGCGACAGGCCGTTGAGTGCAGCAACGATCGACTGCCGATCGGCCGGCTTGCGATCGCGGAACCCGGCAAGCAGGCGGCCGATCCGCGTTTGCCCGATCAGGTCGCCGGCAAGGACGTCGTCGAGCGGCGGCAATGCGATCGCTGTATCGTCCATAACTTCGACCGCGACGCCACCGGCTCCAAACAGGATGGCCGGCCCGAAGATCGGATCCTGGCTCATGCCGAGGATGAGTTCCTGTGCCTGTTTTCGCACCACCATCGGCTGAACGGCATAGCCTTCAACATCGGCTTGCGGTGCGTGGCTGCGCACGCGCGCCTCGATTGCGCGTGCTGCAGCGCCAGCAGCAGCGGCATCGGCGATGTTTAGCACCACCCCGCCAATGTCCGATTTGTGCGAGATCGCCTTGGACAGCAGCTTGACGACGATCCGTTCGGACGTTTTGAGGAGCCGCGAGGCTGCCACTTCCGCTTCGGCAGGAGTTTTGGCGACGACCGTCTCGGGCACCGGGATGCCGTAGGCGGAAATTGCTGCCTTGGCTTCGGGCTCGGTCAGCATTCGCCGCCCCTCCCTCGCGACCTCCCTGAAAATGGCGAGCACGGCTTCCCGATCGCTCGTGACGTCCTCGCTGCGGCTCGACGGTGTGCGCATCAATGCCCGCTGGGCACGCGACCAATCGCTGAGGTAGGCGACGGCCATTGCCGCGTCAGCCGGCGTTTCGAAACTGGCAATGCCGGCATCCTGAAGGATTTGCCGCCCGGGGCGCGCCGTATGCTCCCCGAGCCAGCAGGTCAGGACCGGTTTGCCGGCGATCATCCCTTCCCTTGCGAGTTCCGTAACCGCGCTTGCCGCGGCAAGCGGCGAACCCAGCCCCGTTGGACAATTCATCACCAGGACGACGTCCGTTCCGGGGTCTGCCGCCACGGCTTCGACGGCCACCTTGTAGCGCTCAGGCGGGGCGTCACCGATGATGTCGACCGGATTGGCGTGCGACCATGTCGGCGGCAATACGGCGTTCAGGCGTTCGATGGTGGCGGGCGACAGCGCGGCCAGTTCCCCTTGCCCATCGATTAGCTGATCAATGGCCAATACCCCTGCCCCGCCGCCATTGGTGACGATGCCGACACGGGCCCGTTTGAGCGGAGTGAAGCGGGCGATCGTCTCTGCGGCATCAAACAGCTCGGTCAGGCCTTTGACGCGCAGGATGCCTGCGCGCAGCAATGCCGCATCGACGACACGGTCCGCCCCCGACAGCGCGCCGGTGTGGGTCGCTGCCGCCTTGGCCGATTGCTCGTGCCGACCGGATTTTATCGCGATCACCGGTTTGACCCGTGCCGCCGCACGGGCGGCCGAGATGAACTTGCGGGGATTGGGAATAGTTTCGAGATACATCACGATGGCGCGCGTGTGCATGTCGCCCGCCAGCATATCGATGCAATCTCCCACGTCGACATCCGCCATGTCACCCAGGGAGACGATTTGCGAGAAGCCGACATTGTTGTCGGCCGCCCAGTCGATCAGCGACGTGGCAATGGCGCCGGATTGCGACAGCAGCGCGATGTTGCCAGGCTCGGCGGCCATATGTGCAAATCCGGCATTGAGCTTCAGTGGCGGGATCATCAGCCCGACCGTGTTCGGCCCGATGATGCGGAAAAGATTGGGCTTGGCGGCGTCGAGCATGGCCTGACGCAGGCCGTTCTCGCGCGTAAGTCCGGCGGTGATCACGACTGCCGCTCGCGTGCCCTTGTCGCCGAGCTCGCGCACGATGCCGGGAACCGTCTCCGGCGGCGGCACGATGACACCGAGGTCGGGAATGCCTGGCAGGTCGGCCGCCTTCGCGTAGCAGCGTCGACCAGCCACCTGCGAATGTTTCGGGTTGACCGGCCAGATCTCGCCTTCGAAGCCGCCATTGACGATGTTGTCGAAGACGACACGGCCGACCGACCCGTCGCGCACCGATGCCCCGAACACGGCAACCGACTTCGGAGCGAACGCATGATCGAGATTTCGGATCGTCACCCCTAATGTCTCCTGTTCATGGCGATCATCGCCAGTCGATCTTGCCCGTTCGTTGCGTTGGATCAAAGCGTTCTCCGGTTATCGCGATTAGCTCTTGCGCGGGGTCGCCCGCAAAGTGGCGACGAGCTGTAGCGATCAACGATTGGAGAGTTGGATGAGTTACTATTTCAGCAAGATCGTCGCCATGCCGTTCACAGCGGCAATCGACCACGTGACCGCCAAGCTCGCAAGCAAGGGCTTTGGCGTTCTGACCTCGATTGATGTCCAGCAGACCATGAAGGCCAAGCTTGGCGCCGATTTCAGGCCCTATGTGATCCTGGGCGCGTGCAACCCGCATTTCGCATGGCGGGCGCTTCAGTCCGAAGACAAGATCGGAACCATGCTGCCCTGCAATGTCATCGTCACCGAGGTCGGACCGGGAAAGGTGGAGGTCGCAGCGGTGGATCCGGTCGCTTCGATGGGCGCTATCGGCAATCGAGAGCTTGCGCAGGTCGCGAACGATGTGCGGTGCCTGCTCGAGGAGACGGTCCGCGAACTCTAGCGCCAAGGGGGCCATCAGGGGTTGAGGGACATCGGATGAACGAGTCTGCTCTACGACGCGCATTGCTGGTCATCGCCATCCTGGGCCTCGCCTATGGTTTAGGAGCCTGGCGAACCGGGCTTGGCCCCTTTGAAGCCGACATGATCTGGACGGTGGCGACCTTGCCCGTGGTGGCGGCTCTCGCCATCTCCATTCTGCGTGATTTCTGGATAGGCCGCTTCGGTGTCGACGCGATTGCCTTGGTGTCGATGTCCGCCGCTCTGCTGCTCGGTCAACCCCTGGCCGCAATAGTGGTGGCGATCATGTATGCCGGCGGCACGGTGCTTGAGGATTTCGCCCGCGGCCGCGCGGAACGCAACCTCAAGGCATTGACCGACCGGTCACCGCGTGTCGCCCATCGAACGTCAAAGCTGGGGACAGAGACCATCTCCGTCGAAGACGTTGCCGTGGGCGACGAGCTTTTGGTCCGGGCCGGCGAACTGCTTCCCGTCGACGGCATCCTGCTCGATGCTTCGGCCTCGCTCGACGAGTCCGCAGTGAGCGGAGAACCGCTGCCGGAACGGCGGACAGCCGGCGATATGCTGCGCAGCGGCACCATCAATGCGGGGGAGACCTTCAGCATGCAGGCTTCTGCCCTGGCAGAGCAGAGCACCTATGCCGCGATCGTTCGCATGGTTGCTGCAGCGCAGACGGCGAAATCCCCGTTCATCCGCATGGCCGACCGCTTCGCCCTGTTCCTGCTGCCAGCCACTTTGCTGGTTTCCGGTGCCGCCTGGTACATCTCCGGCGATCCGATCCGGGCGCTCGCCGTGCTGGTTGTCGCGACACCTTGCCCGCTCATCCTCGCGGCACCCGTTGCCTTTATCGGCGGCGTGTCGCGCGCGGCCCGTGCCGGCATCCTGATGAAAGGCAGCGCGGCTCTGGAGGCGCTTGCGCAGGTCCGGACCGCAATCTTCGACAAAACGGGAACCTTGACCATCGGCGGAGCTGAGCTCATCGAAATCGAAGTGGCGACCGGTCGCGACCCCGACAATCTGTTGCGGCTACTCGCGTCTTTGGAACAGGCCTCGCACCATGTGCTCGCCGACTCAATTATCCGGGCGGCGCGTAGCAAGCAGTTGACGCTTTCGCATGCGCGTGATGTCCGCGAGCATCGCGGTGCGGGCCTGAAGGGCCGGGTCGGCAAAATGTCGATCGCCGCGGGATCGCGGGCTCTCGTGCTCGCCAACAAGCCGCTGCCCGGCTGGGCGAAAAGCGGCGAGGAAAGATATCGGGACGAGCCGGTGCTCAGGGTCTTTGTGGCATTCGGCGGCCGGCTTGCCGGGGTCTTCACGTTCGGCGACGCGCTGCGTGTCGATGCGCATGATGCACTCGGCAAGCTGCGCTCCGCCGGCATTGCGCGCATGATTATGCTTACAGGCGACGACGGCGTGGCAGCCAAGCGCATCTCCGCCCGGCTCGACCTCGACGCCATTGTCGCCGATGCGACCCCTACCGAAAAGGTCGCGATGGTCGAAGCCGAGAAAGCTTCGGCGCCGACGATGATGGTTGGCGACGGCATCAACGATGCCCCTGCCCTGGCGGCCGCCACCGTGGGTATCGCCATGGGCGCACGTGGTGCCACCGCCTCCTCCGAGGCAGCTGATGTCATCGTGCTGACCGACAGGCTGCAGCCGGTCGCCGATGCCGTTCGGATTGCACGGCGAACGCGATCGATCGCCTTGCAAAGCATCATCGCCGGGCTGGCGCTGTCGGGGCTGGCAATGATCGCGGCGGCCATGGGGCAGATCACCCCGGTTGCCGGAGCGCTGCTCCAGGAAGGGATTGACGTAGCGGTCATCCTGAACGCGCTGCGCACCCTTGGCGATGGCCATCTGTGGCGCGCATAGTGGTTGAGAGCAAAATCGGTAGATGACCATGGCACAGCAGAATCTGGTGGTTTGCAGCAAATGTGGTGGGGTCAACCGCCTGCCACCGGGCCGCAATGCCATGGAAGCGAAATGCGGAAAGTGCGGGAACCGGCTGTTTTCGGGGCATCCCGAAGATGTCGATGCCGCGATCTTCGACAATCAGATCGCGCGCAGCAGCCTGCCCGTTGTTGTCGACATCTGGGCACCTTGGTGCGGCCCCTGCAAGATGATGGCGCCGGCTTACGAAGCCGCAGCAAATGAACTTGAGCCGCATGTTCGCCTGATCAAACTCAACTCCGACAAGGAGCAGGCTGTTGCGGCCAGGCTCGGCATTCGCAGCATCCCGACCATGATCCTGTTCCATGGCCGGCACGAAGTCGCGCGCACATCCGGCGCAATGACGGCAGGCCAGATCGTCAGGTGGGTTCGCGACCGCCTGCCGACGGTCGCCACCTGAAATCGCCGCGCCAATGGATCCCCTCATCGCCCGGCTTGGACTGGCACTTGCGATAGGTCTTCTCGTCGGCTTGGAGCGTGGCTGGCAGGAGCGGGATGCGCCCGAACGCAGTCGCACGGCCGGCATCCGGACATTCGGCATATCCGGCCTGCTCGGCGGCGTGCTCGCCGCCCTGGCCAACGCACTCGGCGCGGTATCCGTGCTGGTCGGCGGTTTCGTCGCCTTTGCGGCAATCTTCGCCTGGTACAAGGCGCGCGAGGCAGTCCATGACGAGGATTTCAGTGTCACGGGCGTGATCGCGGGGCTGGGCGTTTTTGCCCTTGGCGCGCTTTCCGTCGCCGGCGATTATCGGGCTGCTGCGGCCGGTGGGGCGGCACTGGCGGCAATCCTGGCCAGCCGCGAGGTCCTGCACGGTCTTTTGAAGCGACTGACCTGGGTTGAACTCCGGTCGGCGCTGATCCTGGCGATGATGACGGCGATCGTCTTGCCCCTGCTGCCAAACCGGACAATGGACCCGTGGGGCGGTTTCAATCCCTGGGAGGTCTGGTTCCTGACGGTGCTGATGGCCTCGATTTCGTTCGCCGGCTATGTCGCTGTTCGCATTCTGGGCAATACGCGTGGTCTGCTGGTGAGTTCGCTCACCGGTGCGATCGTCTCTTCCACCGCCGTGACCTTGGCGCTTGCCCGCAATGCCACCTCGGCAAGCAATCCGCTGCCGCTCGCCGGGGCGGCATCGCTGGCTGCAATGGTTTCGGTGCTCCGCGTCTGCACCGTGGTTCTGATCGTCGAGCCAAGCGTGCTCGCGTCGGTCGCCATTCCGGCGATTGCCGCGGCGCTCGCCTTCGCCGTCTGCGGAACATTGCTGATGACTCGCGACAGCGGGAACGGCGAAGGCAGCGCTAGCGCGCGCAATCCATTCGAACTGGGTCCGTTGCTGCTCTTCGCCCTGTTCTTTGCCATCGTTGCGACCGCAAGTGCCGGTCTGGCTACTCAATTCGGTGGGCGCGGTCTGCAGGCGAGTTCGGCGCTAGCCGGCGCATTCGATGTCGATGTCTCGGTGCTTGGCGCGCTGCGCCTGGTCAAGCATTCCGTGTCCGTCGAGACCGTGGGCCAGGCCGTGCTCGCGGCGCTGGCAGCAAACGCGATCGGCCGCCTGTCGCTCGCAGTATTTGCCGGTCCGGTCAGGTTCTGGTTGCCACTGGCCGTCATAACCCTGATCGCCGCAACCATGGGTATCAGCGCCCTGCTGTTGCTCGGTCCTGGATAGAAGTGTTGTTCTCGAGCCTTCTTTGATGCGGATCAAGGGCTAGGTCCCGCCACTGCTCTATGAAACTCCGTGAAAGGAGTTCGCCATGACCAGTTTGAAGGACCTCACCCCGAAATTCCGCAATGTCCGGCTGCTGCTCGCGCGTGAAAAGGGCCACCCGGAAGGCGACCGCGAAGAAGGTTATGACGTGCTCGCTCCATTGACCGGCGAAGGCCGGATCGATGCCGACGAATGGAAGTCGCACAGGGCCTCTTGCCGTGTTCGCCGGTTTCGCACAGGCGAGGAGGATCTGATCGGCCGGCTGAAGCGCAAGCCCGGCGGACAGTGGTATTTCGACTACGCCGAAGGCGATCGCGACGACGAAATCGGCTTCCATCTCGGCGACGAACGGTTCGTGACCGGTGAGTACGTGTCGATCGAGCGCAACGGCGCCATGCACACCTACGAAGTGGCAAGGGTCGAGCGGCCTTGATGGCTAGCTCCTGGCGGATCGCGCGAGTTGGTTTTGGATCCATGCAGGAAACGCTGATCGGGACAACGACGTATACGAAACCAAAAAAACCCGCCGCCCCTTTGGCGCGGCGGGTGCCTCATCAAACCACGGCCTATTTGACCAGGATTGTTGCCCACATTCCGTTCATGAAATGGCCGGGAATGTTGCAAAAGACGGCATAGTTTCCGGGCTTGAGGTCGAGCGTCAGCGATCCGGTTTTGCCTGGATCGAGTTCAGAGACCTCGCCGAGATGGCCTGCCGCATCCTCGTTGACGCGATTTTCATTTGCTACATAGGGCAGCGTGGTCTTTTTGACATCGGTCACCGGCACCACAATCATTTCGTGGACCGCGTCCTTGGAGCTGTTTTGAACCTCGAAGGTCACCTTGCCCGCGGGCACGACGGTTTGATCCAGCTTGATCCTCATCGTTGCCATGCTCATGTTTGCCGGCATGCCCATTCCCATCTTTGCGTCGGGGTTCGCGACGCCGTCCTTGTCCCATAGCTTGACGTTTACGATCGCGTTGGCAAAGGCGGGTGCCGACACGGCTAGGAGAACGAGGACCAGTCCGGTCTTGAAAGGCTGCATGTTCGAAAGGCTCCTGATCGCTTGCGGCGACCCCACAAGCGCGTTTGGGGAATCATTCATGGTCGCGGCACCCGGCTAAAACAGCCAAGCTGACAACGCGCTGACAGCGGAGGCAGGGACCAAGGATGAGGCATCACCTTCACCAAACATAGCCAAAGCGGCCTCACCGGTCGCTCCGTTGCATCGTCGTTACCTTGCGCTGTTTGCCGGGTGGCCTCGCGCTGGCAAGCCCTCGCCATCGCGAAGGCCTGGTCCGAGTCATGATCATGGGGGCGAAAACGCAAAGCCGAGCCGATGGACATCGCCTGACGATCTGCCAGCGCACCAAGCCCGGTTCGCATCCTCGATGATCGCGAGGCTTAAGACGGTCACGTATCTTGTGTTGACCTTGCCTCCAGGGGGTAACCTTGCTGTTGTGCGGCGGCCAAAGCGACAAGACTGGCGATTCCGGCAACCTTGTGAGACTGCGACAGTCTTAGGTAGGGCAGCCTGGTTCAGGGCCTATGGATCGACGGTGAATTCAGCCCACATGCCCGCCTCATAGTGACCTGGCACGTTGCAGATAAGCAGATATTTTCCAGCCCTTAGCTCGACGGTCAGGGTGCCTGATTTGCCGGGATCGAGCTCCGACACCTCGCCCTTGTCGCCGGCCTTGTCTTCGTCGACCCGGTTCTCGGCCTCAAGGTAAGGAAGCGGCTTGCCGGGTTCGGCAAGGTACATCACGATCATTTCGTGGACGGTGTCCTTGGAGTCATTTTTCACATTGAATGTGACCTCCCCGGCCTTCACAGCACCGGGCAAAGCCTTGATGCCCATGGTCGCCTTAGCGAGATCGAGTCCGGGCGCCGCATAGGCGAGCCCCATCGGCATCTCCATACTCGCGCCCTTGTCCCACAGCGAGATCTGGACAGGCGAAGCAGCCTGGACGGCGCCGGCTCCGCCGGCCATAAGCATCGCGGCGGCAAGCCCGAGCGCTGCTCTCCTCGATATGGTTTTCATGGCGATCTCCTTCAGGACGGCAGCAGAAGCGCTCTACGTCCCGACCGTCATCCTGCTCGCGGGGTCACCCGCCGTCCTTGCGCCAAATCAAACTGTCCGGCGCGAACCCCACCATGCAGCTGTCAGCCAGTTGTCAGGTTGAATTGGCTATGTCGCACCAATGACGGTGGAATCGCCGTCTGACACGAACGATCGACGTCTCAACCGCAGGCGCAACATTCGCGCCCAACCTCCCGAATGGAGCCATCATGTATCGCACACTCGTTCTCGCCGCTCTCGCCGGCATGGTTGCAGGACCGGCCCTCGCCGCCGGCGGCAGCTGCAGCACCGCCCCGAAATCGCAGTTCAAGCCCAAGGCAACGCTGGAGGCGCAGTTGACCGGCGAAGGCCTCACCGTCCGCCAGATCAAGGTCGAGAAGGGCTGCTATGAAGTCTATGCGGTCGACAAGGCCGGCAAGAAGGTGAACCTGGCTTACAATGCCGAGACCCTTGAAAAGCTCGACAATGCCGAAGCCGGCGAAAATTGATCCGAACGTTTCGATTGCCACGGACGCGCAACCATCTCAAGAGATGGTGCGCGTCTGGGACCTGGTCGTAAGGAGTTTCCACTGGGCGCTGGTGCTCAGCTTCGTCACAGCCTGGCTCACCTCCCATTCCTCAGAGGACATTCACCATTGGGCCGGCTACGTCGCCGCAGCACTGGTCGCTATGCGGCTCTTGTGGGGCGTCCTAGGTACGCCCTATGCCCGGTTCTCTCAATTCGTGCGCGATCCGGCGACGGTGCTGCGCTATCTCTGGGCAATACTGAGCGGTCGCGAAGCCCGCTATATCGGCCACAATCCGGCTGGCGGCGCGATGGTGGTCGTGTTGATCGCCGCGATGGCTTCAACTGCGTTGACGGGCTGGCTGATGACGACGGACGCCTATTTCGGCGTGTCGTGGGTCGAAACGGCACACAGCCTAAGCGCGCACGGCTTACTTGTGCTGGTCCTTTTCCATATAGGCGGCGTTGCGCTGGCAAGCTTTCGCCATCGCGAAAACCTGGTACGGGCCATGATCACGGGGCGAAAACGCAAAGCCAAGCCGGCGGACATCGCCTGACGACCTGTCAATGCACCAAATCCGATTCGCGCCCTCGACGGATCTCGAGAGGTGCAAGTGGAGCGCAGGTCCGAGCGACTTTGGTCCAGCAATCCAAAGCCAGAAACAGCGCCCGAGTGCCCCCGTACAGAAAACGGTTATTGACCCGCATCAAAGCTGCCGGCCCTTTCTTCCTGTTCACTGCCTCCCATCAGAGCCTTCAAATTGGGGAGAGCATCATGACTACGGCTGATTTCAACATCCCTGTCCCGAAAGTCGCGACAGCGGCGCCAACGAAACTTCGACTGGGTTCCCTGACCGCATTGGTGATCGGTTCCATGGTCGGCTCCGGCGTGTTCAGCCTGCCGCAGAACATGGCGGCAGGTGCCGGTCCCCTCGCAATCCTGATTGGCTGGGCCATCACCGCGGTCGGCATGCTGGCGCTGGTTTTCGTCTACCAATCGCTTGCGACCCGCAAGCCCGAGCTCGACGCCGGGCCCTATGCCTACGCCAAGGCCGGCTTCGGCCCCTTCATCGGCTTCAACAGCGCCTGGGGCTACTGGATCAGCGCCTGGGTCGGCAACGTTTCCTACGCGGTGATCGTGTTCAGCGCCCTGTCTTATTTCTTTCCGGCTTTTGGCGATGGAAACACCTGGCAGGCGGTGCTCGGCGCATCAGTCCTGCTGTGGCTGATCCACATCCTGGTTCTTGCCGGCATCCGGCAGGCCGCCGTTGTGAACCTCATCGTCACGGTTGCAAAGATTGCTCCGATCGTCCTGTTCGTCGGGGTTGTTGCCGTCGCCTTCAAATTGCAGGTCTGGTCGCTTGACTTCAACGGTTTGGGCAACGCCAGTCTCGGCTCTATCACCGCGCAGGTGAAAAGCACCATGCTGGTGACCCTGTGGGTGTTCATCGGCATCGAAGGCGCCAGCGTCTTTTCCGGCCGTGCCGAGCGCCGCAAGGACATCGCCACGGCGACAGTTCTTGGCTTCTTCACCTGCCTCGCGCTCTACGCCCTGGTGTCGCTGCTGTCGCTCGGCATTCTTAGCCAGCCTGAGCTTGCCGCGCTGAAGAACCCGTCCATGGCTGGTGTGCTTGAGGCGGTGGTGGGTCCCTGGGGTGCCATCCTGATCAACATCGCGCTGGTCGTGTCCGTGATCGGCGCCTTCCTGAGCTGGACGCTGCTCGCCGCCGAAATTCCGCATGTCGCCGCCAAGGACGGGACGATGCCGAAATTCTTCGGCCTCGAAAGCGAGCGCGGTGTACCGTCGATCTCACTTCTGATCACCAACCTGCTCGTCCAGGCCTTCCTGGTGATCACGCTTTTCGCACAGAGCACCTACCAGGCGCTGTTCTACATCGCGTCGGCCGCGATTCTGGTTCCTTACATCTTTTCTGGAGCTTACGCGGCCAAGCTCGCGCTGACCGGCGAGAGCTACGCGAGTGGCGAGCAGCGCGCCGGACCGCTTTTTGCGGGGTTGCTGGCAACGGTCTACGGGCTGTGGCTCGTCTATGCGGCCGGACCTGCCTACCTGTTCATGTGCGCTATCCTCTATGCGCCCGGCATCATCTTCTACGTCTGGGCTCGCCGCGAAACTAACCAGCGCGTGTTCCATCCTGTCGAAGCAGTGCTCGCCGCAGCCCTTGTCGCCGTCGCCATCCTCGCCGTTTACGAGATGTGGACCGGCGCCGTCAGCCCGCTGTGAAGGGATTGGCACGATGACGAAGCTGGGTGTCCACTCCGAAGTCGGCCGTCTGCGCGAGGTCATGGTCCATCGTCCGGATCTCAGCCTGCGCAGGCTGACACCGGAAAACTGCAAGGCGCTGCTTTTCGACGACGTGCTGTGGGTCAAGCGGGCTCGCCAGGAACACGATGTCTTTGTCGATGCATTGCGTGAACGCGGTGTCCTGGTCCATTCCTTCGGGGAGCTCCTGGCTGAGACAATGAGCCTGGCCAAGGCTCGCGACTGGCTTCTCGACCGCCGGGTTCATCCCGGCGTCGTGGGGCTCGACATGGTCGACGAGCTGCGCGGATGGCTCAACGAGATGCCGTCAGAGCAATTGTCGTCTTACCTTGTCGGGGGCATTGCCCGCGCCGAGCTTCCTTTCGAACCCAAAGGCCTGACGGGAAGGACGCTTGCCCCCCAGGATTTCGTGTTGCCGCCGCTGCCGAACCAGCTGTTCACCCGTGACAGTTCCTGCTGGATCTACGGCTCGGTGTCCGTCAATTCCATGTACTGGCCCGCCAGACGCCCGGAAGCAGCCAATGTCGAAGCCGTCTACCGTTTCCATCCCCACTTTCGCGACAGCGGCATTCCCTTTGTTTCGCCGGATGCAGGAACGGGCACGAGCCTGGAGGGCGGCGATGTGATGCCGATCGGTGGTGGAACAGTTCTCGTCGGCATGGGAGAGCGCACCACGCCGCAGGCCGTGGGCGACCTCGCCCGCAACCTGTTCGCGGCTGGTGAAGCCACGCGCGTGATTGCCGCACTGATGCCGCGCGACCGCAGTTTCATGCATCTCGACACCGTCTTCACCTTCTGTGATCGCGATCTTGTGACCTTGTATCCGCCGGTGGTCGACCGGCTACGCACCTTCTCGCTGCGTCCGGGCGATGGCGAGGCGTCGGTCGAGGTCACCGATGAGACAAAGCCGTTCACGGCTGTGGTTGCCGAAGGCCTTGGACTGAAATCACTGCGGATCATCGCCACTGGCGGCGACCGCTACGAGGCCGAGCGCGAGCAATGGGATGACGGCAACAATGTCGTTGCGGTCGAGCCCGGCGTGGTCATCGGCTACGACCGTAATGTCTATACCAACACGCTGCTGCGCCGCGCCGGGATTGAAGTGATCACGGTCGAAGGCGCCGAACTCAGCCGCGGCCGCGGCGGCGGGCATTGCATGACCTGCCCGATTGTCCGCGACCCGATTTGACCCGAAAGGAAATCCCGATGTCGATCAACCTTCATGGCCGCTCCGTCCTGACCCTGGACGATCTTACCGCCGACGAGATCCGCTTTCTTCTCAAGCTGGCCGCCGACCTCAAGGCGGCCAAGCTCGCCGGTCACGAGATCCCGCGTCTTGTCAGAAAGAACATCGCCCTGATCTTCGAAAAGGATTCGACGCGCACACGGACCGGGTTCGAGGTAGCTGCCTATGATCAGGGCGCTCACGTCACTTATTTCGGCCCTACCGGCAGCCATATCGGCCACAAGGAATCCATGAAGGACACCGCTCGCGTGCTCGGCCGCATGTATGACGCGATCGAGTATCGCGGCTTTGGCCAGCACCAGGCTGAATTGCTGGCCACATATGCCGGCGTGCCGGTCTACAACGGCCTTACCGACGAGGCGCATCCGACGCAGATCCTCGCCGATTTCATGACCATGCGGGAATTCACCCACAAGCATCTTTCGGACATGACCGTCACCTTCGTCGGTGAGGGCCGGGACAATGTCGCGCTGTCCCTCGCCCTGGGAGCAGCCAAGGTCGGCATCGACATGCGCATCGCCTCGCCAAAGGAACTCTGGCCGGACGAGGAGTTCTGCGCTCATGTCAGGGACCTGGCGGAACGCAGCGGCGGCCGCTTCCGGCTCGACGAGGACGTCACGAGCTGCGTCCAGGACGCCGACTTTGTCTACACCGATGTGTGGATGTCGATGGGCGAAGACAAATCGGGCTGGGCCGAGCGTATTCGTCTTTTGACGCGCTACCGCGTGACCAGCGAAGTGATGGCTGCCGCCGGCAACCCTCACGTCAAATTCATGCATTGCCTGCCGGCGTTCCACGACACAGAGACCGAGATCGGCGCCTTCGTTGCGAAGGAATACGGTATCGACTGCATGGAGGTCACTGACGAGGTTTTCGAGTCGGCTGCGTCCATCGTCTTCGACCAGGCCGAAAATCGGATGCACACGATCAAGGCCCTGCTTGTGGCAACAATCGGCAACTGAGATGCTCATCGTTGTTGCGCTCGGCGGAAACGCATTGCTGCGCCGTGGAGAACCGATGACAGCCGGTAACCAGCGCGCCAACATCGTGCGCGCCGCGGCTGTATTGGCGAATCTGGTCGACGCAGGGCACTCGATTGTAGTCACTCACGGCAACGGTCCGCAGGTAGGACTTCTGGCCCTGCAGGCAGCGGCGACTTCGGATGGCCGCACATTTCCACTCGACGTGCTTGGCGCCGAAAGCGCAGGGATGATCGGCTACGTCATTGAACAGGAACTCGGCAACCTCCTCAAAAAGAAGCTTTTTGCTACCCTGCTGACACAGGTGAAGGTCGACCCGCACGATCCGGCTTTCGCTCACCCGACGAAGCCTATCGGCCCGGTCTACGACGAGGCAACCGCACATAGGCTTGCCAGCGAGCGCGGCTGGCAGATAGCGCCCGATGGCGACAAATGGCGCCGTGTCGTGCCCTCACCCATGCCGCTGGAAATCCTGGAAGCGTCTGTAATCTCGTTCCTGGTCGAGCGCGGCGTGATCGTCATCTGCACCGGCGGCGGCGGTATTCCGGTGATTGCCCAGGACGACGGCACGCTTTGCGGCGTCGAAGCAGTCATCGACAAGGACCTGGCAAGCTCGCTTCTTGCCCGCCAGTTGAAGGCTGACATACTGCTCCTGTTGACCGATGTCGACGCCGTCTATGTCGACTACGGAACAGCAGCCGCTCGGGCGCTTCGGCGCGTGACCCCCAAGGAGTTATCCGGGAAGAATTTTCCGGCCGGCTCCATGGGACCGAAGGTCAGCGCTGCAATCGAATTCATTGAAGCGACAGGCAAGCCCGCTGCAATCGGCAAGCTCGATGACGCCGTCGAGATTGTGACGGGCGAGCGCGGCACCTGGTTCGAAGCCAGCTGGAGCGTGGATTGATGCGTTTCAAAGCCGTGTGGCCGCATAGTGCCGTGGGTGGTGTCGGTATCAGGCTTCGCTTCGGACCATCCCGGCGGTGCCGCGGTCCATGACGATGTGGCCTGATGGATTGGCAAGATATGCAGGCTTTGATGCGTATCAAGGCGCAAGGTCGCAGCTCCGGCGATCCTGCGATAAATCTCATCGGAGGCACGGCAATGACCTTTAACACCATCATGGTTCAACTCGACGTCGATTCCCCGGCAGCTCCGCGAACGACCTATGCGCTTGAGTTGGCGCGACGCTTCGAAGCTACCCTGATCGGTTTTGCGGCGGCCGATTCATACGTGTTTGTTCCAGGCGACGATGGCGGCGCGGCGGCAGCCGAAATCATGCGGCAACGCCGCACGGATATCGAGGATCGCCTGAAGATTCTGAAGGAAGAATTCCTAAGTGTCGTCGTCGGACACGATGCCTTCTGGCGCGAGGAGATCGGTGATCCAACACGTCTGCTCGCAATGCATGCGCGCGCCGCCGACCTCATCGTGACCGGGGCTCCCGAACGGGGCGTTCCCAGCGACCGCCACCGGATGGTCGATGTCGGAACGTTGGTGCTGTCGGCCGGACGGCCCGTGTTGCTCGCGGCTGACAAGGCTGCACCGCTTAAGTCCGAAAATGTTCTGGTGGCTTGGAAGGATACCCGCGAGGCGCGGCGCGCGGTCACCGATGCAATGCCCTTTTTGACCGGTGCACAACATGTCCTTGTGGCGACGATCGAGGAGCAAAACCAGAGAAGCGCACGCGAAAGTGTCGGGGATGTGCTCCGCTTCCTGATGATACATGGCGTCAAGGCAAGATCGGAGGTTCTGGACGTCGGCCAAGCGGACGCTTGCGAAGCCGTGTCCGAAGTCGCCCGGGCGATGGGTGCCGACCTTGTGGTCGCGGGCAGCTACGGCCACAGCCGTATCCGCGAATGGGCGTTTGGCGGTATGACCCGCTCCTTGCTGAAGCAAGGGGCGATTAACCGGCTGCTCTCGAACTGAGCCACTGGGCAGGAAGCGATACGACGCAGAGTCGAGGCGAAAGCGGTCGGAAGTCCAGGGATGGCAAAGCGAACGGACAAGATCGACGTTGGCATCGATCTGGCCGCAACGGTGGCCAGGCGCGCCGGTCGCTTACGCTTTGGGCGATAGCAATAGGGAGTCGTTTCGAAATCTTGCATCGAAATGGCTGGGTGGGCAGCGATGTATCTTCCGCAATTCCTGGTCGGAATGTTTTTGACGTCGGGTATCGTGGGTCTGTGGGCCTACGTGGCAACAGGTTCAGTCTGGAGCGCGGCAGGCTGGACGATTGTCAACCTGCTCATTCTGCAGATCGGATACTTCGCCTTTGTCATACGCCGTGTGTACAAACGCACGACGGCAGACGCCTGGCAAATTCGGCGCCCACCAGTCATGTTCAGCCATTCCACCGCGATGGCACGCTCTCCTAGGGCCACGCCGGACCGTGTGACCACTTGATGTGGATCAACAATCCTCGCGACTAGGTAGTTTCCCGTAGGGATAAAACCGAATTTCGCGACCTGCGGATTCGCGCGATTGCTGTGTCACGGAACAACCGGGAAAACAGCCATGCACGCCTACACCGCTTCCAGAATTTCATTGCCGTCGCAACCTGCTCAGTCAAGCCTGCCAGCGGCCTTCGGCTCGGAAACGCAACAGCCGGTCAGCTTCTTTCCCGCCGGTTCGGAGATTTATGCTCAAGGCGAGAAAGCCGGCGCTTTCTACCAGGTCGAATTCGGCGCCGTGCGCATCTACCGCCTGCTCGCGGACGGCCGCCGACAGATCAGCGCCTTCCACCTCGCCGGAGAGACTTTCGGCTTCGAAGCCGACACGAAGCATCATTTCTTCGCCGAGGCGATCAATGCCACCGGGGTACGCTCGTTCCGCTTTAGCGCTGGAGCGGACATGTCCCATCAGCTACTGCCCTTGGCGCTCAAGGGTCTGACGAGGGCGCAGGAGCACCTCCTGGTCCTCGGCCGCCAGAACGCCATCGAACGCGTCGCCGCTTTCCTGGTGGATATGGCCGAGCGGCAGGGCGGCTTGCGGCAGGTCGAGCTGCCAATGTCGCGCATGGACATCGGCGACTATCTCGGCCTGACCATCGAGACCGTCTCGCGGGTCTTCACCCGGCTGAAGGACAAGGGCGTCATTCGCCTCCTCAACCTGCGCAGCATCGAAATCGTTAAGCACGACGCGCTCCACTGCATGAGCGAATAGAGGCGCCTGCCTGCGCAAGAGACGACAATGACGCCGAAGAATCGGCCCCAGTTCAAGGACCAGATGACGATGGACAACACACTTACAACCCATACCGGCTTTCGCTTCGAAGTGCGCCGCGCGCGCCCTGAGGATGAGCCAACGCTGGCCGAGTTCTTCACTCATGTGACCGCGGACGACCTGCGCTTCCGCTTTCTCGGCGCTGTGAAGGAAGTCTCGCATGAACGGCTGGTCGCGATGACACGCTCAGACGACGCCCATATCCATAATTTTCTAGCATTCTCAATCGACGGTATGCTGATCGCGGTTGCGACACTGGCAAGCGATCGAGCCGATCGAAACGGCGAGGTCGCGATCTGCATTCGCCAGGATCGCAAGCATCTGGGCGTTGGCTGGGAGCTGCTCGCCTATATTGCGAAATACGCCGAGGGCCTCGGCCTCAAGGCCATCGAGTCGATCGAGAGCCGTGAAAACCGTGCTGCGATCGAGGTCGAGCGCGACATGGGTTTCAGCGTCACGACCGATCCCGACGATGCGACGCTGGTCCTGGTTCGGCGAGAGCTGGGGGCGCGATCAGCCGCTTAGCTACCGCGCTCCCTCCCGGGCCGTTTCGCGCGCGCAGGTCGAAAGTCGAGTATCTCGCTGGCCACAGCTCTTTCTTCATCCGCTGGAATGACAAGGACATCGACGCGGGAATTCGTGGCGCTGACCACCTCGTCGCCTTCCCGGTTTCGCTCTTCGTCGAGACCGACTCCGAGCCAGGCCGCGGCGGCGCTGATCCTTTCCCGGATCAACGCCGCGTTTTCGCCAATGCCGGCAGTGAACACAAGCGTGTCCAGTCCCCCCATGGCAGCGGCCAGCGATCCTATCTCGCGTCCGATCCGATAAACGAAGAGATCGACAGCCTCGGCGGCGGCAGGGTCGTCTGAGCCGATCAGGGTCCGCATATCCCCAGATATTCCAGACACACCGAGCAGGCCGGATTGCTCGTAAAGAAGCGTGACCAGTTCGTCCCCGGATAGTCGCCGTTCCTGCAGCAAGTGAAGGATGACCCCCGGGTCAAGTGCGCCGCAACGCGTGCTCATCACCAGACCGTCCAGGGTCGAAAACCCCATCGTCGTGGCGATGCTTCGTCCGGCATCCATGGCGCACAGGCTGGCGCCGCTGCCGAGATGGGCGACGATCGCCCGACCGCCGGCGCGCGCGCCGTATCGGTCACGCAGTTTCGAAGCAACATAACTGTAGGACAACCCATGAAAGCCGTAGGAAACGATGCCCGCGTCAGTCATCGCGCGCGGCAGCCCGTAGATTTTGGCGAGCTCCGGCCTGGTCGAATGAAACGCTGTGTCAAAGCACCCGATCTGGAGGGCCTGCGGCAAGAGTTCAGCAGCCAGTGCGACAATCTCGAGATTGATCCGCTGATGGATGGGCGCCAGCGACTCTAGCAGGCGCAGCGCTTTGAGCGTGCGTTCGTCGAGCAGCGTCGCTTCGGTGAAGTCACGCCCACCGTGAACGATCCTGTGCCCTACCCTGTCGATGCGGCGCAGGAGATCGTTTTCGGCGAGCACGGATGCAACCGCCGCGAACGCCTTGCCCATAGCGATCGGTGCTTCGCCCAGGCTCTTGTCGATCTTGGACCTGCCGGCCGCGGCCTCGACCCGCAGCCGCGGTTGTTGACCGAGAGAGGAGACATTGCCGCGCAGCAGCACCGGGAGCTCGCCTCGTCGCTCGAAGACGGCGAACTTCAAGCTCGAAGAACCACCGTTCAGGACAAGGATCGCATCGGTCATGAAGCCGTCCGATATGTTGCCGCAGCTATGCGCCTGCGAACGGGCATCCGTTCAATCCGGACGCTTCGGCCCCTCATCGGCATCCTGCTCCCACTTCCACTCAAGGATCTCCGGCATATCCTGCCCATGGGCGCGAATATAGGCTCGATGTTCAAGCAGCTTGCTGTCCATCGCCTGCTTGATGCCGACCTGCATGCTCTTCAGTCGCGGAACCCAATCTACGACGCTTTGGACGATATGAAACCGGTCGAGACCGTTCAGCACCGTCATATCGAAAGGTGTCGTGGTCGTGCCCTCCTCGTTGTAGCCGCGCACATGGATGTTGTCATGGTTGGTGCGACGATAGGTCAGGCGATGGATTGTCCAGGGATAGCCGTGATAGGCGAAGATGACCGGCTTGTCGGTGGTGAACAGCGCATCGAACTCACGATCCGAAAGACCGTGCGGATGATATTCCTTTGGCTGGAGAGTCATCAGGTCGACGATATTGACCACCCTGATCCTGAGATCGGCAACCTGTTGCCTGAGGATCTGCACTGCGGCCAGCGTTTCGAGGGTCGGGACGTCGCCAGCGCAAGCCATCACGACGTCGGGCTCAGCCCCATCGTCGGTTGACGCCCAGTCCCAGATGCCGATCCCTGCCCGGCAGTGAACAATTGCCCTGTCCATCGACAGCCACTGCCATGACGGCGGTTTGCCGGCGACGATGACGTTGATGCGGTTCCATGTCTGCAGCACATGGTCGGTCACGCACAGCAAGGTGTTGGCGTCCGGTGGCAGGTAGACCCGCACGATGTCGGCCTTCTTGTTGAGGGCGACGTCGATGAAGCCAGGGTCCTGATGGCTGAAGCCGTTGTGTTCCTGATGCCAGACATGGCTAGACAACAGATAATTCAGCGATGCGATCGGCCGCCGCCAGGGGATGTCGCGGCAGGCATCGAGCCATTTCGCGTGCTGATTGAACATGGAATCGACGATGTGGATGAACGCCTCGTAGCAGGAAAACAGACCATGGCGCCCGGTTAGCAGGTAGCCTTCCAGCCAGCCCTGGCAGGTGTGCTCGGAGAGGATTTCGAGAACCCGGCCATCGCGCCCCAGATGAACGTCTTCGGGCAGCATCTTCTCCATCCAGCCACGCTCGGTCACTTCAAACACGTCCTGAAGGCGGTTCGAAGCAGTCTCGTCCGGGCCGACGATCCGGAAGTTTTTCGAGGCCTCGTTTAACTGCATGACATCACGCAGGAAACTGCCCATGACCCGCGTCGACTCGGCTTTGACGCCGCCGGGGCGCTCTACCGCAATGGCGTGGTCATGCAACCCGGGCAGTTCGAGAGACCTGCGCAGCAGGCCGCCATTGGCATGAGGGTTGGCGCTCATGCGCCGTGTCGCCTGGGGTGCCGTGGCACGGATCGCGGCGACAGGAGCGCCGGCGGCGTCGAACAGTTCCTCGGGCCGGTAGCTTTTCAGCCACTCCTCGAGCAGCTTGAGATGGGCGGGGTTTTCCGCAAGGCCTGACAAGGGAACTTGGTGCGAGCGCCAGAAGCCCTCTGTCTTCAGACCGTCGACCTCTTTCGGTCCCGTCCAGCCCTTGGGGCTGCGCAGCACGATCATCGGCCATATTGGTCGCGGCGTCGGCGACGCCGAGCCAGCGCGCGAGGCTTGCTGGATCGCGCGGATGCGGTCTAGCGCATCGTCGAGCACGCTCGCCATGCGCTCATGCATCAGGGCAGGTTCGTGGCCTTCCACGAACAGCGGCTCATAGCCGTAGCCGGCAAACAGCGCGCGCAATTCGTCTTCGGGAATGCGGCCCAGAATAGTTGGATTGGCGATCTTGTAGCCGTTCAGATGCAGGATCGGCAGCACCGCCCCGCCGCGCGCGGGGTTGAGGAATTTGTTGGAATGCCACGCGGCTGCCAGCGGCCCCGTTTCAGCCTCGCCGTCGCCGACGACGCAGGCAACCACAAGATCCGGATTGTCAAAGGCTGCGCCATATGCGTGCGACAGCGAATAGCCTAACTCGCCACCCTCATGGATCGAGCCGGGCACATCTGGTGCTGCATGGCTCGGGATACCGCCGGGAAACGAAAACTGCCGGAACATCTTGCGCATCCCCTGCTCGTCCATCGCAATGTCGGGATTGAGCTCGCTGTAGGTGCCTTCCAGATAGGTATTCGCCACCATTGCCGGGCCGCCATGGCCGGGGCCGCAGACATAGATCACATCTGCGTCCCTGAGCCGGATCGCGCGATTGAGGTGCGCATAGATGAAGCTCAGGCCGGGCGACGTTCCCCAGTGGCCGAGGAGACGCGGCTTGACGTGCTCCAACCGCAACGGTTCACGCAGCAGCGGATTGTCGAGCAGGTAGATCTGGCCGATCGTGAGATAGTTCGCAGCTCGCCAATAGGCGTCAATGTCGTGCAACTCCTGTTCGGACAACCGTTTGGTGTTGACTGATGTTGCCGAATGTTCGGTCATCTGATTTGGCTCCGTTGCTCATTTTGCGAAAGCCTGCGGATTGCGCCTCAGACATGGCACCAACGCATCGTTCGCCTTTCGGTTCATCACTGCTCGGCCCGACCGTCGCTGCGCGCGCTCCGCAAGCTGGGCGTTCGCGCTGGTCGGAACCACGGTCAGGCTTGCATCAATGATCAGGTTTTCAGCCGCTCCCGCCAGAAATGTTTCAGGAACTCAAGGCAGACCAGCACTGCCAATCCGGCCGCAAGCGTCACGGCGAGGTCGTCCAGATGCAGCGGTCCGAACTGGAAGAGATCACTCGCGAGCGGCCACAGAAGCGTCCCGCCCAGCGCTGCCGCAACCACTACGACGACAAAAGCAAGCGATCGATTTGGCCGGAACAACGCAATCAGCAGCAACTCGCTGAACGTACGGTTGACGAAAATCAGCCCAACGATCGTCAGCACCAGCGAGAAGAACGTCAGGGCTCGAATCTCGTTTTCCGGCATTCCCCAGTGCAAGGCGAAGAGGAAGATGCCAGCGACAAGCGCGAATGCCAGCAGGCCCTGCACAACGCTCCACGCGATCAGCCAGCGCGAAAAGAGCGCAGCTTCCGGATTCCGCGGCGGACGCCTCATCGTGTCGTCTTCCTCTGTTTCTGCTTCAAAGACCAATGAGCAGACCGGATCGATCACCATCTCCAGAAAGGCAATGTGGATTGGCCCGAACAGGATAGGAAGCCCAAACAGCAATGGAAGCAGGGCCAGCCCAGCGATCGGCACGTGCACGGCAAGAATGAAGCCCATTGCCTTGCGCAAGTTGTCGTAGATGCGGCGACCCAGCCGGATGGCTTTGACTATCGACCCGAAGTCGTCGTCGAGGAGGACGATGGACGACGCCTCCCGCGCGACATCCGTGCCGCGACCGCCCATGGCAATGCCAATGTTTGCGGCTTTCAGCGACGGAGCATCGTTGACGCCGTCTCCAGTCATGGCGACAATCTCACCATTGGCCTTCAAGGCTCTGACGATTGCCAATTTCTGCTCGGGCATGATCCGCGCGAACACCGCTGCGGTCTTCACCCGTGCCGACAGGGCAGCGTCATCCAGTGTCTTGAGCTCTTCGCCGGTGACGACATCGTTGAAATCGAGCCCGGCCTGGCTGGCGATTGCTTTCGCGGTCGCGGGATAGTCCCCGGTAATCATGATCACTCTAATTCCGGCGGAGCGGCAATTGCTCACCGCGTCCGGAACCCCTGAACGCAGGGGATCGGCAAGTCCGACGAGGCCGATGAATTCGAAATCGAAACCAGTCTGTTTGTCCGGCAGTTGATCGCCAGCATGGCTGGAAACCGCAACGCCCAGGACGCGCAGTCCTTCCATCGCCATGGCGTCCACAACATCCTTGACCGAATCGACACGATCCGCAGGGAGATGGCAGAGTGCCGCGATGGCCTCCGGCGAACCCTTGGCGGCGATCAGGCAGTCGGCGCCTCCATCTGACGATTGCCAGGCATTCGACATTGCCAACAGTTCAGGGCGCAACCCATAGGCGCGGGCCAGCTTGCGATCAGTGCTGGCTGCGCGCTTGGGCAATCGCTCCTGTGCGAGTTTGTGAAATGCCCTTTCCATCGGATCAAAGGGAATCTCGGCACTGGCAAGCACGCCGATCTCGACCAACTCCCCAAATGCCGCAGGCATCTCTGTGTTTGAGTTGTTCAGGCGAAACAGTTTGCCATCGGGCGTTCTCAGTTCTGCAATTGTCATGCGGTTCTCGGTCAGCGTTCCGGTCTTGTCGGTGCAAAGGACCGTTGCCGAGCCAAGCGTCTCGATCGCTGCTGCACGACGCGTGAGCACGCGCGCCTGCGAGATGCGCCATGCGCCCATGGCCATGAAGATTGTCAGCACCATGGGAAATTCCTCGGGCAGCATCGACATGCCGAGCGCAATACCGGCCAACGCCGCATCGAGCCATCCGCCACGCAGCAGGCCATAAAGCACGACCGCGAGAACACTGACCGCGCCGCCGACCAGTGCGAAGATGGCGACAAGGCGTTTTGTCTGTCGCTGCAGGCGGGGTGCTTCGGTCTCCATGGTGCTAAGCGATTGCCCGATCGCACCGATTTGGCTGAGCGGCCCGGTTGCCAGAACTTCGCCGATGCCTGAACCGCGAACGACGAGTGATCCATAAAATGCGAAAGGCAGGTCATCACCCCCGGGCCTGCATTCAGCTGGCAGATCGCCTTGCCCGGCAGCAATCTTTCGCACCGGCACGGACTCTCCTGTCAGCAAGGACTCGTCGGTCTGGATATCTCGACTCTGGATGAGCAAGATATCGGCCGGAATCCGATCCCCCTCGCCCAGCACGACCGTATCGCCGCGCACCACCTCGCGACCCGCAATCCGCCTGCGTTCGCCATCGCGTATTACCAGGGCGCGCGGACTTGTCAGGTCGCGCAACGCCTCCAGAACACGCTCGGTCCGCGCCTCCTGAACGATGGTAATCCCCACCGACAAGGTGGCAAATGCAATCAGGATCAACGCCTCCTGAAGATCGCCAAGAAGCAGATAGACGCAGCCTCCACCCAACAGCAGGGCAAGCATCGGCTCTCGCACGACCTCGATAGAGATTCGCAAGGGCGTCCGACGGCTGGATCTGGGCAACTCGTTGAACCCGTCGGTGACAAGCCTAGCCTGTGCCTCAGCTTCGCTGAGGCCGGTCAAGGCAATGATCGATGAGGTGGCTCGAGACATTTTGGCTTTCTTCCATCACCAGCGCACTGTTTGGGTGCTCCTTCAGGCTCCGTCACGTGCTCAGATGCTACTGTCGCCGGTGTCGAGCGCCCTGCGCATGCGCCTGATCACCGCTGCTCGACTCCGCTCGTCGGCTGCGGCGCTGACCGCCTCGTTTACGTCCAGGAGAAGTTTTGAAAGGTCATTGTGCCAGTCGAGGCGGGCAATCTTTTCCGACCTCAGACGGCGGGGCTCGTTGACCTCGACCGGCAAACTGCGACCGGGGGTCAACTGGAAAGCATCGTCCAGCCTAGGAATGATGATCTTGTCGTCGGGTATCAGTCCTGCAAGCCTTCCACGCAGACCGCCGAGTCCAGCCTCCTCTCCATGCGTCAGGAACACCTGCTGCCTCACCGGGGTTCGGGCCTTGAGCCAGGCGACCAGCTCGCTGGCGTCGGCATGGCCGGAATAGAGGTCGAACAGGCTGATACGCGCCTTGACCTCGACTTCCTCACCCTGGATGCGCACGCGCTGCGCGCCGTCGAGGAGGATCCTGCCAAGCGACCCTTGGGCCTGGTATCCGGCCATCATCACCGTGGCATTCCTGCGCCAGAGATTGGCTTTGAGATGATGGCGGATACGCCCCGCGTCGCACATGCCGCTGGCGGCGATCACCACGAAGAAGCCGCTCAGGCGGTTGATCGCCTTGCTCTGTTCCACCGTCTCGGTGAAGCGCAGCTCCTTCGAGTTCAGGGCCTGGCGCAACACGTCACCCTGTTCGATCTCATTGGCATGGCGCTCAAAAATCGCACTGGCGCGTGTCGCCAGCGGCGAGTCAACGAAGACCGGAGCTGTCGGCACTTCCCCCGCTTGCATGAGCAAATACAGGTCGACCAGCAGTTCTTGCGTCCTTTCGACAGCGAAGGACGGAATGATGAGCGGGCCGCCGGCCTCGGCGGCTCCACGCACGATGTCGCCAAGCTGGGATCGCCGCTGTTCGGGCGAAACGTCCGGCCGGTCGCGGTCGCCATAGGTCGATTCGCAGATCAGATAGTCGACGCCTGCCGGCCCCTCGGGGTCGGTTTGAAGCAGCTTGTGGCCTGGGCCGATGTCGCCCGAAAATATGATCCGCGAGGGCGCATCGTGTCGGTCGATCTCGAGCAACACCGATGCCGAACCTAGCAGGTGGCCAGCGTTCCAGAAGCGGGCGCGAAGGCCTTCGGCGACCGTGGTCCATTCGCCATATTCCAAAGCTCGGAACAAGGTCATGCACGCGGCGGCATCCAGCTGACTGTAGATCGGCTCGACGAGCGGGCGACCGCGCCGCGCGTTGCGGCGGTTCAGGTGCTCGACCTCCATTTCCTGGATATGCGCCGAATCCGGCAGCATGACCGAGCAAACATCGATGGTAGCGCGCGTCGTATGGATGGGGCCAGAAAAGCCCTGCCTGACCAGTTTCGGCAAAAGGCCGCTGTGATCGATATGCGCGTGCGTCAGGATGACAGCGTCAATCGCATCCGGTGGAAACGGGAACGCACCGTAGTTCAATTCCCGCTCGGACTTCGACCCCTGGAACAAGCCACAGTCGATGAGGATGCGCGAATGCAGCGTCTCGATCTCATAGCATGAGCCGGTGACGCCATGGGCTGCGCCGTGGAAACGCAGGATAGGATCCTTGTCGCCTCTCATCTCGCCACGACCTAATGCGACAGCAGGACAGGCAGGCGCAGATCCGCGAGAATGCCTTCGGTGGCGCCGCCAAGCACGAAGTCCCTGACGCGGGAGTGGCCGTATCCGCCCATGACAAGCAGATTGCCGCCGATCTTCAGCGCATGCTCCTGAAGGGCTGTTCCGATTGAACTGTCCCCTGCCTGGATGGAGACAGCCTCGGCCGCAAGACCGCGCGTTCTCAAGCCCAGCGCAAGGCGTTCGCCGATCCCCTGCCCCGGAAGCGGCTTTTCATCGGTCACGGTCAAAACGGTGATCGTCGAGGCACGTTCAAGAAACGCCCGCGCGTCGGCAACAGCCCGTGCGGCTACCCGGCTGCCGTCCCACGCGATAACGACGCGTCCAAAGGCCCCAACGTCTGTGGAGTCTGGAAGAAGCAGGGTCGGTCGACCCGAGTCGAACAGTATCGCCTCGGCTAACATTCGCGTCGCCTGGTTGCCCGGCGCCCAGCCGACCAGGCAGACATCGAAATAGCGGGAATGCTTCGCGGCAACATCTCCCATCAAGGCCGGTGATGCTGTCAATTCCTGCGTGGTGAGGGTCACACCGGCGCGCGCGGCCTCTTGGGTGACTGCCTCGAGCAGATCTTTGCCACTTTTGCGACTGGTCGCCTCGGCCTCTTGTATCTTGTAGGGAAGGTCCAGCAAATAATTTGAAAGCGCGTTCGAAACGTCGGGAATGTCGACGTCGATGGCTACGGCGTACAGCGCCGCGTCGATTTTCTTGACGACAGCGACCGCGTTCGCCGCGATTTTCGTGGAGTTCGCGTCTGGGTAGGTCGCCAGGGACAGAGATGCCATCAGTTTCATCAGAATCGCCTCCATTGCTGCAAAGGCCGAAAGGCCGTCGTTCGCCACATCTTGTATTCAATGGACGCGACGAGCTTTGACCCAGCGCAAATGCGACCCAGCCATTGCGAGTTCGTAATTCGCAGCTTCATCGATCTCGGGGAGTTCAAAGGGATTCGAGTTTCTGACCCCGTAGTTGGGCGGCCCAAATCGCTCAAGCGTAGCAGCGAAGCCGGAACTGGCAGCCCGACGAGCGGGGAAAGCGATAGCGCTCCATCGACTCGAACCCCGAACATTTTGCGAGTTGTTGGCGCACTCGAGTCGCCTTGTGGCCGCACCACGAGCCGGCAATACAGTCTTTGGCACGATCGATCGAGGTCGTGTCCCCACAGGTGGTGTAGCTCGGCGGTTACGAAGCCGCTCGCGAGCGCGCCGTTAGTCGCGCCGTAGCGA
>NZ_VFWR01000022.1:0-89229 GCF_006443035.1 Mesorhizobium sp. B1-1-6 | reverse complement strand
GGTGGGTGGGCATGCGCACCCAGTCCGCCCGGCCGGCCTTGTGCAGCAGATCGCCGGGGGAGCCGGAGGGCAGATGCCCGGTCAGCAACACCGGAAAGCCGGCCCGGTCGGCGCGCGGCAGCAGGCGGGACGAAGGCCCGGCCTCGCCCATGCCGTCATCGGCCAGCAAGGGCAGCGAGGGCAGCGGGTCGGCGTCGGTCCAGTCTGCGGCACTACCCAGCCGCAAGCGCAGGATCTCGGATACGCCAGGCAGCAGCGCTGAAGTGGCGGCGATCTGCGCTTCGAGCGAAGCACGCATGCCGGCGTGGATGGCGAAGGGTCCCGGCAAGGCCGCGATCAATTCCAGCGACCGCCCCGACAGCGGCGTCGGCAGAAGGCATCCGTTCGAATGGCGCGCCACCCAGCCCGAAATGGCCTCGGCGCGCGCCGCACCCGGCACGGGATCGGCGCCATAGGACGCGTCGAGAACGAGAAGATCGCATTCGGGGATCGCGTCCATCACGAAGACATTGCTGTCCGGCACCACGTCGGCCGAATAGACGACGCGGCTCTTGCCATCGTCGACGGCAAACCAGACGCCGCCGACGACATGTCCCGACCTCCCCGTCCTGACCGTGAGATTGCCGCTCTTCAGCAAATCGCCGGGTTCGAAAATCTCGATGCGATCTTCCGGAAAGGGAAATCGCTTGAGATCCCCGGGATCGGCATAGCCGGCGAGCGTGGCCGGAGCCTCGGCGCGGGTTTCGGCCGTCATGAAAATCGGACCGGCATAGCCGCGCGACAAAAGCCAGCTCAGAGCACCGACGTGATCCTCGTGCGCATGCGAGACAAACAACGCATCGATGTCGGCGATCGACCCGTCAAGTGCCGGATAGTACTCCGCCCCTGTGGCCCCGACCTTGATGCCGATATCGAGCAGGATGCGATCGTTTCCGCTGCGGACGGCAACGCTGGTGCGGCCCTTTTCGCCGAAGCCGCCGGCCAGGTCCAGCTTCATCACGACGCCGCCTCCGCCGGGATTACCCAGCCGGACTTAATGCGCAGGCGCGCCTGGGCTCCGCTCTCCAGCACGACCGGGTCGGGCTGCTCGAAATGCAAGGTAAGATCAGGTCCTGCGGAAGGCGTAAATTCGATGCGCGCCGAGCCACCCTGGTAGATCACCCGCTTGACGAGGCCATCGAAGCCGGGGCCGTCCGGCGAGACGTCGAGATCGGCCGACCGGCAGCAGATCCTTGCGCTGGCGCGCGGCCGCTCGCCTGCCCGGCAGCGGACGACCAGCTCGGTTCCGAGAACCCGGACCTTGCAATGACCGGCTTCCTCGGCGTTCAGCACGTCGGCCGGAAGCAGAATGCCCTGTGAAATGAAGGAGGCCACCATTTCATTCGCCGGCTCATGATAGAGCTCGCGCGGCGTCGCGAGCTGGACCAGGCGACCGTGATCCATCACCGCGATGCGATCGGCCAGCGCCATGGCCTCGGCCTGATCGTGGGTGATGTAGACGATGGTCGTGCCGGTGCGCTTGTGAAAGGCGGCGAACTCGTCCTCCATCGAGGCCCTGAGATGCACGTCGAGATTGGCGAGTGGCTCGTCGAACAATACCAGCGAGGGCGCGGCGACCAGGCAGCGCGCCAGGGCCACGCGCTGGCGCTGGCCGCCGGAGAGGTTGGCCGGCCTACGGTCTCCTAACCCCTGTAGATTGACCAGGGCCAGCGCGTCGGCAACCTTCTGGCGGGCGACCGCCTTGTCCAGCTTTGCAACCTTGAGCGAATAGCCGATGTTCTCGGCGACCGTCATGTGCGGCCACAATGCGTAGTTCTGGAAGACGATGCCGACCCGCCGCTTCTCTGGTGGAACGCTGCCGCCTGCACCCGACACGACCTCGCTGCCGATGCGGATTTCGCCCGACGTCACCTTCTCGAAGCCGGCGACAAGCCGCAGCAACGTCGTCTTGCCGCAGCCGGAAGGCCCGAGCACGGCAAGGAATTCGCCGTCGCCGACATCGATCGAAACGTCCTTGACCGCATCGAACTCGGCGAAGCTCTTGGTCACATGGTCCAGGGTCAATCGCGCCATGGCAGAACTCCACTCGGAAGGTGAGGGGCAAGCAGGTTGGTCACCAGCATCAGCACGAAGGTGACCGCGACCGTGATGACGGACATCGCCGCCGCGTAGTTGGAATCGCCGCCCTGTTCGAACGAGAACATCACCACGCCGATTGTCTCGGAACCCGACGACCACAGCAGCGCCGAGACCGTGAGCTCGCTGAGCGCCGTCATGAAGATCAGCAGGCCGCCGGCGATCGCCGCCGGCGCCACCAAAGGAAAGACGATGGTGCGCATGCGCGTGAATAGGCCGGCGCCCGCCACTTGTGCAGCCTCCTCCAGCGTCCGGTCGATCTGGTGATAGCCGCTGATCGTCGGCCGCAAGGCCAGCACCAGGAAGCGGGCGAGATAGGCGTAGAGGATGATCCAGACCGTGTTGTAAAGCTGTATGCCGGTCAGCGGGATCGGCCGCAGGAACAGCAGCAGCGACGCGATCGCCAGCACCACGCCGGGCAAGGCATAGGGCAGTTCGACCGAAAGATTGAGCAGCCGCACCCAGCGCTGCTTGCCCCAGGCAATGAGATAGCCGATCGGCACGGCGACGAGGACCGCGAAGAAGGCGGCGGCGATAGACAGCCAGAAGCTGTTGAAGAAGGCGCGGCTGGCGGCAGCGTGCTCGAACAGCACGAAACGGTAATTGTCGAGCGTCGCCGTCTTGGCGCTGAGCGCGATGCCGTAGCCGGGAACCAGCGACGTCAGCACCAGCCCGAACAGCGGCAGGAACAACACCAGCACGACCAGCAGCCACATGCCGGCCTGGACGATCGGACGCCAGCGGCCAAGCTCGTAGGGCTCGGCGGGCAGCGAGGTGGAGCTGATGCGGTAGTCGCGGCGCCGGCTCATGACCTCCTGGGCGATAATACCGGCCATGGCGATGATGCCGATCAGCACCGACAGGAACGCCGTCTCGCCGAGCACGGCCGGCCCGCCGCCGGCCAGTTTTTGATAGATCAAGGTCGGCAGCACCAAGTAATTGGCGGGAATGCCGAGAAAGGCGGGAATGCCGAAATTGCCGACGCAGGACACGAAGGCCAGTGCCGCTGCCGCCATGATCGACGGTGTCATCAGGGGTAGCACGATGGTGACGAGCACGGTGAACCAGCTCGCGCCGCCGGCTCGCGCCGCCTCGACCAGTTCGCGCGGCAGCTTGCGCAGGCCGGCGCGCACCAGCAGGAACACCAGCGGGCCATACTGCACGCCGAGCAGCAGGATGATGCCCGACGTGGAATAGAGCGGGTTCTTGGTGCCCAGCGGCGGTGCGGCGCCGAACAGCTTGAGGAACGGGCTGGCCGGTCCGAACAGTTGCAGCCAGGCAAGCGCCGTGACCTGCGGCGCGATCATCAGCGGCATGACGTAGCAGAGCACCAGCGCGCTTCGGCCGCGTATGTCGGTCAGCGTGATGAGCACCGCCACCAGCGTTCCCGACAGCACGGCAAGCACCGTGCCGCCTATGCCGACGACAAGCGTGTGCCAGGTGGCGATCCAGGTCGCCGGGCTTCTCAGTCCAGCCTCCAGGGCCATCGTCGACACCGTGCCGCCGGGTGCCACGATTTCCTTGATCAGGCGCAGCATCGGCAGCAGGGAGAGCAGCACGATGACGACGGCTACCGCCGCCGTCAGGACCATTTCCTGGCCCCGGCTTTCCCTGATCGTTGATGGCATCGTTGCTTTCCTGAAATTCGACCAGCGCGCAGTGGGGATGCCGCCGAAGCGGCATCCCGGCCGGATCGCCGAGCCTTGTCAGCCGCCGAACAGTTCCGAGAACTTCGCCTTGTCGGCGTCGGTCTTGGCGACGATTGCCTTGGTGTCGAACGACATTACCTTGACCTTGACGCCTTCCGGCAGCCATTCGGGCCGGCCGACCGAGGCCCGTGCCGGCAGGTAGCCCATCGAAAGCGCCAGCTTCTGGCCTTCGTCCGAAAGAATGAAGTCGACGAACTTCTTGGCGCCGTCGACATTCTTGGCCGTCTTCATGATCGCGACCGGTTCGGTCACGGCCGGAACGCCTTCCGAGGGGAACACGAATTCCACCGGCGAGCCCTTCTTCTTGGCGTTCATCGCCATGAAGTCGACGAGGATGCCATAGGGCTTCTCGCCTGATGCCACGGACTTCAGCACCGCGCCATTGCCGCGCACGCTGACGGTGTTGTTGGCCTTCAGCTTCTGGAAGAAATCCCAGCCGTAATCGGCATCGCTGGCGAAACCCGAAAGCAGGTAGGCGGCGGCACCTGAATAGAGCGGGCTCGGCATGACGAGACCATCGGCATAGGCCGGCTTGGCGAGATCGGCCCAATGCTCGGGTTTTTGCGCAGCCGCGGTGTTGTAGACGATGCCGGTGGTGATCAGCTTGCTGCCGAAATAGGTCTTGTCGGCGTCGTAAGCATCCGGCTCGATGCCGTCGAGCTTTGCCTCGGGATAAGGCAGCAGCCGGCCATCCTTCTTCAGCAACTCCATCGAGACCGCATCGGCGATCAACAGCACGTCGGCCTGCGGGCTGCCGGCGGCGAATTCGGCCGCCATCTTTGTGAGGATGTCGCTGGTACCGGAACGATAGATTGCCACGTCGATGCCGGGCTGCGCCTTCTTGAAGGCCTCCACGGTCTTGGCCGCATCGGCTTCCGGCTGGGATGTGTAGAGCGTCAACGTTTCGGCACTTGCCATGCCGGCAAACAAAGTTGCCGCGAGCGCCAGCTGGCTGCCCAGCAGCTTGATGAATAGCGTCTTCATAAGACCTCCTGTCCTGTCTGTGCACGACTGGTCCGGCCCCGGCCGGTTCCCTGTCTCTTCCTCCCTGCACGGCGCATATGACTGGTGGATGACACAGCGCGTGAGATATACAGAATATGTTCATATGTTCGATGTCAATTACAAATGAACAAAACTGTGCAACAATCGACACGCCGGACATCCGGTGCCAGTTGACACGCGGCCGGCCTTTCTCCGAAGAGGCGATGCGGGGCCCAGGCCAAGGCTCATGAGGACGAAAAGCGATGCCCGTGGAAAAACCGAGACCGGCCCGCTCCGGATTGCCGATGGTGTCGTCGGATCTCAACGTCAAGACGGCGTGGCTCTATTATGTGGAGGGCTTCACGCAGGAGCAGATCGCCGAGAAGCTCGATGTCTCCAGGGTTAAGGTCATGCGCACGCTGGCCGCGTGCACGGCCGAGGGCATCGTCGTCACCATGATCAACGCGCCGACCGCCGAACAGGTGGCGCTCGAACGTGCACTCGAGAAGCGCTGGGGCCTCGATGCCGCCGTCGTCATCCCGACGCCTTCGGCGCAAGACCACCTGGAGAAGGCGATCGGCCACGCCGTGGCGGCCTATCTCGGCGAGCAGATGCAGGACGGCATGACGCTGGCAATCGGCGGCGGCGCGACCCTGCATGCAAGTTTGGGCTTTCTCGCCCGCCGGCAGCTGAAGCACGCCTCGGTCGTGGCGCTCGTCGGCAGCCTGCCGCATTCGCAATGGATCAATCCGTCGATCGTCGCCGCCAAGGTCGCCGATGTCTTCGAGGTCGACAGCTACCAGATCACTGCGCCGGTGACGGTCGACAACCCCTCGCTGCGTGACCTGCTCTGGGCGCAGCCGGCGCTGCAGGACGTGCGGCAGCGCGCTGCCGCCGCCGATATCGCGCTGCTTACCGTCGGCGACATGTCGCCGGACGCGACCATCTTCCGCCACGGCATCGTGCCGTCGTCGCTCATCGCGTCGCTGAAAGCGAAGGGCGCGGTCGCCAACATGCTGTGCTATTTCGTCGATGCCTCAGGCAGGCTGGTCGACCACGAAGTCAACGGCCGCGTCATGGCCATCGACCTCGATGTCGTCGGCCAGGTGCCGAATGTCGTGCTGGCCGCCGGCGGAAAACGCAAGGTGGCCGCGATCCTCGCCGCGCTGAAGGCCGTCAGCACCAATGTGCTGATCACCGACAGCGATACGGCGACGGCGCTGCTGGCAAAGGCTGGCTGACGCTGCTTCCAGTGCCGCTTAGATCAGGCCGCGTTCGCGCAAGAAATCCTCGACGCCGACATGGGTCATGGATTCGAATTCGGCGATCGCCTCGGCCACCCGCCTGCGCTGGGCCGCCAGCAGCGTGAACACCTGCTTCATCTCGCCGGAAACGCCGAAGCGGCCCCAGCGCTCCGCGATATGCGCAGGCAAGCCGATATCGGCGCAGAACGCATCCAGGCTCTCATAGCCGAGACTGGCGACGAGTTGCTTGGTTTCGTCCCCCGACATACGCGGCTCGAAAGCGTGATCGTGCAGGCGCTGCGCCACCAGCTTGATGTCGGACGGAGACGCGCCCATCACCTTGCCGAACAGGGTCTTGACGTCGGATGGATCGAATGCGGGCATGCGGACCTCCCTTGATCACAGTCCACCTGAAACATGGGCGAAGGGTTCGCGCCTGACAAGTCGATTCTGTGGTGAGCCGGCGCATCATTCGACGCCTCCTCACGTCAACGTGACCTACACCAGCATGCCCATCGGGTTCTCGATCAGCTTCTTGAAGGCGACCAGCAGTTCGGCGCCCAGCGCTCCGTCCACGGCGCGATGGTCGGTCGACAGCGTCACCGACATCACCGTGGCGATTTTGATCTCGCCGTTCTTGACCACCGCCCGCTCCTCGCCGGCGCCCACTGCCAGGATCGTCGCATGCGGCGGGTTGATGACGGCGGCGAAATCCTTGATGCCGAACATGCCAAGGTTCGACACCGCCGTGGTGCCGCCCTGATATTCCTCGGGCTTCAGCTTGCGGCTGCGCGCGCGGCTGGCCAGGTCCTTCATCTCGTTGGAGATCACCGACAGCGTCTTTTCGTCCGCATGCCGAATGATCGGCGTGATCAGGCCGCCGGGGATCGAGACGGCAACGCCGACATCGGCATGCCTGTGCTTGACCATGGCGCTTTCGGTCCACGAGGCATTGGCATCCGGCACCGCCTTCAGGGCCATGGCCATCGCCTTGATCACCATGTCGTTGACCGAGAGCTTGTAGGCGGGCGCCTCGCCCTTGTCGGTCTTCTTTACCGGTGCGGCCACATTGAGCTGCGTGCGCAGCGAAAGCAGCGCATCGAGCTCGCAATCGAGCGTCAGGTAGAAATGCGGGATGGTGGTCTTGGCCTCGACCAGCCGCCGCGCGATGGTCTTGCGCATATTGTCGTGCGGGACGAGATCGTAGGAGCCTTCCTCGAACAGGCGCAGCACGTCCCCCTCCCCCTTGAAGAGAGGGTGGCCGGCCGCAGGCCGGTCGGGTGGGGTTGCTTCGACGGGGCTCGGCGCAAAAGCGGTGCCTCCTGAGACGACCCCCTCCGTCCGCTTCGCGGACACCTCCCCCTCGAGGGGGGATGAGAGTACCGCATCGATATCCGCCTTCACGACGCGGCCATGTGGGCCTGTGCCTGGTATGCCGGAGAGATTCAGTCCTGCTTCACGAGCCAATCGACGCGCCAAGGGTGTAGCGCGGGTTTTCCCCTCCCCCTCGAGGGGAGGGTGGCCGGCCAAAGGCCGGTCGGGTGGGGTCGGTTCGACCGGGCTCAGCGCGATGGCGGTGCCTTTTGAGGCAACCCCCTCTGTCGGCTTCGCCGACATCTCCCCCTCGATGGGGGAGATTGGCGCATAAGTCTCGCCCTCGGCATAGATCCACGCGACCGGTGCGCCGACGGGGATATCGACGCCTTCCTTGCCGGAGACATCGCGCAGGATGCCGCTGGCCGGCGCGTCGATTTCCATCGCCGCCTTGTCGGTCTCGATCTCGAACAGCACGTCGCCCTTCTTGACCCGGGCGCCTTCCTCGGCGAACCAGCGCGAGATCTGTCCGGTCGCCATGTCCATGTCGACCTTGGGAAGAATGACTTCGGTCGGCATGTCTCAGCGAACCCCTCTCACGAGGTCGCGGGCGGCGGTGATGATGCCGGGAACCTGCGGCACCGTCGCCTTCTCCAGCTCCGGATTGTACGGGATCGGCGTCTCCGCGCCGCCCAGCCGCACGATCGGCGCGTCGAGATAGTCGAACGCCTCGCTCTCGGCGATCATGGCGCTGACCTCGGCGCCGATGCCCAGCGTCTTGACCGCTTCGTAGACGCACATCAGCCGCGACGTCTTCTTGACGCTGTCGATGACGGTCTGCTTGTCCATCGGCCGGATCGTCCTGAGGTCGACGACTTCGACGTCGATGCCTTCCGCTTCCAGCGCGGCCGCGGCGTCGAGCGCCTTCTGCACCATGATCGAGGTGGCGACGATGGTGAGATCGCGCCCTTCGCGGCGGATATCGGCCTTGCCGATCGGCACCGTGTAGTAGCCTTCCGGAACCGGGCCCTTCATCTTGTAGAGCAGCTTGTGCTCGAAGATCATCACCGGATCGGGATCGGCGACGGCAGCCAAAAGCATGCCCTTGGCATCGTGCGGCGTCGCCGGCTGGATGACCTTTAGGCCCGGCACATGGCCGAGCCAGGCCTCCAGGCTCTGGCTGTGCTGCGCGGCGGCACCGGTGCCGGAACCGGCGGGAAAGCGCATCACCACGGGAACGGAAACCTCACCGCCCAGCATGAAGCGCATCTTGGCCGCCTGGTTGACGATCTGCTCCATGGCGAGCGTGGCAAAGTCGGAGAACTGGAACTCGAAGATCGGCCGCATCCCGGTGAGGGCCGCACCCACCGCGACACCCGCGCCGCCCAGTTCCGAGATCGGCGTATCCATCACCCGGTCCGCGCCGTAGCGCTCGACCAGATCGCCGGTCACCTGGAAGGCGCCGCCATAGACGCCGATGTCCTCGCCCATCAGGAAGACGCGTTCGTCCATGTCCATGGCGATCGCCATGGCTTCCTGGATCGCCTGGGCGTAGCTCAGTTCACGCACCATCGCGTCCATCACGCCTGCTCCGTATACACGTAATTTCCGGTCTCGCTGACATCAGGCGACGGGCTCGCCTTGGCGAACTCGATGCCGTCGGCGATTTCCTTGGCCACCGCTTCGCGGATCGCCTCGATGCCCTTGTCGTCAATGAACCCGAAGTCGCGCAGCTCGCTTTCGAACAGGGTGATCGGATCGCGGTTCGACATCCAGTCCTCGATCTCCTCCTTGGTGCGATAGCGGTTGCGGTCGCTCTTGGAATGGCCGCGATGGCGGTAGGTCTTGGACTCGATCAGCGTCGGCCCCTCGCCCGCGCGTGCGCGCTCGACGGCCTTGTAGGACGCCTCGGCGACCTCCGAAAAAATGTTGCCGTTGACGATGACGCCGGGCATCGAATAGGCGGCGGCGCGCTCGGCGATGTTCTTGACCGCGGTCGAGCGGGCCGTCGACGTCGACATGCCGTAGCCATTGTTCTCGCACACGAAAATCACCGGCAGCTTCCAGATCGCCGCCATGTTCAGCGCCTCGTGGAAAGCGCCCTCATTGTTGGCGCCGTCGCCGAAGAAGGAGACCACGACCTTGCCGGTCTTCATCATCTTGGAGGAGAGCGCCGCCCCGACGGCGATCGGAATGCCGCCGCCGACGATACCATTGGCGCCCAGATTGCCCTTGGCCACGTCGGCGATGTGCATCGAGCCGCCGCGTCCCTTGCAGTAGCCGGTGGTCTTGCCGAAGAACTCGGCGAACATGCGCTTGACCTCGGCGCCCTTGGCGATGCAGTGGCCGTGGCCGCGATGCGTCGAGGTGATCTGGTCATCCTCGCCGAGCGGCATGCAGATGCCCATGGCGCTGGCTTCCTGCCCGATCGACAGATGCATGGTGCCGTGGATGAGGCCGCGCGTGTAGCTCTCCTCCGCGCCCTCTTCGAAGCGGCGGATGAGGTACATCTTGTAGAGCACCTGTCTGAGCTGCTCGGCGCTGTACTGGCGATAGACGAAGGGCAGGTTGGCGCGGCTGTCCGCGACGGCTTTGCTGGCTGCGGCCATGATCACACCTCCACGGTTCCGTAGACGAGCTTGTCCTGGCGCGCGCGCAGTTCGGCGATCTTGGAGCCGGGAGCCGGGGCGGCATTGGCGTAGGTGATGAGCTCGCCCTTCTTGATCGGCGCCGTTACCGAACCGCCTTGCAGCAGACCGCAGGGAATGGCCCTGGCGGCATGTGCTTCCGGCGCCGTCATGATCCAGGCGCGGTAGCAATATTCGCCGATCGCATCGAGCTTCTCGCCCGGCTTCATGTCCTTCTTGGCCACGGCTGCGACTTCGGCCACCGGCTTTGCCAGCGGCACCATGTCGGCCTTGCCGTAGAGCACGACGCGGGCGCAGGTCAGGGGCACTTCGAGCGAGGTCAGATGGTAGGGCCGATGGAAGGTGAAGTACGGGCCCTTGCCCATCTTCAAATCTTCCATGCGCTCCGAAATGCGCGGATGCGACATGTCGGCGACGACGAACACGCCGGGCGCGACACCCTTGCCGATCGAATAGTCGACGACGCCGACCTTCGACAGCACGCCGCCGTCCTTCTGCGGCACCAGCACCTTGGACAATTCGCCGAGCGTCGCCGCCGGACCATGCATGCCGGCCTTGTCGGGCACCAGCCCGGTGGCGTTGGCGATCGCCGCCATCTCGACCATGGTCTTGGAGCCGTCGACGAACTCGACCAGCATACGCACATTCATGTGCCGGCGCTTGGCTTCCTCTTCATAGTCGGGCGGCGTGGCGTCGATGTTGAGCGGATTGTTCTTGCCCTTGCCGGCGGCGACGATCGGATGGCCCATCGCCGAGACGAATTCGATAAGCTCCATGCAGGAAGACGGCTCGTCGCCGGCGCCCAGCGAATAGGTGACGCCGAGCCGGTCGGCCTCGCTCTTGAGATAGGCGCCGATGGTGACGTCGGCCTCGACATTCATCATCACCAGGTGCTTGCCGTGCTCCATGGCGCGCAAGCCGATCTCGGCGCCGACGGCGGGAACGCCGGTGGCGTCGATGACGACGTCGATCAGGTCATTGTTGATGACCAGGCTGGCGTCGTTGGTGACCGCCACCTTGCCGGCCTCCATGGCGGCCGTCATCGCCGAGGCGTTCGACACTTCGCGCGCATGCCCGGTTTCCTGGAAGGCGATATCCACGGCCTTGCTGGCGGCGGGCAGGTTCAGCTCGGAAATGGCGCCGATCTCGATGCCGGACATATGGGCGACGCGGGTGACGATGTCGGTTCCCATCTCGCCCGAACCGATCAAGCCGATGCGGATTGGCTTGCCCGACTTGGCCCGCACCTCGAGATCACGGGCAAGGCCCGTCAACGAAACATTGGAAGCCATACCGCTCATTCCTCCCGTAATGCTGCTATTCAATCACCTGACGGGTATTGAACATCTGTATTTCTGTCAAGACTAATGTCCAGATTCGTAGCACTTTTGTACCCTTTCCAGCATCACGAGCAAGGTGGGAAAACCGGCAAATCCGACAACCAAACGGCTCGCGACGGTTCGACGCATTCGGGCCCGGAAAACTTCAACCGTGACCGCGCTTGATGGCGAGAGAAGGGGCGCCCCCTGCTTAAGTGCTAGCCAACCGGAAAATCGTGGAAATGGATGATGGTGCTGACCGGAATGCCGCGCCATTTGCCGGCGATCAGCCGGTGGACACGTCCGGCGAAGATGTGACGGACACTGCCATGGCGTTGGAATAGCTCTTGAAGGGCATCGGCGTCGGTTAGCGTGACCTCGTCGAGCACCGGCATGTGGATGCCGAACGGCGGGTGGTGCATAAACAGGAGGACCGACCGGTCCTGTGCTTCTTGCAACCGCTTGCCGGCTCCCGAAGGCATCAGCGAGGAACAGAACGCCTCGCCTGGGCTCTATTGTGCCGTCCAGCCGCCGTCCATCGGCAAGGTCGTGCCGGTGATCTGCCTGGCTGAATCCGAGCACAGGAACAGCGCCAGGGCGGCAAGGTCCTCGACGGCGACGAATTCCTTTGTCGGCTGTGCGGCCAGAAGCACATCGCGCTTGACCTGTTCCTCGGTCATGCCGCGCGCCTTCATCGTGTCGGGGATCTGCTTCTCGACCAGCGGCGTCCAGACATAGCCGGGCGCGATCGCGTTGACGGTGATGCCGTCCTGCGCGACTTCCAGCGCCACCGTCTTGGTCAGGCCTGATATGCCGTGCTTGGCCGAGACATAGGCGGATTTGAACGGCGAGGCGACGAGCGCATGAGCGGAAGCCGTGT
The DNA here is from genome assembly GCF_006443035.1 of Mesorhizobium sp. B1-1-6. Lineage (NCBI taxonomy): Bacteria > Pseudomonadati > Pseudomonadota > Alphaproteobacteria > Hyphomicrobiales > Phyllobacteriaceae > Mesorhizobium > Mesorhizobium sp. B1-1-6. The sequence goes on along the minus strand of NZ_VFWR01000022.1, from coordinate 76,995 downwards.
TGATGATGCGGCCCCATTTGCGGCTCTTCATGCCAGGCAGCGCCGCTTTTATCGCGTAGAAGGCCGACACGAGGTTGATGCGGATGATCGCTTCCCATTTGTCGTCCGGGAATTCCTCGATCGGCGCGACATGCTGGATGCCGGCGTTGTTGACCAGGATGTCGAGGCTGCCGAACGCCTCTTCCGCCTCATGCACCATGGCGCTGACCGCCGCGCCGTCCATCATGTTGGCGCCGGAGTAGCGGCATTTGACGCCGAAATCCTTCTCGATGCCGGCGCGCTCCTGCTCGATCGCCGTGGCCTCGCCCAGGCCGTTGATGGTGAGATTGGCGCCTTCGGCGGCGAAGGCGCGGGCGATGGCCAGGCCGATGCCGCTGGTCGAGCCGGTGACGAGCGCATTCTTCGAAGACAGGGAACCCATGGGTGATCTCGATATGGTGGGAGGGAACACGAAAGATAGGGCGCGGTCTTGTGCGCCGCAACATGACGATGCCACAGCCATATATCCGCGCATGCCCGACTCGACCGGCTTCGGCGACTACACCGAGACCGGTCACGTCATTCCGGTGCGCTACAAGGCCAGCATGGCGACTATGTCCACTCGATGTACCTCGACGACGCGCCGATCACCGGCGCGAGCGCGGTTTTTCCTCCGGAATTGCCTGGAAACCGAACCGCCCTGATGGTCCGTCAGGGTCGCTTGGCCCGGGCAGGGCCAACATCGGGCGACCCGGCGATTTCCAGCAGCGACGACACCAGCAATTGCCGCTCGTCTGGGGAAAGCACGTCCGCGTCGAACAGGTTCATGCTGCGCAGGCCCTCGATGGCGAGATAGCAGACCAGCAGCGACTTGAGATCCGGCGTCTCGCTCTTCAGTCGTTGGAAGAGTTGTCGCTTGAACGTCTTTATCGGCGACATGAAGTCCGGATCCTCGGCGATCGCCGAAAATATCCACGACGCCGATGGCTGCTTGTCCTCGCAATCCTTGGCCGAAAGCCTGATGTAGACGGCGAGCGGATTTGCGCCATTGTCGTTGCTGCTGGCGGTCTCTAGCGCCTGCTCGAATTCGCGCAGATAGCCTTCGACCAGGCCCTGCATCAATTTGGCCTTGGTCGGGAAATTGTAGAGCAGTCCGCCTTTCGATACGCCGGCGCGGCTGGCGACGGCATCCAGGGACAGGCTACCGGGACCGGATTCCCGTGCGACGTCCGCCGCCGCAGCGAGAATCCTCTCGCGCGAGTTCGTTCGTTGGGCTTTCATGGCGCCTCCCATCGCAAGCTTAGGCCCAATTGACAAGACCGTCCAGACGGTACAGTAAGACCGCGGTCATTTGAAATCGGGGCCCGCAGTCGATATGTGTCCCGATATCCGCGCTTCGCGCCGGATTTCGACTGAGGGGACTTCCTTGTTCAAGCGCATACTCCGTTTCGTTATCATCATTCTTGTGTTGGCCGTGCTCGTCATCGTGGTCGGCGGCATCGTCGGGTTCAATTTCCTGCGTGACAACGGCATCAAGCAATATTTCGCCACGATGAAGCCGCCAGCGGCAACCGTGTCGACAACCATCGTCAAGCCGTCGAACTGGACGCCGGGCATCGAGGCGATCGGCACGGTCCGCGCCGTGCGCGGTGTCGACCTGACGGTTGAGACCGCCGGCATCGTCAAGGAGATCCCCTTCCATGCCAACGAGAAAGTGGCGGCCAATGCGGTGCTGCTGCAGCTCGACGACGCCGTAGAGCGTGCCGATCTCGCGGCACAGAAGGCGCAGGCGGCGCTCGATCAGACATCGCTGACCCGCGCGCTCGAACTGACCAAGCGCGGTGTCGGCTCGGACTCGACCTTGGACACCGCACGTGCGGCCGCGTCCGCCTCGGCATCCCAGGTCAACAGGCTTCAGGCAGTGCTCGACCAGAAGCAGCTGACGGCGCCCTTTGCTGGAACCGTCGGCATCCCGAAGATCGATCTAGGCCAATATCTGGCGCCCGGCACCGCCGTGGTGACGCTGCAGGATCTCGACACGATGCGGGTCGACTTCACGGTTCCCGAACAGCAACTGCCGCTGCTCAAGATCGGGCAGACGGTTCGGCTGGGCCTCAGCGGCGGCGACATGCCTTTTGCCGGGACCATTCGCGGTATCGATCCCAAGATCGACCCGTCCAGTCGGCTGGTGAACATCCGGGCGGAAGTCGCCAATCCCGAAGGCAAGCTGACCCCCGGCCAGTTCGTGCAAGTGCGTGTCGAACTGCCCGAGGAGCAGAATGTGCTGGCGCTGCCGCAGACGGCGCTGACCACCAGCCTCTATGGCGACTACATATTCGTGGTGCACCCGGCAAAGCCCGCCGAGGCGCAGCCGACCAAGCCGGAGACAAACCCCGCCGCGGCGGCGACCGACAAGCCGGCCGACGCCAAGCCCGCGGCCGATGCCAAACCGGCCGAAGCCGCGAAGCCTGCCGCCGATGCGGCAAAACCAGCGGACAAGGCCGCCGCCGATCAGGCCAAGCCGGCCACGGGGGGCGAGCAGCCTGCCCTGGTCCTGTCGCAGGTATTCGTCAAGCCCGGCCGCCGCAACGAGGGCATGGTCGAGATCGTCGAGGGCCTCAAGGCGGGCGATGAGGTTGTCACGGCAGGTCAGAATCGCCTCTTCAACGGCATGTCCGTCAACGTCGACAACACCATCGACCCAACCAAATCGGCGAACAAGCAGGCCGACCAGCAATGAGCGTTTCCGATCTCTTCATTCGCCGGCCCGTCCTCTCCACGGTCCTTGCCTGCATGATCCTGCTCCTGGGTTTCCAGGGCATATTCAGCCTGTCGATCCGCCAGTATCCGAAGGTTGACGAAACCGCGATCACCATCACGACGGCCTATCCGGGCGCCAGCGCCGACCTGATCCAGGGCTTCATTTCCGCTCCGATCGCGCGCGCCGTCGCCTCGACCGAGAACATCGATTACGTCACGTCGTCGAGCCGACCGTCCTCCAGCACCGTGACGGTGCAGATGAAGCTCGGCTCCAACCCGGACGTCGCGCTGACCGAAGTGCTGTCCAAGGTCCAGGGCGTGCGCGGCACCTTGCCGGACGCCTCCAAGGATCCCGTCATCGTCAAGGGCACGGGCCAGCAGTTCGCGATGATGTACATCTCGATGCAGAACCCGAACATGACCAAGGAGCAGCTGACCGAGTATATCGAGCGCGTCATCAGGCCCCGCATGTCGACGGTCGAAGGCGTCGCCGACGTGCAGATCTTCGGTGCCCAGGAATACTCGATGCGCGTCTGGATCGATCCGGTCAGGCTCGCCGCGCGCGGCGTGACGGCATCGGAAGTGCTGACGGCGATCAACAACTCCAACTTCCTGTCGGCGCCCGGCAACACCGAGAACGAATATGTCGTCTCCTCGATCACCGTGCGCTCGACGCTGCAGACGCCGGAAGCCTTCGCCGAGCTGCCGCTGCGCTCGACCGACGGCAATGTGGTGCGGCTGCGCGATGTCGCCCGCGTCGAACTGGGCGCCGAGAACACCGACACCAGGGTTTCCTTCAACGGCAAGCCAGGCACCTTCCTCGCCATCTTCCCGACCCCGGCTGCCAATCCTCTGACCACGGCGGCGGCGCTCACCAGGCTGGTGCCTCAAATCCAGGAGACGTTGCCGAAGGGCATGACGATCGAGATCGTCTACGACGCGACCGGGCAGATCAGCGCCTCGATCGACGAAGTGTTCAAGACCATCGGCGAGGCCGTTGCCATCGTCGTCGTCGTCATCCTTCTGTTCCTTGGCTCTTTCCGTTCGGTGATGATGCCCATCGTCACCATCCCGCTGTCGCTGATCGGCGTCTGCTTCCTGTTGTTCGCGGTGGGCTATTCGATCAACCTTCTGTCCCTGCTCGCCATGGTTCTGGCGATCGGCCTCGTCGTCGACGACGCCATCGTGGTGGTGGAGAATATCCACCGCCACATGGAAGAAGACCACATGTCGCCGATGCAGGCGGCCTTCAACGGCATGCGCGAGATCGCCACCGCCATCGTCGCCATGACCATGACGCTGGCCGCGGTGTTCGCGCCATTGGCCTTCACCGGCGGCCTGACCGGCGCGCTGTTCCGCGAATTCGCCGTCACGCTCGCCGGCTCGGTGGTGCTGTCGGGCGTGATCGCCATCACCATCACGCCAATGATGTCGGCGCGCCTGCTGAAGTCCGGCACGCCAGGCCGTTTCCAGCGCATTGTCGACGGCACTTTCGCGCGGGTCGAGCACGTCTATGAGCGGGCCGTCACCGGGTCGCTCAACTATCGCCCGCTGACGCTGATCATCGTGCTGGCGCTTGTCGGGGTGACCGGCTTCATGTTCACCAAGACCTCAACCGAACTGGCGCCGGAAGAAGACCAGGGCTTCCTGCTCTCGCTTGTAACGGCGCCGCGTTATGCGACATCCGATTACACCGAGACTTACGTCAACCAGATGCTCGGTCTGGTGAAGGATATTCCCGAAACGCGGGCGCAGTTCTCGGCCGTCGCGTTCGGCGGCACGACGAACAGTGCGTTCGTCGGTTTCGCCTTCAAGGACTGGGCGGAGCGCAAGCGCAACTCGAAGGAGCTGCAGGCCGACATCACAGCCCGTCTCGCCAAGGTGGCGGGCGTCCAGGCCTTCGTCTTTGCGCCACCGACGCTGCCGGGCTCCGGCGGCGGCCTGCCCATCGCCCTGGTGGTGCGATCGACCGGCGACTCCTCGGAAGTGTACGACGTGGCCGAGAAGATCAAGAACAAGGCACAGGCCTCCGGCCGCTTCATCGTCGTGCAGAATTCGATGGCCTATGACGCGCCGCAGGTGACGGTGACCATCGATCGCGACCGCGCCGCGGCGCTGAACCTGCCGATCGCCGATATCGGCCGGACGCTGACGCTGCTGGTCGGCGGCGCCGAAGTGGCGCAGTTCGACCGCGACTCCAACAGCTACGACATCATCCCGCAGGTGCCGAAAGAATTCCGCGACAATCCCGAAAAACTCGGCGAGTACTTCGTGCGCAGCGTAACGGGCGAGATGGTGCCGCTGTCGGCGGTGGTGAAGATCTCGACCAATGCGTCGCCGGCCGCGATCGAGCAGTTCAACCAGCTGAATTCGTCGACGATCTCGGCGCTGCCGCTGCCCGGCGTCACCACGGGCGATGGATTGAAAGTCCTCGAGGACATAGCCAGGGAGAGCCTGCCCGACACCTTCTTCATCGACTATTCGGGCCAGTCCAGGCAGGAGAAGGAACAGGGCAACACGATCCTGATCGCTTTCGGGGCGGCCGTCATCGTCATCTATCTGGTGCTGGCGGCGCAGTTCGAAAGCTTCCGTGATCCGCTGATCATCATGATGGCGGTGCCGCTGTCGATCTTCGGCGCCATCGTGCCGCTCAATCTGGGCCTCGGCACACTCAACATCTACACGCAGGTCGGACTGATCACGCTGATCGGCCTGATCACCAAGCACGGCATCCTGCTGGTCGAGTTCGCCAACCAGCAGCGCGAGATCCACGGTATGCGGCGGCGCGACGCCATCATCGCTTCGGCCAAGGTGCGGCTGCGGCCTATCCTGATGACGACGGCGGCGATGGCGCTTGGCGTGGTGCCGCTGATCACGTCCAGCGGCGCCGGCGCCGCGGCCCGTTATTCGATGGGCCTGGTCATTTTCACCGGCATCCTGGTAGGCACCATGTTCACGCTCTTCGTCGTGCCCATGTTCTATACCTTCATTGCCAGCAAGGACTTGCCCCAGCTGGCCGAGAAGCCGGATCCCAAATTGATGCCGGCATTGCCGAGCTGATGGAAACGGCATTGCCGAACTAACAAAAACTAACAAAAAAGAGGCCGGAAACGTCCCGGCCTCTTTTTGGCTGTGCTCGATTACCGTGGGAAAATGTTCCGGCGGGAAGCCCTGAACGGATATGGCTGCTGTGCCGATCCGTTGCCAGCCAGCTACTTGACGATGACGATGCTGGTGTTGGCCGGCCCGAAGGTTTCGACGAGCTGGTAGAAATCGGCGGCATTGTCGGGATGCAGCCGCACGCAACCATGCGAGGCCGGCCGGCCAAGCCGCTTGATGGCATAGGTGGCGTGCACCGCATAGCCGCCGCTGAAGAACACCGAATGCGGCATCGGCGCGTTGTCGTACTTCTTCGAATACCACATTTCATGCATGCGCGTCGGCTTGAACGAGCCGGTCGGCGTCACATGCGCCCTGTCGCCGGTGGAAACCTTCCAGGCGAAGGCCGGGCGGCCGTCGACCGAGACTTCCATGACCTGTTGCGAAAGCGAGACGCGCGCCACGATCTTGTTGGCGGCATGCGCGGTACCCGTGCCGGCGCCGAACAGAAGCGCCGCACCCGTCAGGGCAGCGGCGGCGGTTATGTTGATGAGCTTGGCGGAAATAGCAGTATGCATGATGTCCCTCTCTCTGCCGGGCTGGCCGGCCCCAAATTCGATGAGCGGCTTATCGATGCATCATGTTTCGGAGAGATTTCGTGAAATGCTCGTTTGTGTTTCGAATATGTTTCCTCTGGTTAACGGACCAAAGTTCCCAAATGGCGGACATTGACGCTGTCACTCTGGACAGGAGTAGGCACATAGGTATCCAGCCCGAAACGAAAGTTCGGATTGGCCAAACTTGAAAGGTTGGAGCCCTATTTCGAAACAGAATCTGCAACAAAGCGCATTTTCGGCGGCATGAAGCGGATACAGGCCGCCGGCAGAGTTGACGTAACGAAAGCAGACGGCAACGACCACGGGAACGAAAACGAACATGCGGTCCTGGTTTCTCGGGATCAGCATCGCAGCAGCAGCCACTAGCGGCGCCGGCACGGTTGCCGACGGTTCCATGGCCCGCCTCGCGGCGATGAGTTCGAGTGAGATCTCAACCCTGCATACCGTTCTGTTTTGTGCCACGGTCTGGATTGTTCCAGCCTGCGCATCGTCCGGCTCAAGGCCCACTGGCGGGTTGGCCTTCAGCTGCTGGCATTGCGCGGCCCCTCCGGCAACTTGCTGCTGAGAGGACCGAAGGCCCGCGCCGTGACGGGGGGCTCCGTAGACGGCGCGGGCACTTCGGGAGTTCCTGAAGTATGCCGAGGCGTCACGCGCCCACCCAAGACGGGCGTTGGTCTTCGGAAAACAAGCTGCCGCAACATGATTTACTGGGGATTGACGCAATGAAAACGAAACTTGCAGCTTCGGTGCTTTCGGCACTGCTCTACGCACAGGGCCTGCTCGGCTTTGCCGGGCTCGCCACCGTGCTCTTGAAAGAGCGCGCGCATGCAGGCGAGTTCGTGGCAGGCAGCGACATGCCGCCGGGGCCATCGCTACTGGTGGTGCGCTGAGCGCAGGGCAATCGGGCCCGAGGTGAAAACCGGTTTGGAAATCCGATGCTCAACCAGAGGAATTGCGTGAGCGCCCAGCCGTCAATCGGCGAATTGCGCCGGCGGATCGAAACGGTAGCCGGCGCCGCGTATGGTGATGATAGCTTCCGTATCGAGCTTGCGGCGCAGCCGCACGATGCGCGAATCGATCGAGCGGTCGAAAGCGTCGACATTCTCGGCCGGCGCCGCCGCGATTATGTCGTCGCGCGTCAGCACCTTGCGGGGACTGGCCAGGAACAGCCGAAGCAGCGCCACCTGGCCGGGCGAAAGCTGCTCCTCCGTGCCCGAGCGGTGCATGACGATGGCCGACCTCAAATCGACGGTCGCGTTCTCCAACACGATCAGTTCCTGGGCGGCCCTGCCCCGCCGCGTCAGCAGGCCGCCGACACGGGCGGCGAGTTCCCTGACATTGAGCGGACTTTCGATGACGTCGGCCGCACCGAGCTCGAGCGCCAGCACCTTGTCGACGAGGTCGCACGGCCGGCAGATCAGGATGAAATCCGGTCCGCCTTCACCGCCCCCGCCTTGGCTGCCATAACGCCTGAGCAGATCACGTCCCTCCGCTTGGCTGAGGCTGTCACCGACGACGACGACGTCGACGCCCTTTCCCGCCAGCATAGATTCCGCTTCCCAGGGCTGGCGCGCCTGACGCACGTCGTGGCCTCGCCGCTCAAGGTGATCGGCGAGTTCGGTCGCCACCACGTCGGCGACGCAGATAAGCCCGATAACGGCGCGTGCAGCCATGTTTTCCAACCATTTCCTGGCAACCCGATATGAGTGCTGGACATCATGTTTATACCCAATCTACTTTCCACCGAAAGTGGGAGCGAGCGCATCGTGCGGGCAAGAATTTTAATTGTCGAGGATGAGCCCGATCTAAGAGAGGCGGTCGCCGAATATCTCGGCGCCGCCGGCTATGACGTGGCGACCGCCGAAACCGCGGCCGCCGCGCGCAGCCTGGTCGAAACGCAATCATTCCACCTCGCCATCCTCGACATCGCCATGCCGGGTGAGGATGGGCTATCGCTCGGCCGCTGGTTGCGCTCGAGACTGCCGATCGGCATCATCTATGCCACCGCCGCCGGCACCGCGCTTGATCGCATCGTCGGACTTGAGCTCGGCGCCGACGACTACATCGTCAAACCCTACGAGCTGCGCGAGGTGCTGGCCAGGGTCCGCAGCGTGCTGCGCCGGGTTCCGCAGCACGCGCCGATGCACGGCCAAAAGGCGAGCGATCCCCGCCGCTCCGTCGCTTTCGGCTCCTTCCAGGCTGATCTCGACGGCAGGCTGGTCACCGGCGCCAACGGCGCGGTGATCGACATGGCCAAGAGCGAGTTCGACGTGCTGGAGGTTTTCCTGACCCGCGCCAACCGGCTGCTGACACGTGCTGCCATTTCCGAAGCGATCGGCCTCACCGAAGATCCGGAATCCTCGCGCGCGGTCGACATTCGCATCATGCGCCTGCGCAAGAAGATAGAAACGGATCCGGCCAGCCCGAAATTCCTGCGCACGGTGCGCGGCGAAGGCTATATCTTCTCGCTGCCGGCCGGCGACGGCCACTAAGTGGGCGCGGGGGATTGCTCCCGCGCCTGTGCTGGTCTGTGGACGGATCCGTCGCAATACTTGTCGCCCAAAAACGCTCTTGGTTTTGGGACAACGCATAAAAACAAGGATTTGAGACGCGGCGCATGAAATCCGCTTGGCACCGCAACAATGGCTGAAAATGACCGCTGAAGCAGCAGGCACGGACATGCAAGACGGCCGGCAAGGCGCGGCGATGGCGGCCGTGCGCGTGGTGCGGCGGCTGCGCGAGGCCGGCGACTGGCAGCGCGAGATGGAAGCCATACTGGAAACGCTTTGCCACGCAATGGACTGCCAGCGCGGCATCCTGTTCCGCCTGCGCGAACTGCCCGGTCAGGGATTTGCCCAGTCGGTGGCTGCCTACTGGATCGATCCCGTGCTCGGTGGCGAGTTGGCCTCGCCGACGGTGATCGTGCAGTCGATCATCAACGCCGATCCGCTGCTGGAACGGCTGCAGGAGGATGAACGGCAGGGCAAGATTTTCGCCGGCCATACGCGCGACCTGGACGGCTTCCTGAGAGCCGATTTCGAAAAACAGAGCATTAAGTCGTTCCTGTCGGTGTCCGTGTTCGCGCATGGCCACCTATGGGGGACGCTGGCGGTCAATGACTGCATCGAGGAGCGCGAATGGACCGACGAGGAAGAAGCGACGCTGCACATCATCGCGCTGGCCATCGGCGACGCGATCGAACGCTCGCCCTCCGACGCCCACGCCAGCGAGGTCATCCGCCGCACCATGCTGCAAGCCTCGCTCGATGCCATCCTCGTCATCGACGAGACCGGCTCGATCGTCGAATTCAATCCGGCCGCCGAGAAGATGTTCGGCTTCCTGCGCAGCGATATCCTCGGCAAGGACCTGCTCGACACCATCGTGCCGATCTATTACCGCAAGGGCTATGCGTCGGGGGCCGAATACATGTCCGGCCGCGGCGCGCCAATGGTCGGACAGCGGCTCGAGACGGTGACCCAGAACGCCGCCGGCGAGATTTTCCCCATCGAACTGACGGCGACCGAGATGCGAGTCGCCGACCGCCGCCTGATCTTCGGCTCCATCCGCGACCTGCGCGACAAGCTGCGCGCCGAGGAGGAGATCAACCGCCAGCGCGAGAAGCTGCACCAGAACGAGAAGATGGCGGCGATGGGTTCGCTGCTTGCGGGTGTCTCGCATGAACTCAACAACCCGCTGGCCGTGGTTGTCGCCCAGTCGACGCTGCTGCACGAATTCGCCTCCGATCCGCAGACCAAGGTTCGCGCCGAGAAAGTTCGCGCCGCCGCCGAGCGCTGCGGCCGTATCGTCAAGAGCTTCCTGTCGATGGTCCGGCTGCATCCGACCGAGCGGGCCGAGACGGACCTTAACCAGGTGATCCGCGCGGCGCTCGAGGTGACCGCCTACGGCGCGCGCTCGAGCGGGATCATCATCGATACCGATTTCGCGCCTGGCCCGTTGCTGGCCATGGCCGACGCCGATCACGTCACCCAGGTGGCCGCCAATTTCCTCATCAACAGCCAGCATGCGCTGGCAGGCATAGGCGGCGACCGGCTGATCAAGGTGCGGACCTTCCGCAGCGAGCGCGGCGATCCCGGTTTCTCGGTCGAGGACAATGGGCCTGGCGTACCGGAAGCGATCCGGTCCCGCATCTTCGAATCCTATTTCACCACCAAGCCGGTCGGCGTCGGAACCGGCATCGGCCTGTCGATCTCGAAATCGATCATCGAGCGGCACAATGGCAATGTCTGGTTCGAGGAAGTGCTGCCAAGTGGCGCCCGTTTCGTCGTCCAGCTGCCGGCCATTGTAGCCGGCGTCGCCATCGCCGGCGAGGGCCAGCCGCGATCGAGCGGGCTGCGCCACGCCTTGATCATCGATGACGAGCCCGACGTCGCCGGTTCGCTCTCCGACATACTCGAACTGATGGGCATCAAGTCACGGATCGCGCCCCTCTGGGACACGGCCACAGCCATATTGGCTGGCCACATGCCGCCCGACATCGTCTTTTCGGACCTGCGCATGCCTGGAACAAGCGGCATGACCATCTATCGAGAGTTGCTTGCCGAAAGACCGGAACTGGCGCGGCGTTTCGTGCTGGTCACTGGCGACCTGATCGGCGCCAAGGCCGAAATCGAGGCGCTGCCGCCCTTGCAGCGTCCGCAGATCCTGGAGAAACCGTTCAGCACGCTGGATGTGCGCAGCGTGCTTTCCGCCATTGCCGACCAGGTGGTTTCGAAGGGATAGACCGTACCAACCGGTTAAAAAAGCCCCCGGCCGACATGCGGCGGGAGCCGAAGGGAGCGCTGGACGCGCTCGGGGAGCGCCGCGGCACGATCCAAAGCGGAGCCGCTTCGGAACAACGTTTCAGCCAAAACTCAGAAAATATTCGGCGTGTTGGTCAGTGGCGCGGCATTGGCGATCATCCGGACCGCACGGGCTTTGTGGGCTCCGGACTGCTCGGCTATGGCCCGCAGGCAATCGGCGCTCTCGGCGCCCCAGGCCTGACCCTTGCAGGCAAAGTCGATCATCGGCATCGGCAGGCGTGCGGTTCTGGTGGTGGTCATTGCGCCGCCGACGACGTTGACCGGTGGATTGAGCGAAGCAAAGGCCGGGCCGACCGTCGGCGCGAACGCCATGCCGGCGAAGGCGCAAGCAGCCAGCGCCATGAACATCGCCATGGGGTGGTCGCTGGCGCGCCGGCGCAATGCCAGCTTCGGGCGGCGGCTAACGCGCTCCGGAGCCTGGGACCGGCGGTCATTACTGGCAATCTGAACTTTCGCATGCATCATCATCCCCTTCGTTGACTTTCTTTTTTTGATAAAACGAACTTAGTCGCGCTCTGTATCAGCGGAAAGCTGGCGTGAATCTGATATTGTAACCGCCTTGAAACGGCCCCGTGGCCAGACCACATCAAGTGGGCATCTCGCGCAGCCGATCCCGGCTCGGCGGACCGGCAAGCGGGCAAGACGTGCGGCGACGCCCTTTTTGTCTCGGCTCCCTCCTGGCAGGATTTGCTTCGAAAACAGCCGGAACCAAGCTTTGAAACCCGGGCTAACGCCCGGATTCTCCGGGGTTTTCGGGGCGAGCCGTTGCATCGGATTGGATTGAAATCGGCGCGCCAATTTTCTTTCGAAAATATACTTGTTTCCACAAGCCATTGCATTTCAATGAAAAATATGATTATATTGAACGGATATTCAATAAAAAGAAGAGACGTTTTATGAACCCGCATCTCCGTGACGTGGCCATTCCCAACGATTGGGACCGGCGGGGACTGCCTGGCTGGAGCTACCATTCCGATGCCCTCCTCGAACTCGAGAAGGAGCACGTTTTCCGCAACCATTGGCAAATCGCCGGACATGTCAGCGACATCCCTGACGCCGGCGACTACCTGGCCATGGACGTCGTCGGCGAACGCGCCCTGATCGTGCGCGGCAAGGACGGCGTCGTGCGCGGTTTCAACAATATGTGCCGCCATCGCGGCAGCCGTGTCGTCGCCGACAGCCAGGGCAATTGCAAGAACGCGCTTGTGTGCCCGTTCCACGGCTGGGTCTACAATCTCGACGGCACGTTGCGCGGCGCTGCCCGCCCGCGTTCCTTTCCCGATCTCGACAAGACCGAGTTCGGCCTGATGCCGCTCGATCTGGAGGTGTGGATGGGCTTCATCTTCATCCGCTTCCGCGCTGGCGGCCCGCAGCCGTCCGTCGCCGAGCTGATGAAGCCGATCGAGCCCGAATTCTCGCACTACAAGGCCGCCGACATGGTGCCCTCCTGGGGCATCTGGACCCAGAAAACTCCGGTCAACTGGAAGTCGGTGCGCGACGTCGACAATGAGGGCTATCACGTCGCCATGGCGCACCCGGCCCTGCAGGATCTCTATGGCGCGACCTATTTCGACGAACCCTTCGTCAACGGCGTGTCGCGCTCCTTCGCCAGCTACAACCCGCATGCCGGCCGTCGCTGGAGCGTCAGGAACTACGTCAAGATCGCGCCGGAGCCGGCGCATCTGCCGGACTATCTGACGAAGGCCTGGGTCTATTATGGCATCTTCCCCAATGCCGTCCTCTCGGTGATGCCGGAATCGGTGCAGTTCTATCAGGAGTTCCCGCTGTCGACGGGTGAGACCCTGCTGCGCGGCGCCATCTACCGCTATCACGACGAAAGCCGCGAGCAGGCTGCGGCCCGCTATCTCTCCTTCCGCATCGACCGCGACACCATGTCGGAGGATGTCCAGCTTTCGGTGTGGTCGAACGAATCCATGCTGTCGGAAGCCTTCGAGGGTTTTTACCTCTCCGACCTCGAATACGGCGTGCGCACCCACCACGACCATCTGCGCAGGCAGATCCCCGTGCTTGGGCTCGAAACGGCGCCGGAGGAGAAGGACATGTGGAACTTGAACGACGCGCTGCGGTCGCGTGGATAGGCGACGCCGATAGTTGGCGAAACCATCGGTGAGAGCGCTCCTCTCCCCGTCCTATGCGGGGCGAAGAAAGAACGTCATCCCCGCCACACCCCTTCTTTCCTGAGATCATCCATCGTGCGCGAAATGCCCTCGCGCAAAATGCCGACCATGTCGTCGATCTGCTCGCGCGTGATGACCAGCGGCGGCGACATCACGCACATGTTGATCAGCGGCCGCACCAGCAGGCCGAGCTCGTGGCAATGCGCGTCGATGCGTTTGCCGACATCCTTGTCGAGCTGCAGCGGGTCCTTGCTTTCGCGGTCGGCGACACATTCGACGCAGCCCATCAATCCCAGCCCGCGCACCTCGCCGACCAACGGCAATTCTTCCAGCGTCTTCAGCTGCGCCTGGAAGTAGGGCGCGACCGCTTGCGTATGGGCAAGTACGCCCTGTTCCAGAAGGTCGAGATTCCTGAGCGCCACTGCGCAGCCGACCGGATGGGAGGTGTAGGTCAGGCCATGGCCGAACATCGCGTCGGGATGGTTCGACCGGCGCAGTTCCTCCAGCAGCCGTTCCGATATGATGACGCCGCCGAGCGGGAAATAGCCTGACGTCACACCCTTGGCGAAGGTGATCATGTCGGGATCGATGCCGAACACATCGCCGGAGGCGAAGACATGGCCCAGCCGTCCAAAGCCCGTCACCACCTCGTCGGAGACATAGAGGATGTCGTTGTCGCGGCAGATCTCGCGAATGCGCTTGAGGTAGCCGTCCGGCGGCACGATAACGCCGCCGGAGGCCTGCACCGGCTCGCCGACGAAAGCGCCGATCCGGTCAGCATCGACACGCGCGACGGTGTCGCGGAACTGGTCGACGAGGAAGTCGGTGAAATCAGCCATGCTCATGCCCTGCGGACGACGGAACGGATCGGGCGAGGACAGCTTGATCACCAGTTCGTCGGCGCCGTCCATCCAGTCGCGGTCACGCGGGCGGCCATTGAGCGAGGCCGACAGATAGGTCGAGCCGTGATAGGCGCCGCCGCGCGACAGGATCAGCTTCTTCTCCGGCCGGCCCCGCACATTGTTGTAGAACTGCATGAAGCGCAGCGCCGTCTCCACCGCCGAGGAGCCGCCTGTGGTGTAGAAGACGTGGCTGAGATCGCCAGGCGCATGACCTGCTATGCGACCGGCAAGTTCCGCCGACGGCGCGTTCATCGTGTACCAGGGCGTATTGTAGGACAGTGCCATCGCCTGGTCGTACATCACCCTGGCGAGTTCCTCGCGCCGATGGCCGACATTGACGCACCACATGCCGGCCGGCCCGTCGATCAACCGCTTGCCGGTGCCGTCGGTGATGTAGATGCCGTCGCCTTCGCCGATCAGCGCGCGCGCTTCCGCGCCGACCGAACCGGCATACGGCCAAGGCTGGACGAGATGGCGCCTGGCCAACTCGACGGCATCGGCGGCTCCGGCTCCGGCCATTTCGCTCGCCTTCAGGTCCCTCGCAGCCGCCATCGTCATCTCCACATCACTTGTCGAATTCAGGATTTCGAAATTTGGCCCGGCAATGCTGGAAATTTCCGGCATAATCCGCACAATTTTGAATGTCCGTTCAATCAATATCTCAGAAATAGCGCTTGATTTCAATCCGCGGATGCGGGCATGATGAAAGAAAGCCGGCAAGCTCGGGGCGCGATCAGCAAAACTGGTCACCGGTTTTGCGTTCGATCGCGCTCCAAAACAAAAATGGGAACAAACAGCCGGCGCCAGTCCAATGGGATAACGCATGGCGGGACGCTCCAGGCCAGCAACCGAGATCACAGCCGGAGCCCTGCCCCCCGGAGCCTGGCAATGACGGCGGCGGCGGAAGGGTCGCCCCCGTTGCGCATGACGCGGGCCAGACGAAATGCCCTTCTGCAATCCGAACCCGTGCAGGGCTTTGCCCTGATCAGCCCGACCTTTCTCTACGCGCTCATCCTCCTGGTCCTGCCGATCCTGGTGGTCATCGCCCACTCCTTCTGGACGCAGAACTACCTGACCATCGACCGCACCCTCACGCTGGAAAACTACCGCGTCGCCCTGACCGAGCCGATCTATCGCGATCTGTTATGGCGCTCACTGTATATCTCGCTGACGGTCAGCTTCTTCACCGTCGTCCTGGCTTATCCGATCGCCTATTTCATTTCCTTCCACGGCGGCCGCCACAAGAGCCTGTGGCTGTTCCTCATCACCATCCCGTTCTGGACCAGCTATCTCCTGCGCGTGATGTCGTGGAAGGTCATTCTCGGCTATAATGGCGTCTTGAACTCCGGGCTGATCGGCCTCGGCATCATCAACGAGCCGTCGACGGCGCTGCTCTACAATTCGAGCGCCGTCATCATCACGCTGACCCACGCCTGGGCGGCCTTCGCCATCCTGCCGATCTTCGTCTCGCTGGAGAAGATCGACCGGACCCTGGTGGAGGCGGCTACGGATCTCGGCGATGGTCCCTTTCGTTCGTTCCTTCGCGTGACTTTGCCGCTGTCGGCGCCAGGCATCATCTCGGCGGCGCTGATCGTGATGATCCCGACGGTCGGCGACTATGTCACCCCCAAGCTCGTCGGCGGCAAGGACGGCGTCATGATCGCCAACGCCATCCAGGCGCAGTTCGGCAAGGCCTCGAACTGGCCGCTGGGCGCCGCCCTTTCCGTCACCACCATGCTGGTCGTGACGTTGATGGCCGGCGCCACGGTGCTGGTCATCCGTGCCGCCCAGAGGCTTGCGCGATGAGCGCGGCGCGACGTCTGCTGCCGGGCGGCTGGCTGTCGGCTTATGCCTTCCTCTATGTCGGCTTCCTTTATCTGCCCGTGATCTTCCTGCCGATCTTTTCGATCAACACTGCGGCTACGCCGAAATTCCCGCTCACCGGCTACACCCTCAAATGGTACGAGGACCTGCCCAACACGCCGGCGCTGCTCGACGCCACCTGGAACAGCCTGATCGTTGGCGTCTCGGCGTCCGTCCTTTCGACGGTTCTCGGCATCCTCGCCGCCCGCTCGATCACCCGCTACCGCTATCCCGGCCGGCGGGCCATCAACGGCCTGATCATGGCGCCGCTCGTGCTGCCGGAAGTCATCGTCGCCATCTCGATGCTGCTGGTGATGCTGCAGCTCGGCTTGAGCCTCTCCCTGTTCACCGTCGTGCTCGGCCATGTCCTGGTCTGCATCCCCTATTCGATGACGGTGCTGACCTCCGGCTTCGAGGGTTTCGACCGCAGCCTCGAGGAGGCCTCGGCCGACCTCGGCGAGAGCGCCTTCGGCACCTTCCGGCGGGTGACGCTGCCGATGGTGGCGCCGGCGATCATCTCCAGCCTGCTGGTCTGCTTCACCATTTCGCTGGACGAGTTCATCATCGCTTTCTTCCTGACCGGTACCGAGGCGACGCTGCCTATCTATATCTGGGGCCAGTTGCGCTTCGCGGCCAAACTGCCGGGCGTGCTCGCGCTCGGCACGCTGCTGCTGGTCGCCTCCTTCCTGCTGATGACCGTCGCCGAAACCCTTCGCCGCCGCGCGGCCAGACGCACGAAGAACGAGGGAGGGCTTTATGCCTGAGCAGGCCCCATCGGCACGAACCCTGTCCGAACGGACGATGATCGAGATCAACCGCGTCACCCGCAGCTACGGCGCCTTCAAGGCGCTCGAAGATGCCTCCTTGACCATTCGCGAGGGCGAATTCTTCTCGCTGCTCGGCCCGTCCGGCTGCGGCAAGACCACGCTGTTGCGCATGATCGCCGGCTTCGACAACCCGACGAGCGGTTCGATCTCGGTCGGCGGCCAGCCGATGGAAGGCATTGCGCCCAATCGCCGACCGACCAACATGGTGTTCCAGAGCTATGCGATCTTCCCGCATCTCAACGTCGAGCAGAACGTCGCCTATGGCCTGAAGCGGCTGAAATTGCAGGGCGGCGAGGAGAAGCGCCGCGTCGAGGAAGCCCTGGCGCAGGTCTCTCTCACCGGCCTCGGCAAGCGTCTCGCCACCGAGCTGTCCGGCGGCCAGCGGCAACGCGTCGCGCTCGCCCGCGCGCTGGTGATGCGGCCCAAGGTGCTGCTGCTCGACGAGCCGCTGTCGGCGCTCGACAAGAAGCTGCGCGAACAGATGCAGGTCGAGTTGCGCCGCCTGCAGCAGGCCGTCGGCATCACCTTCGTGCTGGTCACCCACGACCAGTATGAAGCGCTGGCCATGTCCGACCGCATCGCCGTGATGTTCGGCGGCAAGATCGCGCAGGTCGCCTCGCCCAAGGAGATCTACCAGCGGCCGGTCAACCGCCAGGTTGCCGACTTCCTCGGCGGCATGAATTTCGTCAAGGCCGAGATCGTCGAGGAGAACGGCGGCTCGCTGGTCGTCGACACGCTGGGCTTCGGCCGTGTGAAGACCGACAAGCCAAAGGCCTTCGTGCGCAATGGCAGCGGCGCCACGCTCGGCATCCGCCCGGAGCGCCTGCGCGTGTTGTGGGACAACGCGACGGCCAAGTTCGAGGTTGCCGGAAAGGTGGTCGAACGCCACTATTTTGGCGAGATCACCCATCTGATCGTCGAGATCCCCGGCCTGGAAAAGCCGCTCTCTGTGACCGAAACCAACGATTTCGGCGCCGACGACATTCCGGTCGGCACTTCGATCCGCCTTGCCTACGATCCCGAAGCCCTGGTGGCGATGGCCGACTGAAGGTCGGCGACTACCTTGCGCGCGGCGATGCGCCCGGCAACGATCGCCCCTTCGACATAGCCGGGGAATGACGGCGACAGCTCCGACGATGCGAAATGAACAGGCGGCGCGCCGGCCAGGAGCACGGGCTCGGCATCGGTCGCGGCAACGTCGACGATGAGGTCGCTGTAGCCGCCGCCGCTCCAGCGGTCATGCGTCCAGTCGCGCTGGCTGAACTCCGCGATTTCGGCCGCGTCGGGGCCGAGGGCTTCCACCAGTTTCCCGGTCACTTCGGCGCGCAGTGCCGCCTCGCCGAGCTCACCCCAGCGCAGGGCGAGCGGGCCGCCGACGAAGACGACCAGCGCCGCGTGGCCTTCATCCGGACTGGCATCGCAGGCGAACAGCCCCGGCGGGTCGCGCCACATCACCATGCCGCTCAAGCCGCGGCGGCGCCAGAAGGCAGCGGGGTAGCGCACCAGCACCTTGATCACGGCGCCGCTTTCCCAGACGCCGAGTGCCTTCGCCAGGGATTCGGGCAAGGCGGGTGCGAAGCCCAGTTTCGCCACCATGACCGGCGGCACCGCGACAAGTGCCGCCCGCGCTTCAATGACACCCGCCGCCGAGACGATACGAACGCCTTGCGGTCCATGCTCGATGCATGAAACGGCTGCGTTGAGCCGCAGCCGGTCGCCGAGATCGCTGGCCAGGTCCTCTGCCACTGACTGCATCGTCTCGCGCAGGAAATACTGCAGCTCCGGCACCTCATTGGTGATGCGCCTATCGTTGTCGATCAGGTGCCAGAGCGGCAGTTTCTCCAGCGCCAGGCACCACAGGCCTTCGATCATCGAGCGGAAGGCTGCCTTAACGGCATCGGCATCATCCTGCCGGTCGAGCCAGGCGGCAACCGTCAGCCCGGCAATCGAGGGATCGTCCGGCGCGATCGCGTTCATCCGCTCGCGGATCGCCATCGAACCAGAATAGGTTCGCTTCGCCTCGGCGGCGGAGATTGGCGGCTGGGCGACAAACGCGCCCTCGACATGGGTTTCGACAAGCGTCCTGCCGCGCGCGTCGACAAGCGCCATCAGCTCCGGCATGTCCTCGCACAGGAACTGGCCGCCACTGTCGATGCGCTCGCCGAAGCCGATCTCCACCGATTCGACGCGCCCGCCGACACGGTCGCGCGCCTCGAGCAGCACGAAATCGACGCCGGCCTTTTTCAGCTCGAGCGCTGCCGACAGACCGGAGAAGCCGGCGCCGATGATGACGACATCGGCTTTTGCGGATTCGCTGTTCAATAGCCGGCCTTGATCTTCTCGAACTCGGCGACCATGCGCTGCTTGAGCTCCGGCGCCACCGGCTGTTGGAACAGCGTCTTGTCGAGGAATTTATCGAGATCGTCGAAGCCGCGGTCGGCCAGCACCTGGTGATCGACTGCGGCCATGCCGGCACCGTTGCCATGGCCGTAGCCGAAGGTCTTGACCATATAGTCCGACACCCCGGGCGCATTGACGGCGCTGAGGAAATCATAGGCCCGGTCGAGCTTGCCCGGCGCGTCCTTCATCAGCACATAACCGCAAACCCAGGTCGAAATGCCTTCCTTGCTGTCGCGGTTCATGGCGATCGGCAGGCCTTGCCCCTTCAGCGTCACATAGGTCTCGTTCCAGCCCCAGACGAGATCGACCTCATTGCCGATGAAGGCCTGGTTGAGATCGGTGTCGTCGGTCCAGTAGAAACGGATGTTCTTGTGCACGTCGCGCAGGAAGGCGGACGCCTCCTGGAACTGGGCATCGGTCATCCCTGTCCAGTCTTTCAGCCCGATGACGAGACTCGCCAGCGCATAGGCGTCGTCGACATTGTCGCCGATGGTGACGCGGCCCTTGAACTTCGGGTCGGCGAAGATCCTGAGCGATTGCGCCTGCTCCGGCGTCACCTTGTCGGTGCGGTAGAGAAGCGAGGTGTTGCCCCAGTCGAATGGCATGAACCACGCTTTGCCGTCGTCGGTGGTGGCGAGATCCTTCATCGCCATGATGCCGGGATTGAGGTCTTTCCAGTCTGCTATCCTCGACGTGTCGAGCGGCTGCAGCAAGCCCGCCTCGCGCCACTTGACCACGCTTTGCGAACAGGGATGCGCGATGTCGGCCTTGAAGCCGGCCCGCATCTTCTCGAAGGCCTCGTCCTCGTCGCCGAAGAAGGCGAAGGTCGGCTCGGCGCCGTATTTGGCGGCATAGGCAGGGTGCAGCAGCGGGTCCTCATAGCCGGACCAGTCGAACACGACGAGGTCGCCGCCACCTTCCGCCCAGGCATAGACGGCGCCGGCGCCGATCACGCAGGCGGCGGCAAGGGCAAGGCTGCGTAGCACTGGCTTCATGGTGCGAATTCCCCCGTCGCGAAAGGCTGCCGCGAGGTTATGAGAATTCGCCTCTCTTGGCGAGCCCACCCACCATCTCCGCAGGCGGGCGGGCGGCCGAACCGGCTCAATATCCGGCTTTGATCTTCTCGAATTCGGCGATCATCTTGAGCTTGAGCTGCGAGGGCACCGGCGACTGGAACAGCGTCTTGTCGACGAATTTCTGCACATCGTCATAGCCTTTTTCCTTCAGCACGGCCTGATCGACGCCGGCCATGCCCTTGGCGTTGGCCTGGCCATAGCCCCAGTCCTTGACCAGCACCTTGGCGGTTTCGGGATCGTTGACGGCGTTCAGATAATCATATGCCTTGTCGACATTGCCGGGCGCATCCTTGAACAGCACATAGCCGCAGACCCAGGTCGAAATGCCTTCGTCCGTGTCCTTCTTGGCTTTGATCGGCACGCCGGCGGCGACCGATTGCACGGTGGCGTCGTTCCATGCCCAGGCAAGATCGACCTCGCCGCCGCTCAAAAGCTGCACCACGTCCGTTGTGTCGGTCCAGTAGGAGCGCACGTTCTTGTGCACCTGGCGCAGGAAATCCGACGCCTGTTTGAACTGGTCGTCGGTCATCTTGGTCCAGTCCTTGACGCCGATGGCGAGGCTCGCCAGCGCATAGGCGTCGTCGACATTGTCGCCGATCGACACCCGGCCCTTGAACTTCGGATCCGCGAACGCCTTCAGCGACTGCACGTCCTTGGCGTCGACCTTTTCGGAATTATAGGTGAGTTGGGTGTTGCCCCAGTCCCAGGGCATGAACCAGGCCTTGCCGTCCGCGGTCGTGGCGAGATCCTTCATCGCCATGATTCCGGGATTGAGATCTTTCCAGCCTGTGATCTTCGATGTGTCGAGCGGCCGCAGCAGGCCGGCCTCGCGCCATTTCACCACGCTCTGCGAGCAGGGATGGCCGAGATCGGCCTTGAAACCCGAGCGCACCTTTTCGAACGCCTCGTCCTCGTCGCCAAAGAAGGCGAAGGTCGGCGAATCGCCGTTCTTCTCGACATATTTCGGATGGAAGCTCGGATCCTCATAGCCGGACCAGTCGAACACGACCAGGTCCTTGTCGGCGGCAACCGCCAGGGCTGCGGCCGAGGCCGCCAGCACGCCGGTCAATGCCAGGGTCAATGTCAGGCGTCGGGCCAATGTCAGCCGCTGGATTGATGTCTTCATTGCTGTTCCTCCTCTTTTATTTATCGATTGCTTCATGCCTTGCGACGGGTGGCGGCTGCTCCCTGGTAATGTTTAGGGAATGCGGCCGACAGGAATTCGTTGGCTGCCTGCAAGGCGCTCTCGCGGGTAGTGTCTTCGGTGCCCATCATCAAGCGCAGCCACAGTCCCTCCAGCATCGCGCTGAGCGCCAGCGCCATGACCTGCGGCTCATAGGCATAGCCGCCGCTTTGCTTGAGCGTCGCGCAAAGCTCGATGAAGATGTTCTGGTAGACGGCATCGCGGGCGCTGCTCAGCGCCTGATAGGTCGGCCGCGACTTGGCCTCGCCCCAGAAGGCGCACCAGGCCGCCAGCTTGCGCTTGTTGCAGATCGAACGGTCGAAATCGGCCGCGACCAGGGTCCGCAACTGGTCGGCGGGGTCGTTCCCCGCTTTCTCCAAGGCATTGCGCCAATGCGCCGAGTACTCGTCATACATATGTTGCAAGGTCGCGATCAGCAGTTTTTCCTTGCTCTCGAAATGGAAATTGACGATGCCGCGCGACAGGCCCGCGCCATCGGCGACGTCGGCCATCGTCGTCTCCGAATAGCCGCGCTTGGCCAACGAATCGATCGTCGCCTCGATCAGCTGAAGCTGCCTGACCTCCTTGGAAGCCTTACGCCCGCGTTTCTCGGGTTCGCTCGATGCCTCGGCGGACTGCTCTTGGCGTGCTGCAATTTTCATGGGTGCGGTCATGCTCCACATCGCCGGCTAGCCGACCATCTTCGGTTTTTGCCCGCGAAGATGAGTGGGACGGTGCTCGCCACTGTCAAGCACCTTCTGCATGGCCTCCCAGGTTCGTATGTTCTTGTCGACATAGGCGGCGCCCACTGCCGCCGCGACCGTCGGATAGAGCGGCCCCTTCAGCCTTTCCAGTTCGCCCCGCGCCACCTCGCGGTACCAGGGATTCCGGTCGCGAACCGCGATCTCGGCAAAGCCCGCCTGGCGCATCGCCTGTGCGTAGCGCGCCGGCGAGGCCATCGCGAAGGACAGCCCTTCGGCGGCGACATAGGCCTTCATCTCCGGTGATGGTTCGCCGTCATGCGAGATCATCCAGTTTGATGCCGCAAAGGCGCCGCCGGCCTTGAGCACGCGGAATATCTCCGCAAACAGCGCATCCTTGTCGGCGACATGCAGCAGCGCATCCTTGGAGAAGACGACGTCGAACGACTGATCCTCGAAAGGCAACCGCCCAGGCGGCGCCTGGATGAAGCTGGCGCGGTCGGCAAGCCCGCGGGAGGCTGCCCGGCGCCTGGCCGTTTCGATCACCGGCCGCTCGACATCGAAGCCGGTGACGTGCGCGGCGCCATGCCGTTCGACCAGATGCAGCGTGATGCCTCCGGACCCGCAGCCGATGTCGAGCACGGTCTTGCCTGCGAGCGAAAGTCCCTCGAGCACGCGGTCGACTTCGTCGGGCCCGCCCGGCGACAGGTAGCCGTCGCCCCACAGCGCCTCGAGGAAGCGGATGGCGGCTCCGTCGTACTCCGGCTCGGCCTCGGCCGTTTCGATCATCAACCCTCGATCCCCAATCGACGAATGTCCGTCTCGAACGCCTGCAAAGCCTAGCCCAGGTCTGGGAAAACGCAACATTATTTGTTGAACATTCATTCAATACGGCTGGACAAAACGACGACTACCGTGCCAAATTTCGCGCATTGAGGGGACGGATTACGCCAAAATGAACAGCGGATCGCATGGAAAGACTGGGCCAAAATGAAAGCTTGGGATGCGATCGTCATCGGCGGCGGACACAACGGACTGGTCAACGCCTGCTATCTCCAGCGCGCCGGGCTCGACGTGCTGGTGGTGGAGAAGAATCCCTGGGTCGGCGGCGCCGCCACCAGCCGGGAATTGACGTCGGGCTTCCTCTATTCCAACTGTTCCTATGTCTGTTCGCTGTTTCGCCCTGAAATCATGCGCGACCTCGAACTGCCGCGCTTCGGCCTGCAGGTTATCTCCTATGAGGGCGGCGCGGTGTTCACCAGGGATGGCGATTATCTCGCCAATTACCGGGACCATGATGCACACCGGCGCGAATTTGCGCGCTTCTCGAAACGCGATGCCGAAGCCTACGACCGTTATGCGCGCGACGTGACGCGCCAGTGCCGTTTCATCCAGCCGCTGTTGATGCGCACCGCGCCCGACCCGACCAGTCTGCGGCCGCGGGATCTGGGCGAGCTCCTTTATCTGGGCAAGAAATTCGCGGGCCTGTCGGCGGAGGAAATGGCGCTGACGCTGCGCTTCTGGACCATGTCGATCTCGGACTTCCTCGATGAATATTTCGAGACCGATGTCATCAAGGCCAATTTCGCTTTGTCCGGTATCATCGGCACGGCGCTCGGGCCGATGTCGCCCGGCACGGCTTATGTGCTGCTGCACCACTATATGGGCGAGGTCGACGGCTCGGTCGGCGCCTGGGGCTATGCGCGCGGCGGCATGGGCGCGGTGACAAAAGCGCTGGCGGCATCCTTCAAGGCGTCGGGTGGAACCATTCGCACCGGCGCCGAGGTCGACCATGTTCTGGTGAGCCGCGGCAAGGCCAAGGGTGTGGTGCTGGCCGGCGGTGAGGAGATCCGTGGCAAGCTCGTCGTCTCCAACGCCGACGTGAAGCGAACCTTCCTGAAACTGGTCGAGGAAAAGGAACTGCCCGAGATTTTCCTGCGCCGGGTCAGGAACTTCAAGATCCGAGGTTCGTCCGGCAAGGTCAACATCGCGCTGGACTCGATGCCCGAATTCCCGGCTCTGCCGAAGGATTCCCCGGTCTATCGCGGCGACATGCATTTCACCGATTCGATGGAGCGCATGGAGCGCGCCTATGACGACTGGAAGGCCGGGCGCTGGTCGGCCGATCCTTTCCTCGACATGGTCATCCCGACGACGCTCGACCCGACGATGGCGCCGCCGGGAAAACACTTCATGAGCTGCTTCGTGCAATACGCGCCGCCCAAGGTAAACGGCCATGAATGGTCCGACGCCGATCGCGACGGATTCGCCGAAAGCGTGATCGCGCAGATTGCCGACTACTCGCCCGGCTTTCGCGACCGCATCGTCCACATGGAGGTGCGCACGCCGCGCGAAATCGAGGCCGAGGTCGGGCTCACCGAAGGCAACATCTTCCAGGGCGAACTGACCTTCGACCAGCTTCTGTTCAACCGCCCGGTGCCGGGCTACGCGCAATACCGCTCGCCGGTCGGCGGTCTTTATATGTGCGGCTCCTCGACCCATCCCGGCGGCGGCGTCATGGGCGCGCCCGGCCGAAATGCCGCGGCCGAGATCCTGCGCGATCTCGCCAAATCGACCTCGCATATGAGCCCGGCCCATGACGTCATATGATGCAATCGTCATTGGCGGCGGCCATAATGGCCTCGTCACTGCTGTCACGCTGGCGAAGGCAGGGCGCAAGGTGCTGCTGCTGGAAGCGGGAGCCGATCTCGGCGGCGCCGCGCGCACGGAGGAATTCGCGCCGGGTTTTCATGTCTCGTCGATCGCCCATCTGCTGAACCGCCTGCATGCCGACGTGGTGAAGACGCTGGAACTGGAGAAGCATGGCCTGCGGATCACCCCAGACGACTTCGCGCCGTCGGTTGCGCTGTCGATGGACGGCTCCCCGCTGGTCCTGCACGGCGCCTATGGCGAAACGCTGACCGGCGCAAGTTTGTCCGAGCAATCCGCGTGGAAGCAGTTGCGCGCGCAACTGCTTCGCTACGCCGGCATCCTGGAACCCCTCCTCTCGCGTCGTCCGCCCGATCTGGCCGGCATGTCGCTGCTGGAGGCGGCGGCGTTCGGCCAGGCCGCACTGGCGCTGAAAAGGCTCGGCAAGGAAGACATGCGCGATTTCCTGCGTGTGCTTTTGATGAACGTCGCCGACCTGCTCGACGAGCAGCTTGCCGACATCAGGCTGAAAGGGCTGCTGGCCTTCGACGCGACGCTCGGCAGCCATCTCGGTCCGCGCTCGCCCACCTCGTTGCTCGGCCTCTACTACCGGCTGGCCGGCGAGGCCGGCGGTGCGGCCGGCGCGCAGACAGTGCCGAAGGGCGGCATGGGCGCGGTGATCGCCGCCATCCGCGCCTCGGCCGAAAAGGCCGGCGTGAACGTCCGCACATCGGCGCCTGTCGCAAGGATCATTGTCGAGAAAGGCCGTGCCGTCGGTATCGCATTGGACAATGGCGAGGTGCTGCGCGCCAGGACGATCGTCTCCGCGACAAATCCGGCGACGACTTTGCTCGACCTTGTCGGTCCACGCGAACTCGACACCGGCTTCGTGCGCAAGGTGAACAACATCCGCATGAAGGGTGATGTCGCCAAGCTTCACCTGGCGCTCGACAGGCCGCCGCAATTCACAAATGTCGATGCCGCCGGCCACAGGGGGCGGCTGGTTATCGCCCCCTCGCCCGATCATGTCGAGCGCGCCTTCAATCCATCCAAATACGGCGCGTTCTCGCCCGAACCGGTGATGGAGATCACGCTGCCAAGCCTCGCCGATCCATCGCTCGCGCCCGACGGCGCCTGCGTGCTGTCGGCGGTGGTGCAATACGCGCCCTATGCTCTGAAAGAGGGATGGGGCGCCGGCAAGGCGAAATTCCTGGAGGCAATCATGGCTCAGCTCGAAGCCTACGCGCCAGGCATCGGCAAGACGGTGCGCCACACCGAGCTCTTGACGCCCGCCGACATCGAAACGCGCTACCGCATGCCGGGCGGCCACTGGCACCACGGCGAGTTGCAGGCCGACCAGATGCTGATCTCGCGCCCGGTCTCGGGCTGGTCCGGCTACGACACACCGCTCGACGGGCTGTTTCTCGCCGGTGCCGGTTCACATCCCGGCGGCGGCATCTCCGGCGCACCTGGATTGAACGCCGCTCGACGCATCATTGCGATGAAGGGGTAAGGCGATGTTTCAGTTGGCGGCAGTCGCGTTCTACGGCGAAGGATCGCCAGCATGAATCAGCAACCATCATCCGCCCGCATCGCCGCCCAATCCCACTTCCGCACGTTGCGTCTCGGCACGCCGTTCCAGCCGCGCATCGATGCTCTGGCCAAGACCCAGGATTGGTACAACTGGGCGGGCTACCGCGCCCCCCATTCGCTGTGGGACGAGGAGCTCGAATATTTCGCCATTCGCAGCCAGTCGGCGCTCTTCGACATCTCGCCGATGACCAAATACCGCGTCGAGGGACCGGACGCCGAGGCCTTCCTCGACCGCGTCACGCTGCGCGACGTGACCAGGCTGAAGCCGGGCCGCGTCCATTATACCGCGTGGTGCGACGACGAGGGCTTCGTCCTCGATGACGGCACGCTGTTCCGGCTCTCGCCAACGCGGTTCCGGCTGTGCTCGCAGGAGCGGCATTTGCCTTGGCTGCTCGACAGCGCCATCGGGTTCGATGTGACGGTGGAGGAAGAGACCGAAGCCGTCGCGGGCCTGGCACTGCAAGGTCCGACCTCTTTCG
Organism: Mesorhizobium sp. B1-1-6; assembly: GCF_006443035.1. Taxonomy (NCBI): domain Bacteria; kingdom Pseudomonadati; phylum Pseudomonadota; class Alphaproteobacteria; order Hyphomicrobiales; family Phyllobacteriaceae; genus Mesorhizobium; species Mesorhizobium sp. B1-1-6. Next base: position 49,909 of record NZ_VFWR01000022.1, on the reverse strand, counting down.
CCGTGCTGCGTGATGCCGGTTTTGCCGATGTCGAAAAGCTGAAGGCATTCGACCTCGCCGAATTCCCGCATGATGGCGAAACCGTCACCATCTCGCGCACCGGCTTCACCGGCGACCTCGGCTATGAATTGTTCATGCCGGTCGACAAGGCGCTTAGCCTGTGGGACCGGCTGATGGCGGCCGGCGAACTGCGCGGCATCCGCGCCATCGGCTACACCGCGCTCAACCGCGCCCGGCTCGAAGCCGGGCTGATCGTCGCCAATGCCGACTTCACGACAGCCGAACACGCCATCCGCGCCGACCGCTTGCGCATGCCCGACGAGATCGGGCTCGGCTTCATGATTGATCTGGAAAAGGCCCATTTCAACGGCCGTCGCGCCATCTTCGAGGCGCGCGCCAAGCGCAAGCTGCGGCATGTGCTGGTCGGGCTGGAGATCGAAGGCAACATCCCGGCCGAACACGCCATCGTCTATCACAGAAAGAGCCAGGAGGTCGGGCTGGTCAGCGCCGCCATGTGGTCGCCGATGGCCAAGCGCAACATCGCCATCGCTTCGCTGGTGCGACCATATGGTGATACTGTCGTCGACGACCTCTGGGTCGAGATCTACGCAATGCGCGAGCTGCAATACCAAAAGCTGATGAAGCGGGCCAAGGTGGTGCCGCGGCCGTTCATCAAGCTCGATCGCCGCACCGCCAATCCGCCGGCGGATTTCTGACCATGGACGAGGAAGCCGACAAGCAGCAAGAAGAGGCGGCCGAACAGTGGGAACTGGTCAACACGCCGCTCGGCGAAAAATGGTCGGGCCGCACACGCTATGCCGCCGCCATGTTCTTCTACAAGCGCGGCGAGATGAGCGCCGAGACGCTTGAGGTCTACCGCATCTGCGCGCGGCTCGATTCGGAAAACCCGCTGCCGATCATCCGCGACCGCGGCGTCGGCAAGGACTGGCTGAAGCGCATGGGGTTCGGCTGACCTGCCTATCCTATGGTTCTTTCCAGCATGGCCAGCCAGTTTCGGTAGGCGATCTTTTCGATCAGCGCGCGGCCGAAGCCGCGTGCGGCGAGCGCATCGATGAGCTTCGGCAGACCGGCGGCGTCGCCAATGACGGCCGGGATCATGGCTCCGTCGAAATCGGAGCCGAGGCCAACCCCATCCTCACCCAGCGCCTGCAGCAGGGAATCGATGTGGCGCACCATGATGTCGAGGCCGGTATCGGCATTCATCTTTCCGTCCTCGCGCAGGAAGCCGGTGGCGAAGTTCAGCCCGACCATGCCGCCGGTTTCGCGAATCGCGCCGAGCTGCCAGTCGGTGAGATTGCGTGAGTGGCCGCAGATCGCATGCACGTTGGAATGGGTCGCGACCAGCGGCGCATCGCTGAGCGCGGCGACATCGCGAAAGCCCTTCTCGTTGAGATGCGACAGGTCGATCATGATCCTGAGTTGGTTGCAGGCCTTGACCAGCGCCTTGCCGGCATCGGTCAAGCCGGGACCGGTATCGGGCGAGGACGGAAAGCGGAACGGCACGCCATGGCCGAAAGCGTTCGGGCGGCTCCAGACGATGCCGAGCGAGCGCAAGCCGGCGGCATGCAGCACGTCGAGCATGGTGAGTTCGGGATCGATCGCCTCGACCCCTTCGATATGGAATACCGCAGCGATCGAGTCGCGCACCATGGCGCCGCGCACATCTGCGGCATTGCGGCAGACGCTCAGCGCTCCGGCCCGTTCCAGCCTGAACAGGATCGAGGCCATCGCGATCGTCGAGGCCAGCGCATCGCTGTGCGGGAGTTCGGGCGGCAACGGCTCGGCATCGCTGGGCGTCGACGGGACAGCGCCGCGCCGGCCTCTCTCGACAGGGGGCGGGAAGATCGCGAACATGCCGCCGGCGAACCCGCCGGCCCGTGCGCGCGGCAGGTCGATATGGCCGCCCGATTTCCCTTCCATGAACAGCTTTTCGACGTCCGGGTCTTTCGACTGATAGAGTCTGAGCAGCGTGTCGTTATGGCCGTCGAAGACGGGAACGAGATCGGTTTCGGTCATGAAGGGATCATTCGGTTCGATGTGCGCACGCCGCCCGCGATATATCATATCTACTTAGGCAAGATGGGCCGAGCGTGCAAATGCCAAAGCCGTGCTGGCCTATCACACTGTTTTACTCCCGAGGGTCCGGACTGGCAAAGCGCCGGCTGATCCTACCCCTTCAGCACGTCGGCCCACTCCGGATGACGGCGGAACTGGGCGTTGGCAAAGGGACAGAGCGGGATGATCTTCTTGCCCGCCGCGCGCGCGTCCTCGACGGCGCGGGTGACGAGCCGAAGCCCGGCACCCTGGCCGCGAAACGCGTCGGGCACTTCGGTGTGGTCGATGATGATCTGGTGCTCGCCGATCCTGGTGAAGGTCATCTCCGCCTCGGCGCCGCCCGGACCGCGCAGCACGTAGCGGCCCTTGGAACCACGATCTTCGAGTTCGATCTCCGGCAGTTGGTCAGGCATCGCTTACTCCTTGGGCCACGCCGGCAAAGAGCCGCCGCGCCGCCTCGATTTCGTTCGGCCGCACTTCGTGCCCGCCTTCATGCCACTCCACTGTGACATCGGCGCCATCGGCGCGCAAATAGGCTTCGAGCCGCGAAGTCAGGTTCGGCGGACAGATCGGATCCCGCCTGCCGGCGGTCACCAGAATGCGGCGCCCGGCAAAACTCCCGTTCACCTGCGGTTCGAACGGGATCAGCGGGTGCATCAGCACCGCCGCGTCGAACAGGTCAGGGGCTTCGAACAGCAGCGACGCCAGGATGTTGGCGCCGTTTGAATAGCCGAGAGCGTAGACCGCCGACGGTTTTGCCGCTGCTATCTGCGCCTTGACGAAGCCCGCCATCTTCCGAGTCGCGCGCGCCAGGTCCTGCATGTCATAGACGCCCTCGCCGGTGCGACGGAAAAAGCGCGCAGCGCCTTGTTCAGACACATCGCCGCGTGGCGAGATGATGGTTGCCTGGGGCGCGAGATCGCGCCCCAGCGAGACGAGCTGGCCCTCGTCGCCTCCGGTGCCATGGAAGACGAAGAGCAGCGGACCGCCCGGCGAACCGGGCAGCACCTTGTGGATGTAGCTGTCTGTGCTCATGACCCCGCCCCTCGGTCTTCCAGCTTCTGCAGATGCTGTTCGAGATAGGGCCGCAGGTGTTGATGCTGCGCCGGCAGCTTCAAAGCTTCACCGAGATGGGCGGTGTCCTCGTCGCGGTCGAAGCCCGGCTCGTTGGTGGCGACTTCGAACAGAACGCCGCCCGGCGTGCGGAAATAGATCGCCCAGAAGTAATCGCGGTCGATCACTGGCGTCACCTGGTAGCCGGTATCCATCAGCGCCTTGCGCACTTCGAGCTGCCTGGCGCGATCCTCGACGGCGAAAGCGACGTGATGGACCGAGCCCGCGCCGAGATCGGCAAAGGCGGCACCGGGTAGCGATTCGATGTCGACGACGTCGGCGCCATTGCCGTTCCTGATCGCCAGCCGCCTGACATTGCCGGATTTGTCGAGCTCCTCATAGCCCATGAACTTCAAGAGTTCCTCGGTGGCGCCGCCATCCTTCAGGCGCAGCGACACGGAGTGAAAGCCCCGGATCGCCTCGTCGGCGGGAATGCCGCCCTTCGCCCATGGCGCGCGCGTGTCGGCCCTGTCCTCGACGAGCGCGAAACCGTCGCCGTCCGGTCCGGCGAAGGCCAGACGCTTCTCGCCAAAGGTCTCTTCGCGCGAAAGGCCGGCGATACCTTCCTCGGCGAAGCGCCTTTCCCAATAGGCGAGCGTGCCTTCCGGCACCGAATAGGCGGTGGTGCCGACTTCGCCGACGCCGTGACGGCCCTTGCCGATATTGGGAAACGGAAAATAGGTCATCACCGAACCCGGCGTGCCGAGCTCGTCGGCATAGTAGAGATGGTAGACGTCGGGCGCGTCGAAATTGACCGTTTTCTTGACCCGGCGCAGGCCGAGCTTCCCAGTGAAGAACTCATTGTTCTGGCGGGCATCGCTGGCCATCGAGGTGACGTGATGCAAACCCTTGATCTGGTCGAGCATGAGTGCTGCTCCCTTGTTCTATTGCGGCCCCTGCCGCTGCCCCCGCCAATATGAGCATCGGCCTGTCCCCGTCAAAGGCGGCAAAGGCGGGATGGACTGTACTCTGGAAGTGAACAATCGAAAGCAATTTGTTCACCGATCCACCAGCAGCCCGGGCTTGCGCCGGGGCGGGATTTCGGTTCCATGAGCGACGCTCGAAACATTAGCCAAGGATTATCGCCAGTGACCGGAAAAGGCAGGCGTCCGAACGTTCTCCTGATCACCTGCGACCAGTGGCGCGGCGATTGCCTTTCGGCGGCCGGCCATCCCCTGGTGAAGACGCCGAATGCCGACGCATTGGCAGCGGAAGGCGTATTGTTCAAGCGGCACTATGGCGGCGCGGCACCCTGCTCGCCGGCCCGTGCCTGCCTCTATACCGGCCTCTACCAGATGAATAACCGGGTTTGCCGCAACGGCACGCCGCTCGATGCCCGTCACGGCAATATAGCGCTTTCGGCGCGCGCGCTGGGCTACGATCCGACGCTGTTCGGCTACACCGACGTATCGCTGGATCCGCGCCGGCTCGCTCCGGCTGATCCGCGGCTGCGAAGCTATGAAGGCGTGCTTCCTGGTTTCACGGTGCGCCAATTGCTGCCAGAGCATCAGAAGCAGTGGCTGTCATGGCTGGGAATGCAGGGCATCGATACCGACGCCGGCTCCCCCGCGATCCATCGACCGGCGAACGGGGCAGGCGATGCCGGCTCCGTGACGAGTGCGCCGCCCGTCTATTCGAAGGAGCAGACGCCGACCGCTTTTCTTGCCGGCGAATTCATCCGATGGCTGGGCGAACAGGAGCATGCCGCGCCCTGGTTCGCGCATCTCTCTTTCATCAGCCCGCATCCGCCTTTCATCGTGCCTGCACCATACGACACCGTGTACGACCCCGCCGACGGCCCCGACTTTCGCCGTGCGGCAGACTGGCAGAAAGAGGCGGACAGCCATCCCTATCTCGCCTACGATTTCGGCAGGCAGAAAAAGCACAAGTTTCGACCTGGCGCCGCAGGCAGTGTACATGACTGGAGCGAGGATGATTTCCGCCGCATCCGCGCGATCTATTACGGCATGATCTCGGAAGTCGATGCGCAGCTCGGCCGAATCTGGCAGGCGGTCAAGACGGCGGGCGCGTGGGACGACACCATCGTTGTGCTTACCTCCGACCATGCCGAGATGATGGGCGACCATTTCATGCTGGGCAAAGGCGGCTTCTTCGACGCCAGCTATCATATCCCCTTGGTCATCCGCGACCCGCGTCACGGCCGCACCGCAGGCGTGGCCGTCGACCGCTTTACCGAGGCGGTGGACATATTGCCGACCTTGCTCGACCTGCTGGGGGGCGAACCGGCGCCGCACCTCGACGGTCATTCGCTGCGGCCGTTCATCGCCGGCGAGGAGCCGCCGGACTGGCGCGACGCCGCGCATTGGGAATTCGATTTCCGTTCGATCGCGGAAGGCGAAGCCGAACGGCATTTCGGCCTTGCCTCGCGCCAGTGCAATCTCGCCGTGATCCGCACGGAAAAATTCAAATATGTGCATTTCGGCGGCGGCCTGCCGCCATTGCTGTTCGACCTGGAAAAGGATCCCGCCGAGCTCGCCAATCTCGCCGCCGATCCCGCCTATCTCCCGATCAGGCTCGAGTTCGCCGAACGGCTGCTTGCCTGGCGGACCGAACATCTCGACCAGTCGCTGGCGCTGGCGGAGCTGACCAGGGATGGCGTTGTGGGCTATGTAAGTAGGGCAGTAGGGGAATAGGGAATCCCTACTGCCCTACTGCCCTACTGCCGTTGTTGCTATCTCACGATCATCCGCTGCTGCTCGCGGTTCTGCGCATAGCTGCCTTTGTCATAGGCGGCCTGGGCCTCGAGCTGCTCCTTGGTGAAGGTCGTGTAGAGATATTTGTTACCGTCCTTGTCGGTCATGAATTTCAGGTTGTCCATGCCGACGGCGACTTCCTTCTCGCCGACGCCGAGGAAACCGCCGACATCCACGATGACCGCGTCGGTCTTGTTGTCGGGCGTCAGCACGACATCGCCGATCTCGCCGACCTTGACGTCGTTGGCGCCATAAACTGTGGTACCCTTGAGATCGTCGCCCCTGACCTCGCCGACAGGCATTTCGGTCAGTTTCGATTTGTCGATCGCTGCGGTCTTCGTCTGGTCGGGAGCGGTCGCATCAGGGGTGGAGGCGGACGGGGCCTGCGCCGTCTTGTCCATCGGAGCCGTATTGGTTGTCGGCGCGACGGCCGGGGTGGACGCAGCAGGTGCGTTCGATGCCGTCGTGACCGGAGCCGGATCATAAGCCTTGCGGTTGAAGTCCGGCAATGCCTGCAGCTCTTCCTTGGTGGTTTGGGCCACCAGCCAGCGGTCGCCGTTTTTCTCGGCCCACTGGGCCTTGCCGAAATCATAGGTGACGTTCTTCTCGCCGATGCCGAGGAAGCCGCCGACGCCGATGACCAGTGATTGCGCCTTGCCTTCCTTGGTCAGGACGATGTCGTTGACGTTGCCGATGTTCTGCGCATCGTCGCCGGTCCCGTTATAGACGCTCTCACCGATGATATTGGTGGCGAGATTGCCGTCGGCGCGCTTCACCGGTTCCGCCGGAGCCGCGTTCATGTCGACTGGCGCCTGGGCGGTATCGCTCGGCGCGGATGTTGACGGCGCCTGTGCCGCTGTCGATGCGGCCGGTGCCGGAGCATAGGGCTTGGTGTCGAACTCCGGCTGCGCCGTCAACTGGTCCTTGGTCGTCTGGGCGACCAGCCAGCGGTCGCCGTTTTTCTCGGCCCACTGCAGCTTGTCGTAATCGAACGCGACATTCTTCGTCCCGACGCCCAGAAAGCCCCCGACGCCGATGACTATGGATTTGGCCTGACCGTCCTTGTCGAAGACGATGTCGGTTACTTTGCCGATATTCTCGGCATTGTCGCCGGTGCCGTTATAAACCGATTCACCGATGATGTTGGTGGCGATGCTGCCCTCGGCGTGCACCACAGGAGCGGCGGGTTGCTCCGCGCCAGGCGCAGCCGGTGTCGGAGTTGTCTGCGCATGCGCGCCCGTCGCCACGAACATGGCAAGAGCAGTCGTGGCTAAAAGATTGCGGATCATGATGGTGTCTCCTCGTGCCTGATTTCATGCATGCCGCACCGGCCTCCGCCGTCACCGGCGACGGGCGAACGCGGCATTCGCCTGATCACAACGTCGTGACTGCGCCCATTGTTCCGACAAAAGCCAGGACGCATATTCTCCGCACACGCGGCTCGCAACTTGCGTGCTGCAAAGGGAAATTCGCCGCATCATCCGGAACCTTTTTGCCACTTGCGCCGTTCAGCCGGCGGCTGGAGCTTCTCCGGCTCGGAGTTTTTTTGAGAGCACGGAGGGGACATGCGGTTTGCGGCGGTGCTGAACCGGGACGGTGGCACCTTGCGCACCACCGACCTGGATGGCTTTCGCGATCGCATGCGCGACCTGCTGGAGGCGGCAGGCCATTCCATTGATATCGACGTGGTTGCCGGCAAGGACATCGTGCCGGCATTGGACAACGCGGCTTCGCGTCGCGGCATCGACGTGGTTCTCGCCGGCGGCGGCGATGGCACGATATCGGCGGCGGCGGCGCGGCTGATGGGCAAGAAAAAGGCGCTGGCCATATTGCCCGCAGGCACCATGAACCTCTTCGCGCGCGGGCTCGGCATCCCGCAGACGCTCGATGCGGCTTTGCGATCCTTCGCCGATGGCGAGGTGATGGCGGTGGACATCGCCACCGCCAATGGCCGGCCTTTCGTGCATCAGTTCTCGATCGGCATGCACGCCAAGATGGTGCAGCTACGCCAGAACATGGAGTTCGGCTCCCGGCTGGGCAAGATGCGGGCATCCGCGAAAGCGGCTTGGCAGACGATCAAGAATCCGCCGGCGATGACGGTCACCCTGACCATTGGCGAGGCCGAGATCACGGCGCGAACCACCGGCGTCGGCGTCACCAACAACCTGTTTGGAGAGGGTCACCTGCCCTTTGCCGACAATCCGGCGGGCGGCGTGCTCGGCATTTATGTCACGGTCGCGCGGCAGCGCGCCGAACTGGTCAAGTTCTTCTTCAACGTCGCGCGTGGCAAATGGCGGGACAATGAACATGTCGAAATCCATCAGACAGAGCGGGCTGTGCTGAAGATCCGGTCGGCGGCCAGGAAATACCGCGCCGTCCTCGACGGTGAACTTATCAAGCTCGAGGACGAAATTACCATCGAAATCCACCCGGGCGCCTTGAACGTGCTGGTGCCGCGGCACGCCATGCGGGCAAAGGCGGCCTGATGCAGGGGCAGCCGACGAGGAACAGAAGACTAGCCGCTCGGAGCGCTGCCTTGTTCGGTGGTCGGGGATTTCGTGTACTCGCCGTAAATCTCGACGATGCCCCAAACGACAAAGGCCAGGAGAAGTCCCGCAATCAGGATCCGCAAGCCGTGCCAGCCCCAGTGTCCCTGACGCGCTTTGTTTTCAGGAATGGTCTTGGGCATAGCCGGCCTCGATGCGATGTGGACGCGTTGAGCGTCTCTGGCAAAACATCTTCGGGTAACGGTTCCTTGCTACGAAGGTTCCGCGTTTGGCCAAGCCCTTCGCCGGCAAGTCGGGAAGGCGAAGTCGGAGGGCTCGCGAGGAAGCGTCGGGGGCGCTGGTGAACAAGGCGGCGAAATTGGCGCCGGGCCTTCCGGCCGAAGTAATGCACGTCGTCAACGACGCCGGCCGGCTGGCCGTGCTGCACGGCTTGCAGGCGCTGGATACGATGGCTGACGCCGACTTCGACGGCGTCAGCCGCCTTGCCGCGGCCGCCATGCGCGCACCGATCGCGCTGGTTACGCTCGTCGACGTCGAGCAGCAATGGTTCAAGTCGCGTGTCGGCCTGGACGAGATCGAGACCGCAACCGACATCTCCTTCTCCGCCCATGCGATTGCCGCGGGCGGCGAACTGATGGTGGTACCCGACGCGACCTTGGATCCGCGTTTTAAAGCCAACTCACTGGTCACGGGCAAGCATCACATCCGCTTCTTTGCGGGCGCGCCGGTGACCGTCGCCGGCGCCAGGATCGGAACGCTCTGCGTTTTCGACCGCAAGCCCCGTCCCTTTCCATCGCGCGTCAGGCTCGACCAGTTGAAGGCGCTGGCCGGCCTAGCCGCCAGCCTGTTCACGCTGAAGGATGCGACGCGCAGCGGCGCCATCGCCGAGGCGGCGCTGGTTCGCGAAGAAAAACGGCGCGCCATAGCGCTCGACGCGGCATCGCTTGCCAGCTGGGCCTGGGACATCCGCACCGACATGATCGAATGCGATGGTTTGCTGCCGGAATTGTTCAATCTGCCGCGATCGAACCGGTTGCGGGCGCGCGACATCCTGATGGCAATAGATCCACGCGACGTCTATCAAACCGAAACCCGCTTCCGCGACGCCTTGGCCGGCGGCGACGACTATTTCGGCGAGTACCGCGTGAAAGGCTTCCATCCACCCCGCTGGCTGGCGACGCGCGGCCGCGTCATCGAGCGCGATGGCGACGGCAAGCCGACGCTGATCTTCGGGGTCAATTACGACATATCCGAACGCAAGCTTGGGGAGGAAAGGCAAAGGCTGCTGCTTCGCGAACTCAATCATCGCGTCAAGAACACGCTGGCGACCGTTCAGGCGCTGGCGACGCAGACCGTGCGCCATGCCCGGCAGCCGAGCGCTTTCCTGGAAGCCTTCGGCGCCCGGCTCCAGGCACTCGGCATCGCCCATAATCTGCTGTCCGACCGGGAATGGCGCGGCATCGGCATCCATGAACTCGTCCAGATCGAGGTGAGGCCCTTCGACACCGCCGAGCAACTGCGCATGACGATCACCGGTCCCGATCTGTTGCTGTCGCCGGACCAGGCAGTGGGGCTGGGCCTGATCTTGCACGAACTGGCCAGCAATGCCCTACAATATGGGTCGCTGTCGGCGACATCCGGCAAGGTCGATCTGAGCTGGAAGACACAAGGCAGAAAAAGCGACCGGCGCCTTGTGCTGACCTGGCGCGAAAGCGGCGGTCCTGCGGTTGCCCCGCCCGAGCGGCATGGCTTCGGCTCGATCCTGATCCGCCGCAGCCTGGCCAAGGTCATCTCCAGCGAAGTGGCGCACGAGTTCCGGCCGGAAGGCGTCTTTGCCGAAATATCCATGCCGCTGGAGGATCTCTCCAAGTGACCGGCCCAGCTTTAATCCGGGCCCAGCCTTAATCCAGCTCAGCCTCAATCAGGATCGCCGCCAGCCGGCTCGCCGGGACCTGGTTTCACGTTCTCGCGGTAGATGGCATAGGCCGCCAACGCCACGGCGGGACCGAGAATGGCTCCGAGGCCGCCCTTTCCCTTGAGCAGCGCCGGCAGCGCGGCCAGCGCGGCGGTGACGCCGATTGCCGTCATGTCGGCCTTGCGCCGTTCTGCCCGGCGCCGTGCGCGGGAGCTGGCCGAGAAGCGATAGATCAGCAAGATCAGGCCCGCGATGATCAGAAAGCCCACGCCGAATCCCAACGCCGCCGCGAGCGGACCATAGCGGCCCGCAGCCCAGATATAGCCGGCCCCGATCAGGAAGCCGAGGCCGCACAGCGCCGCGAGCGCGGCAAGCGCATAGACGATTGCAGCCGTGCGCGCGCGGCGCATGGCTGCAACGGTTTCGCCCGAAGCCAGGCCCGAGACAAGGGAAGCCAGCAATCCCATTTGGGCGGGACTAGCGGCGCGCCAGGAGCGCGAACAGGAAGCCGACGCCGGCGGCGATCGCCAATGAAGTCACCGGCTTCTCGCGCACGCTTGCCGCTATCTGCGCCTCTATATCCCTGGTGTTGCTGCGCAGGCTGTCAAAGGCTGCCTCGCCTTGCGCGCGCAGATGCTCGACACCTTCGGCGGCGGCACGGCGGGCGGTGCCGTATCCATGCTCGCCTGTCTTGGCCAACTGCTTCGTAAGCTTGTCGATATCGGTCTTCAACTGCCTGATATCGGCTTCGAGGTCCGAGTTCGCCCGCGCTTCGCCTGCGTTCTTTCCTGCGGCAGCTGCCATCGCTTAACTCCCTGTGATTGCTTTGGTTTCAACGCGCTGCATGTCTCAAAGTTCCGAGCCCCTCGGATAAACGGGCATGATCCCGCAAAGCGGGTGTCGGTTTGCCAAAAGATCACGCTCAATCCAATGGATAGAGGCCGTCCCGGTTCCATCGATCTGGACCCTAGCTCAAAACGGGGCCTCCTGCATCCGGTCAGATCAGCGGCCGTCGTTCCTTGCCCAGCCCCTCCCAGCCGGCAAGCTGCTTCAACCCTTCATGATCGATGATCTCGCAGCCGCCATCGCGCCACGCGATCAACTTGCGATCCATCAGCTTGCGAATCGTCTTGTTGGTATGGACCAAAGACAGGCCGAGCGTATCGGCGATGTGCTGCTGCGTGAACGCGATCCGGGTGAACCGCCCGCCATTGAGGCCAACGGCCTTGGCCCGGCTGCCGATGAAGGCGATGAGATAGGCGGTGCGCTCGATCGCGCTGCGGCGGCCGACGCTGAGCAGGTTCTCGTCCAGCATCCGCTCCTCGCGCGACGCGATCCAGGTGATGTCATAGGCCAGGCCCGGATGGTTGCGGAAAAGCTCATGCAGGGACTCCCGCTCGAACACGCAAAGCAGCATCGGCGACAAGGCTTCGACGGAATGCTGCATTTCGCCCATCACGCCGCCTTGCAGCCCGATGAGATCTCCAGGGACGGCGTAGTTGAGGATTTGACGGCGGCCATCCGACAACAGCTTGTAACGGAAAGCCCAGCCCGACAGCACCGTGTAGAGATGGGCGCTGCGGCGTCCTTCCACCAGCACCGTTGCGCCCTTGTCGACCGCGAGCTCGCCTTTCTTCAATTTGTCGATGAAGGCCAGTTCCGATCTCTCGAATTTGCGGAAACCCGGCAGCGGCCGCAGTGGGCAATTCTCGCAATCGTACCGGCGGCTGGAGGAAGCAAGGCCGTTCTGGATTGACATTTCGACCGCTCCTCGAGAGCCGCGGGCTCAGCCGCTGCGGTGGCATGTCTTTTTTAAATGACAGCGCGTCAAATAGCGATCATGACTCGCTGCGTTTCAAGGAGCCATTGCCTGTGTCGCCTTTGCTTGACGGATTGCGCATTCTTGTCCTGGAAGATGAATTTCTCATCGCCATGGATGTCGAGCAGCTTTGCCGTGATCACGGCGCCGACGACGTGGTGCTTGTCCGTGACCTGGCCGAGATCGATGGCCGACAGGTTGCCACCCAATTCGATGCGGCGATCGTCGACCTCATGCTGGGGGGCACTCCGACTTTCGACTTTGCATCGCGCCTGCGTGAAACGGGCGTGCCCTTCGTCTTTGCCTCCGGTTATTCGGATGCGGACGAGATCAAGGTTGCCTTTCCAGGGATAAGGCTGGTCAGCAAACCTTATTCGGGCGAAGATCTTGTGGAAGCGGTGGCCCGGGCCTGCGGACGAGTCCCGCCCGCCTGACGACGTCGCATCGCGTAAGAGTCAGAGCGGATGCGATGGCGATTCTGTCAGCCGTTTCGATGCGACGCTTTTTTAGTGCGCCGCCGTGCCAGTGACCTGTGCTGAGATCGCATCGGGACCGTACTCGTCCTCGCCGGAGATTTTCAGTATCTCCTGCAGGCGCGTGCGGGCTCGGCTGACGCGGCTCTTGATCGTCCCGACCGCGCAACCGCAAATCTCGGCCGCCTCCTCGTAAGAGAAGCCCGAGGCGCCGATGAGGATGATGGCCTCGCGCTGGTCTTCGGGCAGCTGCTCGAGCGCACCGCGGAAATCCTTGAGGTCGAGCTGGCCGTGCTGGGCGGGATGCACCGCAAGCCTGGCTGTCATGATGCCGTCGCTGTCCTGCACCTCGCGGCCGCGTTTGCGCATCTGCGAATAGAACTCGTTGCGCAGGATGGTGAAGAGCCATGCCTTCAGGTTGGTACCGGGCTGAAAGCTCTCATGCTTGTCCCAGGCCTTGACCAGCGTTTCCTGCACCAGGTCGTCGGCCTTGTCGGCATTCTGCGTCAGTGACACTGCGAAGGCACGCAAGCTCGGTATTGCCCCAAGCAGATCGGTCTTGAAGCCTTGTGAGACCGTTGCCATGCCTCAGTCCTTTTTCTGTGCGGGCTCGGCCCGCTCCAGTTGGCTGAGCAACTGCGCGAAACGATCCGGCACATCGTCGGAGACCAGCTCGTCGTAATACTGCTTGAGTTTGCGTCCGATTTCGGAATTCGGCCCGAGCGGGTCGCCCACGCCGTTCCGGCGCCTGATTGAGGCGCCAGTCAAGACATCTTTCGTCATTTCCTTCATTTCGCCCTTTAATCCAGCCCCATAGCCGCTCAACATAACTCAACACAACACAAGCGGCATCCTCGTCTGGTTGCCCATCCCCAATTCAAACGCCGTTCAGGCGTATTAGTTCCCGGGGCCGGAACTTTTTGCGAAAGCCCGCGTTTGTGTCGTTGGGGCTTGCAATGGGGCTTGACCTGCATTTTTAGTCAATCACGTCATCTGAGGGAGACGTCCGTCATGAGTTTATCCGCCACCATCGCTCCGCACCTGCCGTTCCTGCGCCGCTTCTCGCGTGCCGTATCGGGATCGCAGGAGAGCGGCGACGCGCTGGTTGCCGCGATGCTCGAGGCCATCATCGCCGATGTCGACATTTTTCCCGAGGCATCCAGCGACCGAATCGCGCTGTACAAGGTCTTCGCCAAACTGTTCACGTCCGTCGCCATCCGCGTTCCACAAGAACAGGCGCAATCGGCATGGGAACAGCGCGCCGCGGCCAATCTCAATGCGATCGCGCCGCTTCCCCGCCAGGCCTTCCTTCTGGTGGCCGTCGAGGGTTTCAGCGAGGATGAGGCGGCCGAAATTCTTGGCGTCGGCGAACAGGAATTCTCAGAACTGCTTGCCCAGGCGAGCAACGAGATTTCCCGCCAGGTGGCGACCGACGTGCTGATCATCGAGGATGAACCGCTCATCGCCATGGATATAGAGGAGATGGTCGAGAGCCTGGGCCATCGGGTCGTCGGCACCGCCCGCACCCATGCCGAAGCGGTGACGATGTTCGGCAAGACGCGGCCGAAGATGGTGCTCGCGGACATCCAACTCGCCGACGGCAGCTCGGGCATCGAGGCGGTGAACGAGATTCTGTCGTCGACTTCCGTGCCGGTGATCTTCATCACCGCCTTTCCCGAGCGTCTCCTGACCGGCGAGCGGCCCGAACCGGCTTTCCTGGTGACGAAGCCGTTCAACCCGGACATGGTCAAGGCGTTGATCAGCCAGGCTCTGTTCTTCGACCGGCAGGCGAAAGCAGCCGCATAGCGATGCGCAACTGAAGTCGCCGCAAACGCGCGCAAAAGCAGGGCGCGACCAGCCGGAAGGTTCCGCTGGCCGCGCCTTGCTTTTGCGCGCCACGGTGGCGCGCGGGGGGATCGTCTTTTTCGGCAAAAAGTGGAACAAACCGCATCCACCCACGTTTTTCTCACATAGTTGGAAGGAGATGGAACCATGCTTTACTGGGCGCTCGTATTTCTTGTCGTGGCAATCATCGCCGGCGCGCTTGGTTTCGGCGGCATTGCCGGTACATCTGCCGGGATAGCGCAGATATTGTTCTTCATCTTTCTCGCTTTCCTCATCATTTCGCTTCTCGCCGGCCTGTTCAGACGGGCCTGAGAGTTATCAGGCGAACACTGGAAGCCGCACCCCTCAAACGGTTTCCAGCCACCGCCGGGTGGTGTCCCACAAGGACGCCGCCCGGCGGACCGCTTTTGGGCGTCTGGTTCCCGTAAAACCTGCCTTGGAACCCATTGGACGGTGAGCCGTTCAGCCTGAGTTGGGTGAACAGGTCGGATGCGTTCCAGGGCTCGAGATACCAAGAAGAACGAGCGGGGCGACGAGGTCATCGCCCTGCATCCCGCCGAAAGCGGCATGCAACTTGGCCGGGCGCTTCTCCACGCACTGCACAATGCCGGCATTTCCGTCCTCTACCAGGACCGCGACATGAAAACGGTCTGGGCGCGGAACATGCGTGCGCCCTGGGCCGCCGACAGCAGCGAGGGCGACGGCATCCTGCCGCCGGCACAGGCCGACCGCATTGGCGCTGCCAAGCGCAACGTCGTCGCAAGCGGCGATCCGCAGCGCCTCGAGATCGGCGTCCCGATGGAGGACGGCATGCGCTGGTTTCAGGTCTGGATCGACGCCGACCATGGCGAGGCCGGCGACGTGCAAGGTGTCGTCACCACCATGGTCGAGACGACCGAGCAGCGACGCCGCGAACAGACGCTGACGACGCTGTTGCGCGAAGTCACGCACCGCTCGAAGAATTTGCTGGCAATCATCCAGAGCATCGCCACCCAGACGGGGCGCTATTCCGACAGCATCGGCGATTTCCTGACCCGCTTTCGCGGCCGGCTCCAGTCGCTGGCCTCCTCCCAGGATTTGGTAACCTCCTCCAACTGGCGCGGTGCTGCCCTTCGCGAACTCGTCGCCGGTCAGGTCGGCCGCTACGGGACGGACGCGTCGCACAGCCTTCGCTTCCGCGGCGCAAATCCTTACCTCAACCCCAACGCCGCGCTGCATATCGGCCTTGCGATGCATGAACTGGCCGTCAACTCGGTCAGCTATGGCGCCCTGTCGCGGCCGGAGGGCTTCGTCGAAGTGACCGCCGTCCTCGACACCGCCGCCGATGGCGGCATTGCCCTGTCGCTGACCTGGGCCGAAACCATAGGAACCGACAGCAACCAAGAGGGCAAAAAGCGCTTCGGCAGCGTCGCACTGGAACGCGTAGTGCCCTCTTCCCTGAACGGAACGGCGCGCCTCGAGATCGCGGATGGTCGCCTCGAATACCATCTCGTTGTTCCGCACGGCAATTTCGAGACGGAGTAGGCGACCGCCATTTTTTAACCGGCTGTTCACCATAGAAGCAGATGCTGTTTTTGCCAGATACCGATGGAACTGCCGAGCCGACGAGCATGCTTTCGAGGGCTTTGCCGCAGCATAGTGGGGAGGAGCGCCTTGACGGTCGCCGATATCAACAGACTCGAGCATGCCGCTCGCATTTCGATGGGCGAAATCCAGGATCCCGAGACATCCACAGCATCGCCGGTTGCTCATGGCATCCTGCCCATCGTCGCTCCGGCGTTGGCCGCGGCAATTGTCCTGATCGCCCTGTCCCAGCTGGCCTGATCCCGCCCCCACGTTCGCGCGCGCACATCGCTCGGGTTTTCGGCGGCCGAGGCATCGGAAAGCTGCGCCCAGAAAAAGACTCTCTTCACCAACAATAAATTGGAGCAGCAAAGGTCGTTTTTTCATGCTAAGTGACGGCTGGAGCTTATTAAAGTGAGGACACGAAGTGAGGAGTGACCCTATGCGGAAAATTCTTATTGCCATGGCTGCCGTGGTCGCCGTCAGCGGCTGTACCTCGACCGAGCAGGATGTCGTCGGCGGCGGCTTGATCGGCGCCGGCGTGGGCGGCTTGGTCGGCGGCGGCAAGGGCGCGCTGATCGGCGCGGCCGTCGGTGCCGGCTCCGGCCTGCTGGTCCGCAACCTGCGCAATGGATACTGCCAGTATCGCGATCATCGGGGTCGCATCTACACGGCTCGCTGCAACTAAGGCAATTCGGGCGGGAAAAGCGCGGAGCGGTTTTCCCGCCGGAATTGCGAGCAAGGAGCGGATCGGCGATCTATCAGACGCTGAACCGCTCCGAGCAACTTGAATCGCCGCTGTCGGGCTCATTCGCGAACCCGGCAGCGGTGCGGCAATTTATTGGCCGCCGCGGGAAGCCTGGAGCGATTCCGCCAAGGCCCGATGGCATTCACGCCGGCAGCGGAATCCTGATTTCCACATTCAATCCGTCATCGCGATAATCGCGGTGGATCGTGCCACGCAGCTCACGCGTGACATTGAGGTCGATCAATTTGGTGCCGAAGCCGGTCGTGGCCGGGGCGTCGACCTTCTTCTGCCCGGTTTCCTGCCAGCTCAGAGCCAAGACCCGGTCACGCCCGCGCCCTTCGACCGACCATTCGATCCTGAGGGCGCCGACCGTATTGCCGGCCTCGCCATATTTCAGCGCATTCGTTGCCAGTTCGTGGAAGGTGAGGCCCAGTGCCTGCGTCGTGGTTTCGTCAAGCAGCACCTCCGGCCCGGACAAAAGCTCTTCCGGCAGCTCCTTTCCGAACACTTGGCCAAGCTCGATGCGCAGGAGATCGCCGAGATCCGCCTTCTGCCAGCGCGAGCGCGTCAGCATGTCCTGGGACGCGGCCATTGCCTGTAGCCGGGCCGAGAAAGATGCCGAGAACTCATTGACGTCGCTGGCACGTGACGCGGTCTGGCGCGCGATCGCCAGCACTCGCGTGATCGAATTCTTGATGCGATGCTTCATCTCCTGCAGCATCAAATCCTTTTCGAGCAGGCTCTTTTCCGTCGTCTCATGCAGCAGCGATGCTGCCTCGTAGGCTCGCTCCTGATAGCGCGCGACAAGCGCGATGGCGCCGGCCAGCAGCAACCCGAACAGGCCGAGCATGACTGGGATGGCCCGCGACGATGGCTGCGAGAAGGCGCTTGTCGGCCTGAACTGCACGGTCCACGGACGGCCCGCCACGCTGATCTTGCGGGTGACCAACAGCCTGTCGCCAAAGCCCGACACGGGCGGCGTCTCCGACCGGAACAGCAAATGATCCGGATCGACGCCGCCATCGTAGATTTCGGTGTTGACCGGCAGCAGCGGCGCGCGGCTGAGCGCGATCTGGAACAACTCCCTGGCCCGGAAGGCCGCGTAGAGAAAGCCTACCGTCGAGGATCGCGATGCGTTTATGGCATCAGGTGCGGTCTCGACGTTGAGCCGCACGAAGACGAGAAAGCCGGTGAAGGTCTGTGCTGCACCCGTGTCCTGGCCGAGTTGCACCAGCCCGCTCGCGTGCTGCTGGTCATCTGCCATTGCCTTCTCGATTGCCGCGCGCCGCACGGGCTCGGTGAACATGTCATAGCCGATGCTGGCCTTGTTGGACGGATCGAGCGGCTCGAACAGCACAACGGGCGTGCGCCATGGCTGCGTCGTATCCGGATAGATCGCACGCCTGACGCCCTGGTCATGCAGCATGTCGCGTTCGACCGTTGCCTCGTCGCCTGCTTTCACCAGCCGGAGAAAGCCGATGCCGCGCAGGCCGGCGAAATTGGTATCGACATTGAGGGCATTGAAGAACGCTTTGAACTCGCTCTGCGAGATGTCGCCATTGCGGGCGTCGAACAAGGCTTGCGACGAGCGCAGCAGCGACAGCTGCAGGTCGATCCGGCTCTCGATACGGTTGAGCGCATCGTCCGCGGTCGCGTCGAACTTGATGCGAGCCGCCTCTTGCGTCGCGAAATAGGCGAACCCCGCCATTGTCATGCTGATCAGCGCAACGGCAACGAAAGCGACGATTGGAAAAAGCTTCTTCAACGGACAATGCGGCCTATCAGCATGTGAGCCCTTTATGGGCAAGTCGCCCGGTCAACACAATGGCAAGGCCAAGCCATCCCGCCGGCTGGCATATCACCTGATCGGCAGATCGGTAACGGGCTCAGGCCAGCAGGCTTCAGGCGGCGATCTTCAACGCGCCTGGTCCGGGAATGGCGCCAGGCGGACATTTGCCCAGGATGATCATGCCCAGCACCTCGTCCTGGGTCACATCGGTGGTGCGGGCAGTGCCGACGACCTGGCCGTTTTTCATGACGCACACCCGGTCGGCCAGTTCGAATACGTCGTGAATGTCATGGCTGATCAGGAAGATGCCGATGCCGTCGGACTTGAGCTGCCTGACCAGTTCCCCGACCTGGGCCGTTTCCTGCGGTCCAAGTGCTGCCGTCGGCTCGTCCATGATCAGGATGCGGGCGTTGAACAGGATCGCGCGTGCGATCGCCACCGACTGCCGCTGTCCGCCCGACAGCTTGATCACCGGCTCCTTGAAGCGCTGGAAGCGGGGATTGAGCCTGCCCATCACCTTGCGCGCCTCGGCCTCCATGGCGACATCATCGAGCGTGCCCCAGGCGGTCCTCAGCTCGCGGCCGAGGAACAGGTTGGCGGCGGCGTCGACATTGTCGGCGAGCGCCAGGGTCTGGTAGATCGTCTCGATGCCGTATTTCTTGGCATCGCGCGGGTTGGAGATCGAAGCCTCTTCGCCGTTGACGAAGATTTGGCCCGCGTCACGCTTGTAGGCGCCCGACAGGATCTTGATCAGTGTCGACTTGCCGGCGCCGTTATGGCCGAGCAGGGCCACGACCTCGCCGGGGAAAAGATCGATCGAGGCATCGTCGACGGCGCGAATGCCGCCGAACGCGATTGAGATGTTGTGCATGTCGACCAGCGGGTTGCCGGCGGGAGCGATCCTGTCAGCCATGATTGTCCTCCTCCCTCAAACGCGTTTGCGATAGACGGTGTCGAGCCACACCGCGATGACCAGCACGGCGCCGACGACGATGCTCTGCAGAGGCGAGTCGACGCCGAGCAGCACCATGCCGGATTGCAGCGACTGCATCAGAAGCGCGCCCAGCATGGCGCCGATGATCGTTCCCGAACCGCCGGCGAGCGACGTGCCGCCGATGACGGCCGCCGCGATCACCAGCAATTCATCGAGCGTTCCGAGCACGTTGGTGGCCGAGTTCTGCCGGGCCGACGAGATCGCGGCGGCGATCGTGGCCAGCACGCCCATGATCATGAACACTTTCATCGTGATCCAGCGCGTATTGATGCCGGCGAGGTTGGCTGCTTCCGGATTGCCGCCAATGGCAAAGACATAGCGACCAAAACGGGTGCGTTTGGTGATGAAGGTCATGACCAGCCCGACGGCGATGGCCATCAGCACCGGTATGGCGATGCCGTGGGCGATGAACAGGCCGCCCTCGGGCACGGTTATGTTGTTGGCGGCTGCATATCTGTTCACGATGCCGACAGGCCATGGATAGGAATTGGCCAGCCAAACCGCGCCCATGATGACGGCGCAGGTGACCACGCCGATCAGCGTCTCGGCCCAGATCGGACGCAGCGGGAAACGGAAGCGCTTGCGCTGTACCCGCCCGTTGAACAGCGCAAGCACCACCGCAAGGCAGGCGGCGATGCCGACCACCCAGCTCCAGGTCGCGCCGATCGATCCGGCCGGGCCGCCGCCCATCAGCTGGAACGTCGCGTTGAGCGGCGCCACCGTCTGGCCGCTGGTAACCCACCATGCCGCACCGCGCCAGACCAGAAGCCCGCCCAGCGTCACGATGAAGGCCGGCACTTCGAGATAGGCGATGACGAAGCCCTGGAAGGCGCCGATCAAAAGGCCGAGCACCAGGCCGATGACCAGCGCGAGCACCCAGATCCATGGATTGCCGAGCTCGAGACCGACCATCCGCACCAGGAAATGCACCTGGGCGAAACCCATGACCATGCCGATCAACCCTTCGGCGGAACCGACGGACAGATCGATATTGCGCATGACGATGACCAGCACCATGCCGCAGGCCATGATGGCGACGGCCGAGGTCTGCACCGACAGGTTCCACAGATTGCGGGGCGTGAGGAAGGTACGGCTGTCGAAATCGAGCGGATTGACGCCGAGACGCAGGCTGGACAGGACATGCAACCCGATCCAGATCAGCAGCAGCGCGCCGATCATGCCGAGCATGCGCGTGTCGATCTCGGTCGCCTTCAGGAACCGGGCGACGGCGCCGAGTTCCGACGCACGCGCGGTGTCGGCCTGCGGGTTGGACGTCGTATCGGTCATGATTTTCTCCCACCGGCCTGCCCATCCGATGCGGATGCCGGAAGCCAACCTAGAAGTTACCCGCCCGGGGCGGAAAAACAAATCTTCTTGAAAAAACGCCGCGGCTTGGCAGCCGCGGCGTTCATCGCATGAAATGGAAGATCAGTTGCAGGCCGCGACGCTGCCCGCCGCGACGCCGGCACAGACCTCGTCTTTCTTGATCCAGCCGGCGTCGATGACGACGTTGAGATTGTCCTTGGTGATCGCAACCGGGGTGAGGAACAGCGATTTGACGGTGTTCCCGCCGGGTGTGGTGAAGTCCTTGACGCCGGCGATGTCGGTCATCTTCTTGCCGTCGGCCAGCTGCGAGGCGATCTCGGCGGCATTCTTGCCGAGTTCACGCGCGTCCTTCCACACCGACACGGTCTGCGTGCCGAGCGCGATGCGGTTCAGCGCCGCGTGGTCGCCGTCCTGGCCCGAGACCGGAACGGTACCGGCCAGGCCTTGAGCCGTCAGCGCCGCGACGACGCCGCCGGCAGTGCCGTCATTGGCCGCGACCACCGCGTCGACCTTGTTGTCGTTGGCGGTCAGGAACTGCTCCATGTTCTTCTGCGCGTTGGCCGGCAGCCAGCCATCCGTATAGGCTTCGCCGACATTCTTGATCTTGCCGCTGTCGATGGCGTCCTTGAGCACTTCCATGGAGCCCGAGAACAGGAAATCGGCATTCGGATCGGCACCCGAGCCCTTGATGAAGACGTAGTTGCCTTCCGGCTTCACCTTGAACACTTCGCGGGCCTGCATGCGGCCGACTTCCTTGTTGTCGAAGGTCAGATAGAAGACGTCCTTGTTCTCGATCAGGCGGTCATAGCCGACGACCGGAATGCCTTCGTCGAGCGCCTTCTGCACCGCCGGGCCGATGGCGGAGGCGTCCTGCGCCAGGATGATCAGCGAATTGGCGCCCTGGGAGATCAGGCTCTCGACGTCGGTGAGCTGCTTGCCGGGATTGGACTGGGCGTCGGCGGAAATATACTTGTCGCCGGCGGCTTCGATCGCCTTCTTCATGGCGGCCTCGTCGGTCTTCCAGCGCTCTTCCTGGAAGTTCGACCAGGAAACGCCGATGACCTTGTCCTTCGCCTGCGCGATCGACGCGAGCGTCAGCGACATGGCGACACCCGCCAGGATGGCGGCTGTGAATTTCTTCATCTTAATCCTCCCTGCGCCGCGTATGGCGCGACCAAACAGGCCCGTAGGCCGGCACAAAGGCTCTATTTTTTCGAGCCTCGAAAAAACACTGGTCCATCGTCGGAACGCTGTCAACGTCGATTCTGATGTATTTTGATGTCCTCGTGAATTTTTTTCGAGCTCCGGAATAAATAATGACAGCCAAGGCCGGTTCTGCCAGTATTTGACGGTCGTCGGGATCCTGGGGAGAGAACGCGGCGACGGGGAGGATGCGAGAAACATGTCGGTCGGAATCCGCCACGACGATTTGCGCCGACGCAACCGGGCGATGGTGATCGCGGCCGTGCGCCGTGCCGGGCAGCCCTCGCGCACCGAGATTGCCGCGACCACCGGGCTCAGCCATTCCACCATATCGGCGATCTCCTCCGACCTGATTGGCGAAGGCATCCTGGCGCAGAGCAAGCCGAGCGAGGCCGGTGCGCTGAAACGCGGTCGGCCGCAGGTCGGCCTCAGCCTCAACCCTGAAGCCGCGGCGGTGATGACCGTTGTGCTGTCGCTGAATTTCCTCTCCGTCGCAGTCATCGACTATGCCGGCCAGGTGATATCTGAGGAGCAGCGCCGGCTGGACACGCTGACCCTGTCGCGCGAGGCGCTGATCGGCGAATGCGTGGCCATCGTCAGGCGGCGGTTCGAGGATCCCGACCTCGACGTCGGCAGCATCGCCCGTATCGCGCTGGCGATCCAGGGCATCACCGACACGGATGCGCGCGCCATGCTGTGGTCGCCGATCACGCCGCAGACCGACATCGCCTTCGCCGACATACTGGAGGCCGAGTTCGGCATTCCCGCCACCATGGAGAACGATTGCAACATGATGGCGGTGGCGCTGCGCTGGCGCGATCCCCAGCGCTACCGCGACGACTTCATCGCCATACTTTTGTCGCACGGCATCGGCATGGGCTTGGTGCTGAAGGGTGAACTGTTCACCGGCACCCATTCATCCGGAGGCGAGTTCGGCCACATGATCCATCGCCCCGGCGGGGCGCTCTGCCGCTGCGGGCGGCGCGGCTGCGTCGAGGCCTATGCCGGCAACTATGCCATCTGGCGCAACGCGAGGCAGCTTGGCGAGGACACCGAGCCTGTCGACGTCAGCGACGCCGACATGCGCACCCTGGCGGCCTCGGCGCGCGAAAAGGACGGGCCGGAGCGCGAAGCCTACCGCAAGGCCGGCGAGGCGCTGGGTTACGGCCTTGGCAGCCTGTTCGCGCTGATCGATCCGGCGCCGGTCGCCATGGTCGGCGTCAGCGCCGCCGCCTTCGACCTGATCGAGCCGGCTCTGCGCGAGGCGATTGCCCAGACCGCCGGCGGCCAGCACTCGAAATCGATTTCCTTCGACACCGAGCCGAACGAACTGCCACTGATCCGCGAGGGCTGCGCCATGCGCGCGCTGACCTTCGTCGACCAGGAGATTTTCGCGCCGGGGGCACAGGCGAAATCAGGCGTGGGCGAGAACGTTGCGTGACATATCCCTAGTCTTCGCGAATCGCATACCCCGCGCCCCGAATGGTGCGGATCACGTCAGGCATGCGGCCATTGTTGACCGCCTTGCGCAGCCGGCCGACATGCACGTCCACGGTGCGCTCGTCGATATAGATCGTTTCGCCCCAGACATTGTCGAGCAGTTGGCTGCGCGAGAACACGCGGCCGGGATGTCGCATCATGAATTCGAGCAGGCGGAACTCGGTCGGCCCGAGCCGGATCTCGCTTTTCTTGCGGTAGACCCGGTGCGATTCACGGTCGAGCACGATGTCGCCGACCTTGAGCACGCTGGACAGAACTTCGGGCTTGGCGCGGCGCAGCAGCGCCTTGACGCGTGCCATGAATTCCGGCGTTGAGAACGGCTTGACCAGATAGTCGTCGGCGCCGGTGGAGAGACCGCGCACCCGGTCGCTTTCCTCGCCGCGCGCCGTCAGCATGATGATCGGCAGCCGCTCGGTATCGGGCCGCATGCGGAGACGGCGGCAGAGCTCGATGCCGGACACCGCCGGCACCATCCAGTCGAGCACAAGAAGGTCAGGGACATTCTCCTGCAAGCGGATCTCGGCTTCGTCGCCGCGCGTCACCACCTCTACCTGATAACCCTCCGATTCCAGATTGTAACGGAGCAGCACACCCAGCGGCTCCTCGTCCTCCACCACCATGATGCGTGGCGCGATCATCGACTGGTCACCCCTGCCGTCAAGCCGCTGGCGCCGACATCGCCGTCTCGTCCTGCTTCGGGCGATTGGCGGGCAATTGCGTGCCGGTCAGCACATAATAGGCATTTTCGGCAATGTTGGTCACGTGATCGCCGATGCGCTCGAGATTCTTGGCGCAGAACAAAAGATGCGTGCAGGCGGTGATGTTGCGCGGATCCTCCATCATGTAGGTCAGCAGCTCGCGGAAGACCGACGTGTATTTGACGTCGATGCGTTCATCGTCGGCGCGCAGCTTGGCAAGTGCCGCGGCATCGCGCGCCGCATACTCCTCGATCACGCCTTGGACCTGGATCAGCACAAGCTGCGCCATGGCGTCGATGGAGTGCGACAGGTCGCGCGGCGTGGCGGCAAGGCCGACGGTGCCGACGCGCTTGGCGATGTTCTTGGCGAGATCGCCGATGCGTTCGAGATCGCCCGCCATGCGGATCGAGCCGACGACATGGCGCAGATCGTCCGCCATGGGCTGCCGCTTGGCGATCAGGGTGATGGCGCGGTCGTCGAGTTCGCGCTGGCGCGCGTCCATGATGGCGTCGTCGGAGACGACGCGCTGGGCGAGCGCGTTGTCGGAATTCAGGAGCGCCTTGGTGGCGCCGCCGACCATCGATGAGGCGAGATCGCCCATGTCGCGGATCAGCCTGCTGATCTGTCCGAGATCTTCGTCAAAGGCTGCGACTGTGTGTTCGGCCATGATCTTGGTCCTCGTATGCCTGGGATCAGCCGAAGCGGCCGGTGATATAGTCCTGCGTGCGCTTCTCGCGGGGCGATGTGAAGATCTTCTCGGTGCGGTCGAACTCGACCAACTCGCCCAGATACATGAACGCGGTCTGCTTCGACACGCGCGCCGCCTGCTGCATGTTGTGGGTGACGATGACGATCGTATAGTCGGCCTGCAGCTCATCGATCAGCTCCTCGATCTTGGCGGTCGACAGCGGATCGAGCGCCGAGGCAGGCTCGTCGAGCAGGATGACCTCCGGCTTCACCGCCACCGTGCGGGCGATGCAGAGGCGCTGCTGCTGGCCGCCCGAAAGGCTGAGGCCGCTGGCGTTGAGCTTGTCCTTGACCTCGCTCCACAGTGCCGCGCGCTTCAGCGCCTGCTCGACACGGCCGTCCATCTCCGCCTTGCTGAGCTTCTCATAGAGCCTGACGCCGAAGGCGATGTTCTCGTAGATCGACATCGGGAACGGCGTCGGCTTCTGGAACACCATGCCGATCTTGGTCCTGAGCAGGTTGAGGTCCTGCGAGCGGTCGAGGATATTCTGGCCGTCGAGCAGCACCTGGCCCTCGGCGCTCTGCCTCGGGTAGAGCTCGTAGATGCGGTTGAAGACGCGCAGCAGCGTCGACTTCCCGCAGCCCGAAGGCCCGATGAAGGCGGTGACGCTGCGCTCGGGCAGCGACAGGCTGATATCCTTCAGCGCCTTCGACTGGCCATAGTAGAAATTGAGGCCCTTGACCTCGATCTTGGCTTTCTCGACCGCGACTTCGGGCGTATTCAACTCGGTGGACAACATCGGTTTCATCTGTCCTCTCTGCGTCCGGTAAGGCTGCGGGCGAAGATGCTCAGCCCGAGAACCGTAAGGGTGATTATGAGTGCGCCGGTCCACGCCAGCTGCTGCCATTCCTCGTAGGGGCTGAGAGCGAACTGGAAGATGGTGACGGGCAGGCTGGCCATCGGCGCATTGAGATTACTCGACCAGAACTGGTTGTTGAGCGCCGTGAAGAGCAGCGGCGCCGTCTCGCCGGAAATGCGGGCGATGGCCAGCAATATGCCTGTGACGATGCCCGACAGCGCCGCACGGTAGGCGACCGAGCGGATGACCACCCAGCGCGGCGCGCCGATCGCGGCGCCGGCCTCGCGCAAGGCGTTCGGCACCAGGTTGAGCATGTCCTCGGTGGTGCGAACGACGACCGGGATGACCAGGATGGCCAGTGCGACGGCACCGGCGATCGCCGAGAAATGTCCCATCGGCCGCACCAGCAGCTCGTAGACGAACAGGCCGACGATGATCGAGGGTGCCGACAGCAGGATGTCGTTGATGAAGCGCACGACGGTGGTGAGGCGCGAGAAGCGGCCATATTCGGCCATGTAGGTCCCAGCGAGGACACCGATCGGCGTGCCGACGATGACGGCGATGACTGTCATCATGATACTGCCGTAGATGGCATTGAGCAGGCCGCCGGCATCGCCGGGCGGCGGTGTCATTTCGGTGAACACAGAGAGCGAAACACCCGACAGGCCCTTATAGAGCAGTGCGCCGAGGATGAGCGCCAGCCAGGCCAGGCCGATGCCCGCCGCCGTGACGCATAGCGTCATCATCACGGCATTCCTGCGCTTGCGTCGATTGTGAAGCGATGTGGCCGTCGACATCGGTCAGGCTCCCGTGCGGCTGTCCATGCGCAGCAGCATGTAGCGCGCAAGGGCAAGGATCAGGAAAGTGATGACGAACAGGATCAGGCCGAGCGCCACCAGCGAAGACGTATAGAGATCGCCGTCGGCTTCGGTGAACTCGTTGGCGATGGTCGCCGAGATCGTCGTGCCGGGCGCGAACAGCGAGCCGCTGATGCGGTGGGCGTTGCCGATGACGAAGGTTACCGCCATGGTTTCGCCGAGCGCGCGGCCGAGGCCGAGCATGACGCCGCCCATGATGCCGACGCGGGTATAGGGGATGACGACGCGGCGCGTGACCTCCCAGGTCGTGCAGCCGATGCCGTAGGCCGATTCCTTCAGCACCGCCGGCACCGTGTCGAAGACATCCTTGGTGATCGAGGTGATGAAGGGCAGGACCATGATGGCAAGGATCATCGCCGAGGTCAGAAGGCCGATGCCGTAGGGCGGGCCGGCAAACAGGCTGGAGAGTCCCGGCACGTCGTGGAAAAGCTTGATGATGAAGGGCTGCACCGTCGTCTGCAGGAACGGCGCGAACACGAACAGGCCCCAGATGCCGTAGATGATTGAGGGTATGCCGGCAAGCAGCTCGACGGCGATGCCGATGGGGCGCCGGAGTGGCCGCGGGCAGAGTTCGGTAAGGAAGATGGCGATGCCGATGCCGATGGGAACGGCGATCAGGATAGCGATGGCGGCGGTGACGATGGTTCCGTAGATCGGGGCCAGCGCCCCGAAATTCTCGGTAACCGGGTTCCACGATTCGGTCGTCAGGAAGGAGAACCCGAATTTCGACAGCGCTTCCCACGAGCCGGCAAACAGCGAAATCGCCACGCCGCCGAGGATGAGCAGGACGAGGATGGCGGAAAAGCGTGTCGCCGTTCGGAAAATCGTATCGGTGAGCGCGAAGCGTCGGACCGTCGCTTCCCTGGCCCGCATGGCGGCCGACGATGGCATGGCTTCGGAGACGGCGGTCATCTGGCCCTCACGTTTCAAGGAAGACAGGGAGGGCGCCGTGAAGCGCCCTCCTCGTTCAGCAGGGATTACATGGCGGAATAGAGCGGCTTGCCGTCTTCGCCGACGATGTCCTTGGCCCACATGTCCTCGACGCTCTTGACGACCGCGTCGGGGATCGGAACGTAGTCCAGCGCGCCGGCCATGTCGTCGCCCTTGGCGTAGGACCAGGCGAAGAACTTGAGCGCTTCACCGGTCGCCGCCACGTCGCCGGGCTTCTTGTAGACCAGGATCCAGGTCGCCGACGTCATCGGCCAGGATTCGGCGCCCGGCTGGTTGGCCAGGATGACGCCGTAACCCGGCTGCGAGCTCCAGTCGGCATTGGCCGCCGCCGCCGAGAACGCCGCCGCCGTCGGCTCGACCTTCTTGCCGTCCTTGTTGATCATGTCGGCATAGGTCAGCTTGTTCTGCTTGGCGTAGGCGTATTCGACATAGCCGATCGAGCCGCCGGTCTGCGAGACGTTGTTGGCGACGCCTTCATTGCCCTTGGCGCCGATACCGACCGGCCATTCGAGCGCGGTGTTGACGCCGACCTTCGACTTCCAGTCGGCGCTGACGTCGGCCAGATAGTAGCTGAAGTTGAACGTGGTGCCCGAACCGTCGGAGCGATGCACGACGGCGATCGCCTGGTCGGGAAGCTTGACGTCGGGATTGAGCTTGGCGATCGCCGCGTCGTTCCAATTGGTGATCTTGCCTACGAAGATATCGGCCAGCGTCGGGCCGTCGAGCACCAGTTCGCCCGGCTTGATGCCTTCGAGATTGACGACCGGAACGATGCCGCCCATCACCATCGGGA
Source organism: Mesorhizobium sp. B1-1-6 (assembly GCF_006443035.1). Lineage (NCBI taxonomy): Bacteria > Pseudomonadati > Pseudomonadota > Alphaproteobacteria > Hyphomicrobiales > Phyllobacteriaceae > Mesorhizobium > Mesorhizobium sp. B1-1-6. The sequence goes on along the minus strand of NZ_VFWR01000022.1, from coordinate 21,457 downwards.
ACTGTGCAAGTCCGGTGGATTCGAGATCCTCGCCCTTCAGCGGCGCATCGGAAGCGCCGAAGGTGACGGTCTTGGCTTTGATCTGCTTGATGCCGCCGCCCGAGCCGATCGACTGGTAGTTGAGACCGATGCCGGTCTCCTTCTTGTAGGCATCGGCCCACTTCGCATAGATCGGGTAAGGGAAGGTGGCGCCGGCACCGGAGATGTCAGCTGCCATTGCCGCGGAAAGGGTGAGGGTGGACGCCGCAGCCATTGCGATCGCAACGGCCGCCGAGCGGATGAAATGTCTCATATGGCCTGCTCCTGTTCGGAAGATGGTCTCTCGGCGCCATTCCTTGCCAGCGCCCGCTGAGGCCAATAGCGTTCGATTATAACAGTCGCATGACAGTTTCGTGTCAGCCCGGTAACGCGTCGCCGGCGCCTGGAAAGGCGATGTCGATTAGCGGCTGCGGCATGGCGCCGGTTTGCCTTCGGGAATCAGGGACTTGCGCTATCCGGCCACCCAAACAGCCATCGGATTCGGCATGGATCGCTGATCGAAGAAAAGCCGGACGGGAGCGCGTTGCTCGAGGCCAGAGGATGTCTTGGCCGGGCCATCGCCAAAAACAGGTCCGTTGGGGTAGATTGACGCTGCTTCATACTGGCGGTCGCTGCTCCCGCCCGTAACTAGAAGAGAGCGGAAATTCGATGCCGTCATTGTCCCGGCTGGACGCCGGCTTTGATATGGTGCGATCGCACCATAGTCTTGCTCGAAGGGCTGCAGCCGGCCCCGGGTGATTCTCGCCGCAATCCGGCCGAAGGCGCAAAGTCTATCCCGCGTTGCGCCGGGCCTGGCGACCAGCGCCGACCCAGCGCTCGACCTTTTCGAGCAGGGCCCTGGGGCTGATCGGCTTGGGCAGATAATCATCCATGCCGGCGTCCAGGCAGCGTTCGCGATCGCCCTTGAGCGCATGCGCGGTGACCCCGACGATCGGCACATGCGTGCCGGTTTCCTCTTCCAGCCGGCGGATGGCGGCGGTTGCCTCGAGCCCGTTCATCTCCGGCATCGAGACGTCCATCAGGATCATGCACGGATTGAGCCTGCCGAAAGCGTCCAGCGCCTTGCGGCCATTGCCGACGATCTCGAAACCGTAGCCGGTCTCGCCGAGGATCTGGGTGAAGACCATCTGGTTGACCTCATTGTCCTCGGCCACGAGGATGTCCAGCCGCTGCTCGCCGCCAGTCGCGGCAAGCCGAGGCCTGACCGGCGGCGGCTGCAGCAACGCGCGTTGCCCTGCCGCCGGTGGCGGTGACTGCGGATTGTTCCCGCCGCCTCCCTCGACAGCAAGCGGCCGGGCGACATCCGTGGCGTGGCGATGCCGCTGGATGGTGGCGACCAGCGTTTCCAGGAGCACCGAGGAGCGTGCGGGCTTGATGAGTTGGGCATCAATGCCGAGATCGCGGTAACTGGTGTTGGCCAGCGACTGGTCGACGGAGGTCAGCATGATGATCGGCGTGTCGGCAAGCCCGGCGGTGTTGCGCACGACACCTGCCATCTCGGCGCCGCTCATCTCGGGCATCTGATAATCGAGCACGACGCAATCGACCGGCACGCCGTAGGCGGCGGCCGCGATCAGCACTTTCAGTCCCTCGGCGCCGCTCTCGGCCGCGCAGGAATCGAAGGTCCATGACGTCATCTGCTCGGTCAGGATGGCGCGGTTGACGGCATTGTCGTCGACGATCAGCACCCGCGCGCCGGTCACGTCCACCGGCATGATGCGCTGCGCGTTCTGTTGTCCGGCCCTGGGCAGCGTGACCGTGAACCAGAAGGTCGACCCCTTGCCTTCGGCGCTTTCCACGCCGATGTCGCCGCCCATCAATTCGACCAGCCGCGAGGTGATCGCGAGCCCGAGCCCAGTGCCCTCATGCCGCCTCGTCGAGGAGGTGTCGACCTGGCTGAATTTCTCGAACACCTGTTTCAGCTTTTCCTCAGGGATGCCGATCCCGGTGTCGGTGACCGAGATCGTCAGCCTGGTTCCGTCCGGCACACTTTCGCCGGTGACGTCGACGAGCACATGGCCTTCTTCGGTGAACTTCACCGCATTGCCGAGCAGGTTGGTGACGATCTGCCGGATGCGGCCGACATCGCCGATGAACAGGCTTTCGAGCCCAGGCTCGATGCGCACGATGAGCTCGAGGTCCTTTTCCTTGGCCCGCGTCGACACCAGCGTCGCCACGTCCTCGATCGCCTCGGCGAGATTGAAGGGGGCGGGATCGAGCACCAACTGGCCGGCATCGATCTTGGAGAAATCCAGGATATCGTTGATGATGGTGAGCAGCGCGTTGCCCGATTTGACGATGATGTCGGTGAAGGTCTTCTGCTTCGGATCGAGATCGGATTTGGCCAGGAGTTCGGCCATGCCCAGCACGCCGTTCATCGGGGTGCGAATCTCATGGCTCATATTGGCGAGGAATTCCGACTTGGCGCGGTCGGCAAGTATGGCGCGCTGGCGCGCCTCGCGCAGTTCCGCCTCGCGCAGCTTCAATTCGGTGATGTCGGTGGTCGACCCGATCAGGTAGAGCGACCCGTCGGACGCGATCATCGCGCCCTTGCGGGCGAACTGGTGGCGCACGCTGCCGTCCGGGAGCATCACCGTCTCCTCGACCTCCTGGGTTTCGCCGCTGCGCAGCACCGCGAGGTCGCCATTGACGAAGGCTTCGCCGTCGGGCCCGAAAATTTCGATATCGGTCTTGCCGATCGCGTCCTGCTTGCTGAAGCCGGTGAGATCGCACCACCCCTTGTTGACGTAGAATTGCCTGAGATCGGAGCTTTTGGCATAGATCGACACCGGCACGTTGTCGATCAGGCTGCGGAATACCTCGTTCTCGCGCATGCTTTCTTCCAGCGCCCGCTCGCGCGCCTTGACCTCGGTGATGTCGGTGCTGGAGCCGACCAGATGCACCGATCCGTCCAGCGCCACCAGCCGGTTCTTGCGCGTCATCAACTGCCGCACCGTGCCGTCGCGATGGGTGACGGGCTCCTCGACCTCCCTGACGCTGCCCGTGAGGGCGACCTCGGTGTCGTCCAGGCTGTAGCTCTTTCCATCCCCGTCGCCGAACAGCTGCCGATCGGTGCGGCCGATGACGTCTTCCTTGGCGAGCCCGGTGATCGCGCACCAGGCCTTGTTGACGAACTCGATGCTGAGGTCCTGCGCCTTGATGAAGGCGGCCACGGGCAGTTCGTCCAGCACGTGCCGGAACAGGTCGATCTGCCGCATCGAATCGTGCAGCGCCTTTTCGCGGCTCTTGATCTCGGAGATATCGACACGCACGCCGATGAACGTGCCGTCGTCGGTGCGCATGTCGTAGACCTGGTACCAGCGACCGTCGGGATTGAGACGTTCGAAGGATGAGTATGGCAGGTGGTAGCGGGCGAGGATGCTGTCCAGCCAGGGATCGAGATCGCCATCATAGAGCGCATCGACCTGCGGATCGCCGCTCGAGCGGAAATAGCCGGCCGAATGACCGAGTGCCAGCGCGTCGCGGAAGGTGCGGCCGGGCTGCCACGCCGGCTTCAGCGCCGGCAGCGTGTCCTGCATCTTGCGGTTGGCGAAAACGAAATTGTCGTCGCGGTCGTAGATGATCACGGCGGCCGGCAGCGATTCCAGCACGCTGGCCAGGTGTTTGCGGGCGTCCTGCGCCTCGGTCTCACGGCCCTTCATGTCCGAGACGTCGAAGAGGAAGCCGGCCACGTAGTTGCGGCCGCTTGCCATTCTAACGCGGTTCTTCCTGACGACGCGCGAGCGGTTGACGCCGTCGACCTGGAAACTTTCCTCCACCTCGTAAGGCCGCCCGGTCGCCAGCACCGCGCGCTCGCTTTCCTCGAACAGCGCGACCTCGGCGGGCGCGAGAAAATTGCCGCCGGGCTTGCCAAGCATGGTTTGCGGCGTCTGGCCGAACAGGCCCGCAAACGCTTCGTTGACGAAGACGAAGCGCAGATCGTCGTCCTTGACGAAGATCGGATCCTTGACGCCGTTGATCACCGCTTCCGCCAGTCGCGCCTTTTCCAGCGCGTCGGCCAGCTCGGCCTCGCGATCCTTCATGTCGGTGACATCGACATAGGAGATGAGCCGCTTGCCGCCGGCCAGCGGGGCCAGCGATGCAACCAGGGTACGCCCGTCATTGCGCGGCAATTGTCTCGAGCCGGCGACGCCGGCCCTGATCTCGGCCTCGCGCTCGGCGGTATGACGCTGCCAGGCAACGTCGTCGGCGCCGTAGGAATCGGCGGCGCGGCTGGCCTCCATCAACTCGCGGAAGCCCGAGCCGATCCCGGCGCGCTGGGGATCGATTTTCCACAAATTGTAGAAGGCCTGGTTGATCACTTCGGCGCGCAGGTCGGCGTCGAGGACCATGATCCCGATCGGCATCGAATCGACCATCGTTCGAAGGTCGGGAAGGCCTCCCGAAGACGCCTCTCCTTGCTGCTTCTGCTCCAGTTCTTCGAAGGCGACGGCCAATCCCGTGACATTGCGTCCAATGCCACGATAGCCGGCGAATTTCCCCTCGTCATCGAAGCGTGGAAAGCCTGAGGTCAGCACCCAGCGGCAATCGGCGCGACCTCCCTTCAGTTCGTAGACAAAGTCACGGAACGGCCGATGTGCCTGCAGATCCTCCAGATGCATTGCCGCGCTGCGGTTGCCGTTCAGGACCTGCTTCAGGAAATCGAAACGGAAGCGGCCGAGCACGGCGGCCGGGTCGATGCCCGTGACCGCCTGGTAGTTGTGCGAAAGCCAGGAAAAGCGCAGCTCGGCGTCGGTCTCCCAGATCCAGTCCGAGCCCGTTTCGACCAGCTGGCGTAGCATGGCCAAATCCATGCCTGCGGTGAACGAAGCCGCGTCGTTCACCGCCATTTCGCCCGACCCGCGCTCGCCGCGCACGCCGGCTGTCTCGTTCGCTTCAGCCATGCCGTCCCCACCCCGAATCCAAGGCCGAACCCTCCCTCCGCGGTTCGTCGGCGGAATGTGCCCGAGAAGCATTAACGATCCGCTAACCTTAACAAGCCGTTGCGCACCGGACGGGCCCTGGCCTGCGCCATTGCGCCCGGTTGTCGGCCTGATCGAAGCCGCGCTATAAGCCAATATTGGGGTGTTGCTGATGTTTGGACGGATTGTGCCTTGCTTGCTGAGCGCGGCGCTGCTTTTCGGCAGCGGCTGTTCGCGCAGCTATGACGGCACCGTCGTCATTCCGCGCCCGCTCGATGCCCGGCGTTTCTGGGACCGGCCGCCGCCCAATGTGGAATACGGGCCGTCCGGAATGGAAAACGGCGCTTTTCCGGCGCCGCCACAACCGCCAACCCGGTTTTCCGAGCGCAGGCCCGCGCCGCGCGCCGCACCGAGACGTCATCTTTCAAGAGTTTCGAGGCCACCTCCGCCGTCCTCCGATGAGGAAAAGCCCCTGGCATGCAGGAATGTCAGCGAACCCGGAAAGAGGGTTCGCATGGTCTGCGACTGATGGGTGCCACCCAAAACTGACCTTGGCTGAGAAACCGGCGCCTACAACCGGGGGCGGATGATCATTCGGCTGGGAAGAAGGCCGGGCCGACTATTCTCACCGGCCGCTTGCCGGCCTCTATCGACTGATGCTGGGCCGCCCCGGAGGCTTCGGCGTCCGCCGCGGGAATTGCCGCGACGCTGCCGAGGTCCGGCTTGGCCGACGGCAAGGGGATGATGGCATTGGTCATGTTTGTGGGCGTTACCGTTCGGGCCCTCAATTCGGCGACCCTGCTGTAGTAGCGTTTTAGGTCACATGCCTTGAAATTGACGTCGTCGCGGTAGCGGAATGCGGTCGGCAGATCGGTGTAGGGCTTGCGCGTGTCGAGAGAGACCATCTTTTCGGTTTCGAGGCTGACGTCGCTGAGCGTATAGAGGTCGACGCCCGGCTCGTCGCAGATGTAGCGGCATTGATCGGCCATATCCTTCACATCGTCGCTGCCGGCGAACTGCGACTTGGGTGCTGGGAAGAAATATCCATCCGAAAGGCGCACGCAGAACAGCATCGCGTTGCCGGCGCCCGTTGCCCTCGCCGCTGGCGCCGCCGCAGACACCGATTGGGTCTTCGCCGCCGCGCGCTTTGCCGCTGGCGCGCAGCCAAGCGCGACAAAGCGTGCCCGCAGCCCCGACATGTCCCGGCCTGAATTGGAGGCCGCAGCGATCTGGCGCTGCACCTCGCTCCTGTTCCTGGCAAGATCGGCGCATGCGTTGAAGAAACCACCGAGGGAATTTTTCGCCGTACACTTGCGCTGCCTCTCGATGCCTTGGATCGCGGCAAGCTGGCGGTGCAACTGGGCAAGCTCGGGGCTCGTGCCGCCGCCACGGCCGGCCGAAGACAACTGATTTCTTATTGCACTGCAACTGTCGGCATAAGAACTGGACATGCCGAGCGCGAGCACGGTCAGGGTGACGAACGCGATCATCATGGGGGACCAGAAACGGATCATCGGAAGGACGCGGTCCTTGTTGCTGAGAACCTGGAATGACAACTCTTTCGACTTCGGTAAGCTTTCGCTAAATGAGTTTTATCTAATCTTTCTAGTCTCCATGCATTGAGAGACTTGTCTTTAGTTTAATAGAAGAACCTCTGTGAATTCAATATTGCATTTTTATTTCAAGATTGAGACGAACTGCAAAACAATGCAGCCGGACCGACGGCTGGCAGGCCTGCCGAATCACTCCGGCGTTACCGGAAACGGGCCCTGAAACCTTTGCCCGTCCTTTCGCGTTGAAGCGCAAAGGAGAACGCAGATGTCGATCCAGGTCACGGTATCGGAACTGACAAGAAATCTTTTTCATTCCCTGGGACTTGATCCGAGGCCCCTGAGCGCCGAGCAAAACCTGCTGCTGGAATGCTATCTGGCCGGGCAAATCCCGGAATCGGCCTGGAACGACTACGTCTTCGAGACACCCGACCTGGCGCGGCACGCCGAGGCGCGGCGTACCAGCCACTGACCGGTGAAGGCGGTGCTGGGCGAGATGGTTTGGTGGTAGTCGCTACCTGAGCGGCTGGCTGGCAGACGTTTTCCGTCAGGATTGCGTAAAAAATTGAAGCGGGATCGGCGATCCGAACGCCGAACGGCTCTAGCGCATTAAGCCGCGGCGCGCCCTGCGCGGAGAGTTGCGGAAAACAGCTATTGGCCGATCTTGGGAGATACGAATTGCAAGGTGAACACGTTGCCGGCAATCCCTTGCGCCAGTTGCGGCGAAAGGCTGAGCGGCGTGCAATTCTTCACCGCGGTCATTGCGGCGTCGATGAACGACTTTCGCGCCTTGTCGTCGCCGGCCACCTTGGCGGCGGTCGGCCGTGGCGGACCAAGCAGCGTGCCGTCGCGCTTGAAGCTGAAGCTCAGAGTGACGATGGAATTTCCAGCATCCGCCGGCGGCGTCCAGCATGCCTGGATCGCCGTGCCAACTTCCTCCATCGTGTTGAGCTGGGCGGCAGCCGACGGGCAGGTGGCGCCAATCGCCAATGCGCCGCTAATCAGGAGCATTCCAGCGGTTCTTTTCATTGCAATTCCTCCACCGTCGACCCTTCCGGCCGCCCGCGTGCGATCGTCAGGATTGATGGTAGGGCTGGAGATGGCAAGGGCAATATGCTTTGGCGAAAGCTCTTGCCGAAAGCATTGGAGGCAGCCCTGCCCGCAGCGGCCGGCCAAAAAACAAAAGGCCGGCAGTGGGCCGACCTTTGTTTTCACCGCAGCGCCAGTACATCCGTGGTCGCGGGTGAATTGTCTCCAATAGACAGATTATAGGTAAACGAAACGTTAATCGAAGCCGCCATGCCATAGCTCCGAGCCCGGCTTTTGCCAGCGCTCCATGCGGTCATATGCGCGCATATGACGAAGCTTCCGCGGAGGCCTTGAACATTGTTTGATGCTGGAGGGATCATCAACGGCTGAGCCGTCGCCTTCTTGGTACGCCCAAGGGGAATCGAACCCCTGTTCCCGCCGTGAGAGGGCGGTGTCCTGACCGCTAGACGATGGGCGCGTTCAAGAACCGGCGATATAGGCTGGCGGCGGAGAAAAAGCAACTGGGGTCCGCCGGCTTTCCCGGGATCAAGAAAAAGCTGGCTGCTGCTAGCGTTTTGGCTCGATCAGGTCCCATAGATTGCCGTGGAGATCGGCGAAAACCGCCACCGTGCCGTAGGGCTCCAAGCGCGGTGGCTCGCGAAATTCGACGCCCTTCGCCACCATCGCCGCATGATCGCGGGCAAAGTTGTCGGTTTCCAGGAAGAGAAAAACCCGCCCGCCGGTCTGGTTGCCGATGCTCTTCCTTTGTGCCTCGTCGGAGGCCTCGGCCAGAAGCAGCCGCGCGCCGCGCCCGCTGGCCGGCGCGACCGTCACCCAGCGCTTGCCGCCGCCAAGGTCCACATTCTCCAGGAGCACAAAGCCCATTCGCTCGACATACCAGTCGATTGCTTCGTCATAGCTGTCGACGACCAGCGCAACGGTGGCGATATGACGGTTTTCGGCAAAGCCGGTCATTGCGCGCCGGGCTTCATTTGTTGCGGATCGCGAAGCGGCCGATTATGCGCCGCTCGCCCATATCGTAGACGAAGATCGTGCGGCTGCCATCGACAAGTTCGGCCTCGATCGAGACGCGATTGCCGGATAGCGACTGGCTGACCACCCTGGCGCCGACCGGCAGCACGATGTCTCCGCTGAGCGGTTCGCCGGCGGGCACCTGGATGTCGCCGGCCAGCGGCGGGCTCACCGGCGCTGCCTTGCGTGATTTGTAGACAATCGCCGCGATCACCACCATAAGGGCCAGCAAGAGCAGGCCGAGATTGATGGCCATGAAGCGGATGAGCCTGCCGCGCACCTTTTCGATCTCGGGGTTGAGCGGCTTTTCCCCGCCTTCAACAACGGCGTCTTCGTCGGCGGCGGGGCGGGCCATGGCAAACATTCCGGAACGATTCTCGATGAGCGCTCATAACGAAGAGGCCCCCGGATTGATAGAGGACCAATTCATGCAGGCAGAACCGATCGTGCTCGTGGCCGGCGCCGACGATGCCGGCCAGCGCATCGATCAGTGGCTGGCAGGCAGGCTCGGCCCGGAAATGTCGCGCAGCCGCGTGCAGATGCTGATCAGGCAGGGCGCGGTCTTGGTCGACGGCAAGGCCGTTGTCGAGACCAAGTGCAAGATGTCGCCGGGCGAAACTGTCTCGGTCGCCATGCCGGAGCCGGAACCGGCGGAGCCACAGGGGGAAAACATCGCCCTCGATATCCTCTATGAAGATGACGAACTGATCGTCATCAACAAACCCGCCGGGCTTGTCGTCCATCCCGGCGCCGGCAATTGGACCGGCACGCTGGTCAATGCGCTGATCCATCATTGCGGCGACAGCCTGTCCGGCATCGGCGGCGTGCGCCGGCCGGGCATCGTTCATCGCCTCGACAAGCAAACCAGCGGCGTCATGGTCGTGGCCAAGACCGACCGCGCCCACAAGGCGCTTTCGGAGGCCTTTGCCGATCACGGCCTGACAGGCGATCTCGAGCGCGCCTACCTGGCGCTGGTCTGGGGCATACCGCAGCGGCCGGCCGGAACGGTGGATGCCCCACTCGGCCGCGCCGCCGACCGTGTACGTCGCGCCGTAGTACCCGAAGGACGCGACGATGCCCGCCACGCCGTCACCCATTTTGCGGTGCAGGAGCGCTTCGGCGAAAACCAAAAGGAATTCGCAACCGCAAGTCTGGTTGAATGCCGGCTGGAGACCGGCCGCACCCATCAGATCCGCGTCCACATGGCCCATATCGGTCATCCGGTGCTCGGTGATCCCGATTACGGCCAAGCCTTTCGCACCAAGGCCAACCGGTTGCCCGAACCGCTGAGAAGCCAGGTCAAGGCCTTCTCCCGGCAAGCTTTGCACGCCTGGCTCCTTGAATTTCGCCATCCGACTACCCATCTATCGATGAGGTTCGAGGCACCGATACCGAGGGACATGGAGGAACTCGTCGGCGGCTTTCGCAGTCTTTGAATCCGCCGCCCGGCAAGCTTCAAATCAACCATCAACAAACCTGACTGGCGTTGTTCACTTCAGCGTGACACACTGTTTCGTGTTGAACAAATGCCTGTCTTTTCTGGTTTTGTTCCTGTATATATCTGATGTCGCGAGCGAGCCTTTGGTGCTCGCGTCACATGCCCGCCGCGTTTCGGGGGCATCACTCCAATAGAGAGGGGGCGCTATCATGGCCCAGTCACTACCCAGTATCGTTTCCGGCGAAGGCGGCCTCAGCCGCTACCTGGAAGAGATCCGCCGCTTTCCGATGCTTCAGCCGCAGGAAGAGTACATGCTCGCCAAGCGTTATGCCGAGCATGAGGACACTTCCGCAGCGCACAAGCTCGTCACCAGCCATTTGCGGCTCGTCGCCAAGATCGCCATGGGCTATCGCGGCTACGGCCTGCCGATTGGCGAAGTGATCTCGGAAGGCAATGTCGGCCTGATGCAGGCCGTCAAGAAATTCGAGCCAGAGCGTGGCTTCCGCCTCGCGACCTACGCCATGTGGTGGATCAAGGCCTCGATCCAGGAATACATCCTGCGCTCGTGGAGCCTGGTCAAGATGGGCACGACCGCCAACCAGAAGCGTCTGTTCTTCAACCTGCGCAAGGTGAAGGGCAAGATCCAGGCGCTTGACGACGGCGACCTCAAGCCCGACCAGATCGCCGAAATCGCCACGAGGCTGAACGTCTCGGAAGCGGAAGTCGTGTCGATGAACCGCCGCCTGTCGGGCGACGCCTCACTCAACGCGCCGATCCGGGCGACGGAAGGCGAGTCCGGCGAATGGCAGGACTGGCTGGTCGACGACCACGAAAGCCAGGAAGAGATGCTGATCGAGCAGGACGAGCTGGAAAACCGGCGCGGCATGCTGTCGGGTGCTCTTGCGGTGCTCAACGAACGCGAACGGCGCATCTTCGAGGCGCGCCGCCTCGCCGATGAGCCGCTGACCCTGGAAGAACTGTCGGCTGAGTTCGACATCAGCCGCGAGCGCGTGCGCCAGATCGAAGTGCGCGCTTTCGAGAAGGTTCAGGATGCCGTCAAGGCCGCCGCCAAGCGCCAGACCCAGGCGCTGCGCACCATCGAGGCGCAGCCGGCGGCTTAAAGCCGGCATCGGCAACAAGATAGAACGGCGGCGTCAGGAGACTGGCGCCGCCTTTTTGTATACCGCAGCGGGTGCCGTGATTGCTTCAAAGCCCATCCAGCGGAAATTTCAGATACCGTCGGCCATTGGCTTCCGGTTCCGGCAGGCGTCCGCCATTCATGTTGACCTGCAGCGCATGCAGGATCAGCCTCGGCATCGGCAATGTCCGGTCGCGCGCCTCGCGCAGGGCAACGAATTCGGCCTCGCCGCGCGCGGCGGCAAGATGTATGTTGTCGGCTTTCTGCGCGGCAACCGTGCTCTCCCATAATGCCTGGCGCCCGCCGGGCTGATAATCATGGCCGACAAAGACGCGCGTGTCCTCCGGCAGGGCCAGAATGCCCTGGATCGAGTGCCACAGGCGCGCGGCGCTGCCGCCGGGAAAATCCGTCCTTGCCGTGCCGCTGTCGGGCATGAACAGCGTGTCGTGAACAAAGGCTGCATCCCCGATCACATAGGTGATCGACGCCAGCGTGTGCCCGGGCGAGAAAAGCACCCTTGCTGGAAGCGTTCCCACCCGAAAAACCTCGCCGTCGCCGAACAGCCGGTCCCACTGCGAGCCGTCGGCGGGGAAATCCGGCCAGTTGTAGATCGCCTTCCACAATTTCTGGACCTCGACGATCCTCTCGCCGATCGCCGTCGGCGCCGCGGTCCTTTGCTTCAGGTACTGCGCGGCCGAGAAATGATCGGCATGCGGATGGGTGTCGAGAATCCATTCGACGCTCAGTCCCTCCGCCCTGACGAAATCCAGCAGCGCATCGGCATTGGCTGTCGAAACTGCGCCGGACTTCTCGTCGAAGTCGAGGACCGGATCGATTATGGCACACCGCTTCGTCACCCGGTCGGCGACGACATACTGGATGGCGCCGGTCGGCTTGTCGTGGAAACCGGTGACCTCAGGCTTTGCCGAACCTATGTCCAATCCGACGTCCCCTCCGTTAGCCAGACAGGAATGATTTTCTCTGCCAGAGCAACATACGAGCATGCTTGTCTAGCGGGGCCCTGCCGTCAAGCACGCCTTGCCAGAAAAGCGACGGAAGTCGAAAAATCCCGGCCAGGCAACTGGAGCAATTCCAAGCGGTTTCCCGGGAAAGCGCGTGGCGCTTTGCCCAAGGAATTGCGCAAAAACAAAGAGATGGTTCGCCGTTTCCGTGAACCGGAGAGCCGCTTTACGCGGAAGGCTGCTTGGTCTTCCTGAGGTAGGGCAGGATGGTCTCGTAGGCGCCGAAGCGCTTGATGGCGTCCTCGTTGGAAACGGCCGCGGTGATGATGACGTCCTCGCCCTGTTTCCAGTTCGCCGGCGTCGCCACCTGGTGCTTGGCGGTCAACTGCATGGAATCGACCGCGCGCAGGATCTCGTCAAAGTTGCGGCCCGTGGTCATCGGATAGGTCAGCACCAGCTTGATCTTCTTGTCGGGCCCAATGACATAGACCGAACGCACGGTGGCATTGTCGGCGGGCGTGCGGCCCTCCGACGTCTCGCCTGCACCAGCAGGCAGCATGTCGTAGAGCTTGGCGACCTTGAGATCCTTGTCGCCGATCAGCGGATAGTTCACCGAATGGCCGGTGGCCGTCTTGATGTCGTCCTGCCATTTGCCGTGGCTTTCGACCGGATCGACCGAAATGCCGATAATCTTGACGTTGCGCTTCTTGAACTCGCCCTCGAGCCCCGCCATCGTGCCCAACTCGGTCGTGCAGACGGGAGTGAAATTCTTCGGGTGGCTGAACAGCACCGCCCAGCCGTCACCGATCCACTGGTGAAAGCTGATCGGTCCTTGCGTGGTCTCGGCGGTGAAATCCGGGGCGATATCGTTGATGCGAAGGCTCATGTTGTTTCCCTACCCTTGAAATGTTGCCGGCAACGGCTGGCGAGCGCTCAAATCTTTTTAACACCTCGGCGGCAACCCACAAATGCCTAAAGCCACAGGCGCCCGTCACGCCCGCGAAAAAATTTCTCTTCTTGCCGCCAAGTTCGGCAGGAATTTCCGAGGAGACCGCTTATGCCTTGTTGACGGCCAGCGTCGCCGCAAGATCTTCCATGCGCTGCGCCAGCGCGCCAAGCGCGTTGGTCAGCACGCTGTCGCTCTTGTCGGCCTTGGTCAGCGCCTCGTCGCGGGTCTTGCGCAAGGTTAGCACTTCGCTTTCCATGCCCTTGACGCGCTTCTGCAGCTCCGAGAGTTCATCCATGACCATGATGCCGGCCATGACCGTCAGCCGCTGGTCGCCGATCTCGCCGAATGAATCCTTCAGATGCGAGACGTAGCGGTCGAAACGCTCGGCGAGATCGATCAGATGCTCTTCCTGGCCTTCGTCGCAGGCCATCCGATACTGCTTGCCGTCGATGGAAACCGTGACCTGTGCCATCAGCCTACCTATCCAACACAGCGCGGATGGTTTCCATGGCGGTCACCAGTCGTCGCGACACTTCCTTGTTGGCTTCCTCCAGCCGCTCGGCGCGCGCCTCGGAACTGTCGAGCTCCTGCGCCAGCCGCGAGCGGTCGGCATTCATCCGCTGCACCTCGGCCTCGGCTTCCGAATAATCGCGCTCATGCTCGAGCTTGGCCGCGACGGCGTTTTCCAGGCCTTCCATGGCCTTGCCCAGCCTTGCGATGACTTCCTTGAGTGTCGTTTCCCCGGTCATGGCCTCGTCCTGTGCCCTGCCCATCACCGAATCGCTCGCGTTCAGAACGCGTTATCTCTGAAACATTAGGCACCGGGTGAAGGCGACGTCAACAAAGCTCTCGCGACTGTCCCCTGCTAACGCTAATATAGGCCTGCCCGCGGCATCACAAGGCCGGCAAATGCGCACCGGTTTGTTGACTAAAAGTGCGCGCCTGCTATGTGTCGCGCACGCTTTTCAAGGGCTCTCCCAAGGCCCCAAACCCCACCCCGGAGGAACCATGACGTCGCGTGAACAACATGACCGGATGGCCAATGCGATCCGCTTTCTCTCCATGGACGCGGTCGAGAAGGCGAACTCCGGCCATCCCGGCCTGCCCATGGGCTGCGCCGACATTGCCACGGTGCTGTTCACCCGTTTCCTGAAATTCGACGCCAAGGCGCCGCATTGGGCCGACCGCGACCGCTTCATCCTGTCGGCCGGCCACGGCTCGATGCTGCTCTACTCGCTGCTCTACCTGACCGGCTACGAAGACATGACGATCGACCAGATCAAGCACTTCCGCCAGTTGGGCTCGAAAACCGCCGGCCATCCCGAATATGGCCACGCCGCCGGCATCGAAACGACCACCGGCCCGCTCGGCCAGGGCCTTGCCAATTCTGTCGGGTTCGCGCTCGGCGAGCGCATCATGAACGCCGCCTTCGGCAACGACCTCGTCAGCCACTACACCTATGTGCTGGCCGGCGACGGCTGCCTGATGGAAGGTGTCTCCCAGGAGGCGATCGCGCTTGCCGGGCACCTCAAGCTCAACAAGCTGATCGTGTTCTGGGACAACAACAACATCTCGATCGACGGCCCGGTGTCGCTGGCTGACAATACCGACCAGGTCGCGCGCTTCCAGGCTTCCGGTTGGAACGCCAGCCACATCGACGGCACGGATCCGGAAGCCATCGCCTATGCGATCGAAGCCGCCCGCCATTCCGACAAGCCGACGATGATCGCCTGCAAGACGACCATCGGCTTCGGCGCCCCGACCAAGGCCGGCACCAACAAGGCGCACGGCTCGCCCCTCGGCGCCGACGAGATCGCCGGCGCGCGCAAGTTCTTCAACTGGGAGTCACCCCCCTTCGAGGTTCCAGCCGACATCCTCGATGCCTGGCGCACGGCCGGCACGGCCGGCGCCGAGGCGCGCGCCGACTGGGAAGGTCGCCTCGCCAAGGCCGACGCCAAGCTCAGGGCAGAGTTCGAGCGCCGCGTTGCCGGCAAGCTGCCGTCCAACTTCGACGCCGTCATTGCCGACTACAAAAAGAAGCTCTCCGCCGACAAGCCGAAGGTCGCCACCCGCAAATCTTCCGAAATGGCGCTGGAAGTCATCAACGGCGCCGTGCCCGAAACCATCGGCGGCTCGGCCGATCTCACCGGCTCCAACAACACCAAGACCAGCCAGACCAAGAACATCACCCCGGACGACTACGGCCAGCGCTATGTCCACTACGGCATCCGCGAACACGGCATGGCTGCCGCCATCAACGGGCTGACGCTGCATGGCGGCCTGATCGCCTATGGCGGCACTTTCCTGTGCTTCTCAGACTATGCCCGCCCCTCGATGCGACTGGCCTCGCTGATGGGCATCCGCTCGATCTTCGTCATGACTCATGACTCCATCGGTCTCGGCGAAGACGGCCCGACCCATCAGCCGGTCGAGCATGTGGCGGCACTGCGCGCCATCCCCAACCACAACGTGTTCCGTCCGGCGGACGCGGTCGAGACCGCCGAATGCTGGCAGTTGGCCCTTGAATCGGAAAAGACGCCGTCAACGCTGGCGCTGACCCGACAGAACCTGCCGACCGTGCGCACCGAATTCACAGAGAAGAACCTGAGCAGCCAGGGCGCCTATGAGCTCGCCGCCGCCAGCGGCGAAGCCGCGGTGACGATCTTCGCCACGGGTTCGGAAGTCGAGATCGCGCTCGGCGCCCGCGACCTCCTGGAGAAGCACGGCCATCCGACCCGCGTCGTCTCGGTTCCTTGCTTCGAACTGTTCGATAAGCAGAGCGAGGACTACCGCCGCAAGACGATCGGCAATGCGAAGGTGAAGATGGCGATCGAAGCCGGCATCCGCCAGGGCTGGGATCACCTCATCGGCTCCGATGGCATCTTCATCGGCATGACCGGCTTCGGCGCCTCGGGAACGATCGAGCAGCTCTATCCGCATTTCGGCATCACCGCCGAGGCGGCCGCCAAGGCGGCGGAAGCCCGCCTGCATGGCAAGTAAGGCCGTGCTTGTTGCCCAAAAGTGTATCTCGATTTTGGGACAGCGACATGTATGAAACAAGAACGCTCGGCGAAACCGCGTACAGCGGTTCCGCCGGACTGGCCTGACCTAATCGATTTAAATCCACGTCGCCGCGGCTGGATTCTTTCCGCTTCCGCCGCTATGAAGCTGCGGACCAATCGTCTGCCCTCCAGCTCCCAAGGAGAGAAAAATGACCGTCAGAGTTGCCATCAACGGATTCGGCCGCATCGGCCGCAACATCCTGCGCGCCATCCATGAATCCGGCCGCAAGGACATCGACGTCGTCGCCGTCAACGACCTCGGCCCGGTTGAAACCAACGCCCACCTCCTGCGCTACGACAGCGTACACGGCCGCTTCCCGCACGAGGTATCGGTTTCCGGCGACCAGATCACCGTCGGCAAGGAGACGTTCAAGGTCACCGCGATCAAGGATCCGACCCAGCTGCCGTGGAAGGAGCTCGGCGTCGACATCGCGCTCGAATGCACCGGCATCTTCACCGCCCGCGACAAGGCAGCCGCACACCTGACCGCCGGCGCCAAGCGCGTCCTCGTTTCGGCGCCCGGTGAAGGCGCCGACCTCACCGTCGTCTACGGCATCAATCACGACAAGCTGAACAAGGACCACATCGTCATCTCGAACGCGTCCTGCACCACCAATTGCCTGGCGCCGCTGGCCGCAGTCCTGCACGAGACGGTCGGCATCGAAAAGGGCATGATGACGACGATCCATTCCTACACCGGCGACCAGCCGACGCTGGACACCATGCACAAGGATCTCTACCGCGCCCGCGCCGCGGCACTCTCGCAGATCCCGACCTCGACCGGTGCCGCCAAGGCCATCGGCCTGGTGCTGCCCGAGCTCAAGGGCAAGCTCGACGGCATCTCGATCCGCGTGCCGACGCCGAACGTCTCGCTCGTCGACTTCAAGTTCATCGCCAAGCGCTCGACGTCGGCGCAGGAGATCAACGAGGCGGTGATCGCCGCCTCCAATGGCAAGCTCAAGGGCATCCTGTCGGTTACCCATCATCCGAACGTGTCGATCGACTTCAACCACGACCCGCACTCCTCGATCGTGGCGCTCGACCAGACCAAGGTGATGGACGGCAACTTCGTTTCGGTGCTGTCCTGGTACGACAATGAATGGGGCTTCTCCAATCGCATGGGCGATACCGCGGTCGCCTTCGGCAAGACCATCGCCTGATCGCGGGCCCATCTTCCAGAGACTTGAAACGCCCGGTTTCGTCCGGGCGTTTTCGTCGGAGTGCTCGGCAACGCGTCGCTTCGCTCCTGCTAAGCCCAAGGACGATGAAGCTGTGGGGCTTCGGCCCAAAAAACCGCTCTCCCGCCTTGCGCCGGCCATGCCTTCGCCCCACTCTTCCTTGAATCGAGAGAAGAGGCAGGGGACAAGTCACGGATGGAGCATGCGATCTATCTCGTCACGCTGGTGGGCACCGCGCTTGTCGTCGTCGCCGCGTTTTCGAGCCTGATCGCCTTCCGCTTCGGCGCACCGCTGCTGCTTCTGTTTCTCTGCATCGGGCTCGCCACCGGGACCGATGGCCTCGGCATCGAGTTCGACAATGCCCGCATCGCCTATTTTGCCGGCTCACTGGCGCTGGCGGTGATCCTGTTCGATTCCGGCTTCGGCACGCCGCTCAATGCCTTGCGGCAGGCAGCCGGGCCGGCGCTGTCGCTGGCCACATTCGGCGTGATCCTCACCACCGGCCTGTTCGGCGCCGCCGCCTACTATATGCTCGATCTCACCTGGCTGGAATCCTTCCTGCTCGGTGCCGCCGTCGCCTCCACCGACGCGGCCGCCGTGTTCTTCCTTTTGCGCGCCGGCGAGATCAATCTGCGCGAGCGCGTGCGCTCCACGCTGGAGGTGGAGTCCGGCACCAACGATCCGATCGCCATCTTCCTGACCATCACCCTGGTCGAGATCATAGCCGCCCATGCCGACCCCGAGGCCAATGTCCTGGTCACCAACCTCGTCCTCGGCTTCCTCATTAACATGGGCCTGGGCGCCATTGTCGGCGTGCTGGGGGGCCTCGCCATCGTGCGCCTCGTCGACCGGCTCAATCTCGACCATGGCCTGCTGCCGATCTTCGTGCTGACCCTATCGCTGATGGTCTTCGCCGCCGCCGGCGCCATCGGCGGCTCCGGTTTCCTGGCGGTCTATCTTGCCGGTCTCATCGCGGGTAATTCCGACATCCGCGCCGTCACCATCCTCAAGCGCTTCCAGGACGGCATGTCCTGGCTGGCGCAGATCATCATGTTCCTGATCCTCGGCCTGTTCGCGACGCCCTCGCAATTCCCGGCGATCATGGTGCCGGCGGTGCTGCTTGGCCTGTTCCTGATGTTCGTCGCCCGGCCGATCGCGGTCTGGCTTTGCCTGGTCCCGTTTCGTCTGCCGCGCCCCGAAGTCGCCTTCGTTTCCTGGGTCGGCCTGCGCGGCGCCGTCTCGATCCTGCTTGCCATCACTCCCTTGCTCGGCGGGCTGGAGAATGGCCGCACCATCTTCAACGCCGCCTTCATCATCGTCCTGGTGTCGCTCGTCATCCAGGGCTGGACCGTTGGTCCGCTGGCGCGCCGTCTCGGCCTGATCGTGCCGGCGCGGCTCGGACCTCTGGACAAGGTCGAGCTCGAACTGCCGGGCTCGGCCCATCACGAGCTCCTCGCCTACCGCGTCGCGCCGGGCAGCCCGGTGGCGCGCGGCGAGCGCATCCCTCGCTGGGCGCGGCCCTCGCTGGTGTTGCGCGATGGACGCTCGATGCGTTTCCAGGACATGGGCAGGCTTGCCGCCGGCGACCAGGTCTACATCTTCGTGCCGGACCGCTATCCACGCCTGCTCGACAAGCTGTTCGCCAGCCGCGCCGTCGTCGACCCCGAGGACGCCGATTTCTTCGGCGCCTTCGCCGTCGATCCGGCGCGTTCCGCTGCCGAACTGGAAGCCGCATACGCGCCGGGCCTGAGCGAGGCGGAACAGAACCTGACCGTCGGCGCTCTGGTCACGGCGCGGCTCGGCGGCCACGTCGAATACGCCGACCGCGTGCTGATCGGCCCGATCGAGCTGATCGTGCGTGACGTCGACGACAAGGGCAGGATCACAGGCCTGGGCCTCTCCTTCGAACCGACCGCGCCCGTGGCGCGGGTACCGGTCTTCCTCAGCGCCGGCGAGATCGCCGACCGGATCAAAGCTTTCGTCCAAACCTGGCGCAAGCCGGTGGAAACACCGATCGCAGAGGCACACGCGGACGAGAAACCGGAGCCGGCGGTGGAAAAGGCAACGACCGAAAGCTGACACGGCGATCCTTTGCGCCGCACCCATCCGCCTGCCGTGACGCTTCGCGACGTCGACGCCTTCGCCTTCGCCTTCGCCTTCGCCTTGAAAATTTCGCGCCCTCCCCAGCCAAGTCTTGCATCGTCGTCGGTGCGGGGTATGGTCCCGGCGATTTCTCAGCGAAAGGAACCAGCATGGCCAGCTTCAAGACACTGGACGATATCGGCAACATCAATGGCAAGCGCGTGCTGGTGCGCGTCGACCTCAACGTTCCCGTCGCTGACGGCAAGGTCACCGACACGACCCGCATCGAACGCATCGCGCCGACCATCGCTGAATTGTCAGGCAAGGGCGCCAAGGTCATCCTGCTCGCCCATTTCGGCCGGCCCAAGGACGGTCCCTCGCCGGAATTCTCGCTGGAGCCGATCGCCAGGGCGACGGCCGAGGTGCTTGGCCGTCCCGTGGGCTTTGCCGGCGACTGCGTCGGCGACACGGCGGGAAGTGCGGTCGCCGCCATGAACAAGGGCGACGTGCTGCTGCTCGAGAACACCCGCTTCTACAAGGCCGAGGAGAAGAACGACCCGGCCTTCACCGAACGGCTCGCCGCCAATGGCGATATCTTCGTCAACGACGCCTTCTCCGCTGCCCACCGGGCGCATTCCTCGACCGAGGGACTGGCGCATCTGTTGCCAGCCTTTGCCGGCCGCACCATGCAAGCCGAACTGGAAGCGCTGGAGAAGGGCCTTGGAAATCCTGTTCGCCCGGTGATCGCCATCGTCGGCGGCGCCAAGGTCTCGACCAAGATCGACCTGCTGATGAACCTGGTCAAGAAAGTCGACGCGCTGGTCATCGGCGGCGGCATGGCCAACACCTTTCTCGCCGCACGCGGCACCGATGTCGGCAAGTCGCTGTGCGAGCACGACCTCGCCGCTACCGCCAAGCAGATCATGATCGAGGCGGCCGAGGCCGGCTGCGCCATCATCCTGCCCGTCGACGGCGTCGTGGCGAAGGAATTCAAGGCGGGTGCGGCCAGCGAAACCGTGGCCATCGCCGACGTGCCTGCGGATGGCATGATCCTCGATGTCGGCGAAAAGACCGTGAGGGCCGTTGCCGACTGGATCGACCGCGCCGCGACCTTGGTCTGGAACGGGCCGCTCGGCGCGTTCGAGATCGAACCCTTCGATCGCGCGACGATGGCGGCAGCCAGGCATGCGGCGGCGCGCACCAAGGCCGGCAAGCTGGTTTCGGTGGCCGGTGGCGGCGATACCGTGGCGGCGCTCAACCAGGCCGGGGTTGCCGACGATTTCACCTATGTCTCGACTGCCGGCGGCGCCTTCCTCGAATGGATGGAAGGCAAGCCGCTGCCGGGCGTCGACGTGCTCAAGCATTGAGACGATCAACTCGAGGCGAGCGCGCGGCGTTGCCGGGAGTTTCGATCGATTGGAGCTTTCCGGCGTCATTCCTTTGGCGGTAGTGTCCTGTCAGGCGCAGAACAACACCGTCAAGGAGAAGCACGATGAGCGAACGTCTCGAAGACATTGCCGCCGCGATGGTGGCCAACGGCAAGGGCCTGCTGGCCGCCGACGAAAGCTCGGGAACCATCAAGAAGCGCTTCGACGTCATCGGCGTCGAATCGACCGCGGACAGCCGGCGCGACTACCGCGAGATGATGTTCCGCACCAGTGACGCCATGACCAGGTATATTTCCGGCGTCATCCTTTACGACGAGACCATTCGGCAGAAAGCGGCCGATGGCACGCCGCTGGTCGATATCATCAAGGCTTCAGGCGCCATCCCCGGAATCAAGGTCGATGCCGGCGCCAAGCCCCTGGCCGGCTTTCCCGGCGACACGGTCACCGAGGGCCTCGACGGCCTGCGCGAGCGGCTCGCCGACTATTACAAGCTCGGCGCCCGCTTCGCCAAATGGCGTGCCGTGATCGACATCGACAAGGCAAAGGGCGTGCCGTCGGTCACCTCGATCAGCGCGAACACCCATGCGCTCGCCCGCTATGCGGCCCTTTGCCAGGAAGCCGGCATCGTGCCGATCGTCGAGCCGGAAGTGCTGATGGACGGCGCCCACGACATCTACACGTGCTATGA
>NZ_VFWR01000021.1:0-92009 GCF_006443035.1 Mesorhizobium sp. B1-1-6 | reverse complement strand
TGAACCGCTTCGACGCCAAAACAGAAGCGGACAGATCATGTGCTACCAAACCGGACAACTTGATTAGCTACCGACATTCTTGGCTCACCCGCCGCGACGGTTCACGCCAATCGGGCACTGAACAAAGCGGCCCTAAAAAAATCTGGACGCGCCGGGAGCCATTTCGGTCGAAGCACGTTTCATGGTTGTCGTCAGCAATTCACGAGAGCAATCGAAGGAAAAGCGAACGGCAAAGACGCCCCCCGCACGATAAAAGGTGCGAGGGGCGTTTTCTTTCGGCCCCTACATCGCGGCGGTCATCATCGGCGGCATCTCGTAGCGGAGGCCGAGGCCCGAGCGCACTGCCAGGTCGACGTCAGTCAGCGTCCGGGACGAAAAGGCCGCTGCGGGCTTTCATGTCTGGAACGGTTTGCTGAAGGCGTTGGTGAATGTGACCCCGCCGTGATCGTCGCTGGCTTCGCCCAGCACGACATCCATGCCATCATTGGTGACCCGCGCCAGTGCGAACCCCCCCATATAGGCCGCCTTTGGCTTGAAGAGATCAAGGCCGTCGCGCTGATAGATCATCGGCACCTCGTGCTGATGGCCATGGAAGATGGCAATCACGTTGTAGCCTTTCAGGGCCGCAAGCAGTGCCTGACGGTCCGCATCGCTCCACCAATGCGGCGGCCCCTTGCCGTCGTCGTCGAACGCCTTTTTGGCGGGATCCCATCGCTCAGTCGAAAAATTATCCCAGCCATAATGCTGAAACAGGATGACCGGGCGGCCGTCCGCCGCATAGGTCGCCAGATCCTGCTTCAGCCAGGGCAGGCTGCTGTCCGCGCCATGGCCGGTGTCGCCAGCGAAACGGTGGGTCTGGACGAGATGCAGCCCGCCCCAGTCCCACGCATAGCAGTCGGTCTCGACATCGTAGTCGGTGGCTGGAACCGGTGGCTTGAAGAACACGCCGGCACGGTGATTGACTTCGACATAGTCGCGCATTTCGCGCCGGTACCAGTCAACGTGATGCCGCGGGCCGTTTTGGTCGAGGTCATGATTGCCGAGCCCGACATAGACTGGAACATGCACGCGGTCAGGCCCCATGCCTTGCTGGTAACGCTGGCTGAATTGCAGCAATTGCGTGCCTTCACTCGGCTGGGTGATCTGACCACCGCCATCGTCGGTCATGTCGCCGCCGATGACGAGGCCGAGCGGCGTGCCGATTCGGCTGCCGGCGGAGCGTAGGCCCGTCGGGACGCCGCCGATCTCGACGGGCCATGTCTTGTCGCCAATGCCGTTCAGAGCCGCCACATTGCGCAGCAAGGCAGCGTCGGTCTTGCCTTCCTGCTGGCAATTGGGACTCAAGCCGCTGGCCATGCGGCAGGCATGGACATCGGCGATGAACAGGAAGGTGGCGTCGACAGGCTGAATGCGCTGCCCGGTCTGGCCGAGCGCCGGGCGTGGAAGCGCAAGGGCCGTGGCAAGACCGGCGGCCCGCGCCAGAAAACGGCGTCGTGATACCGATTTTGGTGAGAAGCGCTTCATCATGGGTTGAAGTTCAGCACGGACACCGGTCAGCAGTAAAGTTCAGCGCCCGGTCCACGGCTGCTGCCCTCCCCCAGAACGGAACTGAGTTGTAGGGATCGTTCCCGTCCTCGGCATCAAAGGTTTCCCGGTGGCAGCAATATCCTGCGACGCCGCCTCGTTGCGGCCATGGGCGAAGCTTGGGCGACATTCTGCTCCAGCCCCGCCAGGCAATCGCGCAACATGCCGGCATCCTGCGCCGTCTTGGCCATCGACATCGCGCCGGAATAGGCCGCGACGGCCAGGGCGGCGAAACGCTGCGGGTCGGTGTCCTGCTCCCTGCCCGCCTGCTGATCAGCCCGGACCTTGTCGGCGATCGCCTGGCGCCAGCCGGCAAAAATGCCGGCAAGGGCGGCGCGCAATTCGGCATCGACGAACGACAGTTCATGTGCAAGGTTGTTGAGGGGACAGCCGCGCACGAAGCCTTGTTGCTCAAGTTCCGCCGCCACGGCTTCGAAGGCTGCACGCACGCCTTCGCGCGCCGAAGCGGCCGCCCGCAAAGGCGCCATCCATGTCTCTTCGACCGCCGCGGCCACACGCTCTTCGATCACCGCCAGCGCCAACGCTTTCTTGGTCGGGAAATGATGATGCAACGCGCCGCCGCTGACACCCGCCGCCGCCATCAGATCGCCGAGACTGGACGCGTGATAGCCGCGTACCTGAAAGGACTCCTGCGCGGCATCGAGCACTCTGTTGCGCATGCCTTCGGGATCATTGGTGCGCTTCTGGGCATGCCCTGTCATCGGGAATCTCCACCGTGCCCCTCCAGGAGGGAAGAAAAAGAAGCTAGCAGATTGACAAAACAGGACAACCGGTCTGTTTTATAAAACAGGATGATCACCCTGTTTTTGGAGACGAGCTTATGAGCCTGCCCCTGAGTGCCACATCGGAGACAGCAGCGCTCGCCTCCCCGGTCGTCGAACTGCGGCAGTACACGCTGAAACCTGGCAAACGCGATACCCTTATCGACCTCTTTGACGGCAAGCTGATCGAAGGCCAGGAAGAGGCCGGGATGACCATCATCGGCCAATTCAGGGACCTCGATCGCCCCGACATGTTCGTCTGGCTGCGCGGTTTCGAGGACATGGAGGCGCGCAAACGTGCCCTGAGCGCCTTCTATGACGGTATGGGCAGCGCACCGCAATGCCGCCAACGCCACGATGATCGATTCCGACGATGTGCTGCTGCTCAAACCTGCGTGGACCGGGGCTGGCTTCGATCTCTCCGGCGCATTGCGCGCGGGCTTGGCTGCCGACGAAAAGCCAGGCAGAAGCACGCCGCTGTCAGGGATGGTCGTGATTCGGATTTATCATTTGCGGCCGGGCGCAGAGGCCGCGTTCGCCAGCCGCTTCGAGCCCGAAGTCGCGCCGATGACGGCGTCACCCGGTGCGCGGCTGCTCGCCGCTTTCGTCACGGAGCATGCGGAAAACAGCTTTCCACGCCTGCCGGTGCGAGCGAGTGAGAATGTTTTCATCAGTGTGATGGGTTTTGATGGCGAAGAAGCGCAGGCCCAGCATGAAACCGCGCTTGCCGCCTCACCTGCATGGCAGGCCTTTTCGTACGCCGTCCGACATGACCTGGCCAGACCAACCGAAACCATGCGCCTGTCGGCGACATCGCGCTCGCGGCTTTGTTGCTGATCTCCAGTCCGCGCGGAAGCGGCGTCTGATCCGCTATACCTCCCCGGCATCGAGGCGGGGCGTAAATTCCCGCTTGCTCCCTGCCCAGTTCGCGAATGCAAGCGCCGGCAGTTGACCCCGACGCCGGCCGCAGCCGAAGTTCATACCATGGGATAGGCAGCCGGCTTGACCTCGACCGCCGATATGCGGTGCTCTCGTCACCAAACAGGCTTGGAGCGTTCAATGAGACTTTCCGGCAAACGCGCGCTGGTGACCGGCGGTTCGGACGGCATCGGCCTTGCCATAGCGGACGCCTTCTTGCGTGAGGGTGCCGAGGTCCTGATCATCGGGCGCGACATCGGAAAACTCGAGGCGGCCCGCGAAACACTCACGGCTTCCCATCCGAACGGTGCCGTCGAAACGCTGTCGGCCGACCTCGCCACCAGCCCCGGCGTCGCGGCGGCTGTCGAGCTTGTGAAAGAATCCGGCCGGCCGCTCGACATCCTCGTCAACAATGCCGGTGTCGCCTATCTCGTGCCGTTCGAGACTGTCAGCATTGACCAATTCCAGCAATCCTTCGCGCTCAATGTGGCGGCCACGTTCTTCCTCACGCAAGGGCTGTTGCCGCATCTCCCGGTCGGCGCATCGGTGATCAACATCTCCTCCTACTTCGCCAGTAAGATGATCCCCAACCGGCCGTCGAGCCTCTATTCCCTGTCGAAGGGCGCACTGAATTCGCTGACCAAGTCACTCGCCTTCGAGCTCGGTCCGCGTGGCATCAGGGTCAACGCCATTGCGCCCGGCACGGTCGACACCGCCATGCGGCGCAGGACCATCGACAATCTGCCGGCGCAGGCAAAGGTTGAGCTCGAGGCCTATGTCCGGCGCAGCTACCCGCTTGGCCGCATCGGCCGCCCTGAGGACCTCGCCGGCATCGCGGTCTATCTCGCCAGCGACGAGGCGGCATGGACCAGCGGCGGGATTTTCGCGGTGGATGGCGGGTACACGGCAGGATGAGTGGGACAGCCGATCTCCCCACGAGCGGGGAGATTGGCTCCGTCTTCAACCGATTTGCATCTTCATCGCCCGCAATCTCCGCTTGATGCGTTTTGTGCAACGCGATACGCCGTTGCCCAAATCGACAGACCGGAGACTTGCCGTGAGCGCTGCCAAGACCAGAACCGAAACCGATACGTTCGGTCCCATCGAGGTCGCCGCCGACCGTTATTGGGGCGCGCAGGCGCAGCGTTCGCTCGGCAATTTCAAGATCGGTTGGGAAAAGCAGCCGGCATCCGTCGTGCGCGCGCTCGGCATCGTCAAGCGGGCGGCGGCGGAAGCCAATATGGAGCTGAAGCGGCTCGATCCGGCGATCGGCAAGGCGATCGTCGAAGCGTCTCAAGAAGTCATCGACGGCAAGCTCAACGACCATTTCCCGCTGGTGGTCTGGCAGACCGGCTCGGGTACGCAATCCAACATGAACGCCAACGAGGTGATCTCCAACCGGGCGATCGAGATGCTGGGCGGCGTCATGGGCTCCAAGAAGCCGGTGCACCCGAACGACCACGTCAATATGAGCCAGTCGTCGAACGACACCTACCCGACCGCCATGCACATCGCCTGCGCCGAACGCATCGTGCATGACCTGTTGCCGGCGCTGAAGCACCTGCATAAGGCGCTTGCCGCCAAGAGCAGAGAGTTCAACCATATCATCAAGATCGGCCGCACCCACACGCAAGACGCCACCCCGCTTACGCTGGGCCAGGAATTCTCGGGCTACGCCGCGCAGGTCGCTTCGTCGATCAAGCGCATCGAGCTGACGTTGCCCGGCCTGCAGGAACTGGCGCAGGGCGGCACCGCCGTCGGCACCGGCCTCAACGCGCCCGTCGGCTTCGCCGAGCGGGTGGCCGACCGCATCGCCGCCATCACCGGCATCGCCTTCGTCACAGCGCCGAACAAGTTCGAGGCGCTCGCCGCCCATGATTCCATGGTATTCTCGCACGGTGCCATCAACGCCGCTGCCGCCGCGCTGTTCAAGATCGCCAACGACATCCGCTTCCTCGGTTCAGGGCCCCGCTCGGGACTTGGCGAGCTGTCGTTGCCGGAAAACGAGCCGGGTTCCTCGATCATGCCGGGCAAGGTCAACCCGACGCAGTGCGAAGCGATGACCCAGGTCTGCGTGCAGGTGTTCGGTAACAATGCAGCCCTCACCTTCGCCGGCAGCCAGGGCCATTTCGAGCTCAACGTTTATAACCCGCTGATGGCCTACAACTTCCTGCAGTCGGTGCAGTTGCTCGCCGACGCTTCGGTCTCCTTCACCGACAATTGCGTCGTCGGCATCGAGGCGCGCGAAGACAACATCAAGGCGGCCCTCGACCGCTCGCTGATGCTGGTGACGGCGCTTGCGCCCACCATCGGCTACGACAACGCTGCCAAGATCGCCAAGACCGCGCACAAGAACGGTACCACGCTGCGCGAGGAAGCGCTGGCCACCGGGCTGGTCAGCGAAGCCGATTACGATCGGATCGTGCGGCCGGAAGATATGACCCATCCTGGCTGAAGGCACTTTTTCGGCGGGAGAATATCCTCCCGCCACCGCATCGACCGGCACGAATTTCCGTTTTTCACCGGTTCACGGAAACGTATGTCCTGTGAACAATGTGTCGCCAGACAGGCGGCTTTGGTGAACAGTCAGCATGGTCTATCTGACGGGCGATCAACCCCATTCGGAGAGCCACCATGTCCACCAACACTTCCTTCGCCGGCGCCGGCACCGCGTCCAACAGTTCTGTCACGATCCTGCTCGGCCGCATCCTGCTCGCGGTCATTTTCCTGCTTTCCGGTTTCGGCAAGCTCAGCGCCCTTTCCGGCACCGCGGCCTATTTCGGCGGCCTCGGCCTGCCCTTGCCGACCGTGACGGCCATCGTCGTCGGCCTCATCGAACTGCTCGGCGGTCTGGCCATTCTCGTCGGCTTCCAGACCCGGATTGCCGCCTGGGTGCTGGCGATCTTCACCGTCGCCACGGCCCTGGTCGCCCACACCGGCTGGGCCGACCAGATGCAGATGATCAACTTCATGAAGAACCTGGCGATCACCGGCGGCTTCCTCGTGCTGGCTTCCTCAGGCGCCGGCGCCTATTCGGTCGACGCCAAGCGCGGCTGAACTTCCCTCCCCCGTCTTTGACAGCAGTGGCGCGGAATTTTCCGCGCCACTGTTTCGTTGTCGGTCCAGAAGCCTCAATTCAGCGCCCGGATTTGCCGGGGCATTGGTGGTAGGATCGATCGGTCCGGGGTGGGTAAAGGCCCAAACCGGCCAACCGACAACGGAGGTGACCATGCCTCGCAACGCACTGCTTCTGGCTTCGCGGCTGCTGCTTGCCGCGCTGTTCGTACCGTCAGGCTTCCATGCGCTCGCCGACATTGCCGGCACATCGGGCTATTTCGCCGGCCTTGGCCTGCCGCTCCCGGGGCTCGCCGCGTGGGGCACGGGCCTGTTCGAGCTGATCGCCGGACTGCTGATACTCATCGGCTTCCAGACCCGGATCGTGGCTCTGCTTTTGGCCGCCTTCTGCATCGTTGCCGGCTTCATCGGCCATTACGGCCAGGGCGCCGATGATGCGACGCTTGCCTTCTTGCACCAGCAGATGCTGATGAAGGACATCGCGATATCGGGCGGCTTTCTGGCGCTCGCCATGGCCGGCGCCGGCGCCTGGTCGGTCGACGGGCGGGCTGCTGTTTGATATCGCCTAAATCCAAGGGCAGGCCCGGAACCAACCAGACAAATGCCCCGGGTTGGACTCTCAATGCCCGAGCCAAGCCAACGCCCGTGTCAAGTCGACCCCCACTCCGTCGAGCTGCGCTCGACACCTCTCCCCCGATCGACGGGCGAGAGGTGGCTTGGCGAAGCCAAGACGGAGTGGGGGAAGCCGGTCTTCAAACACGAAGCCGCTGAACAAGTGGCGCGATTGAGTTGGTCAATATCGGCGTGGATCAGATAACTCACGCTCTGGTAGGCCGTACCTATTTCACCGAAACGCTCGGCCCACCCTCGACCGCCAGTACCAGGCGGCGGCCGGTAATTCGCGCCAGTTGCGCCAGGCGCCCGGCCGGGCGCTCGCCATAGAGATCTGCCAGCGATGCCGGCAAGACCAGCGCCAGCACGCCATTGCCGCGCTGCTCCCATTTCAGTCTCGGCATGACGCCGGGCATCGAGGCGGTCAGCAGGTAGACGACGCGCATCGATGCCGCCAGCACCCGCGCCCGCTCCAGATAGCGCGGTGTCGCCAGCGCCTTGATCTCGGGCGCGATGGCTTCGTTGAAGATGCCGTCGTGCCGATAGGCATTGGCCATCGCCAGATAGGCGCGGCCAGGGTGGTCCACGCCGAAAAAGGAGGCGTGGGCGATGATGTTGAGCGATTGCTTGCCGCGATATTCGGGATGCGCGCGCCAACCGATGTCGGCCAGCAATGCCGCCGCGTGGCGGTAGCGCGCCTCGTCCTCGGTCTCGTCGATGCCGAAAGCGGCAAAGGTCTTGGCCGTCCAGTCGACGAGTTCATGCGCATGGGTGACCGAGCGCGAGCGCAGCCGGGCGAGTTCCTCCGATGCCGAGATCAGGGGATCGGCCTTCTGCTCGGCCTGGTCGAGCAGGGAATAGAGGAAGCCTTCGCGCACGCCGAGCGCCGAGACGATGATCTTCGACGGCTGCATCGCCGCCATGATCTCCTGCAGCACGATGGCACCGTAAGGCAGGAGCGAGCGGCGGTTCTTCGAAACACCCTCGATGCCTTTGATCTTCTCGATCTCGCCTTTCGCCACTTGCCGCAGGAAATTGGCGGCACTTTCGACGCCGATCTCGTAGTGGTGCATGACGCCAAGCGGATAGTTGGTCATCTCCATGTGCAGCCGGGCGAGATTTCGCCAGGTGCCGCCAACGGCATAGAAAGGCCTGCCTTGCCCGCCTTTCAGAAGCTTCGCCCGCCCCAGCTCGTCGCGCACGATTTTCGCCGCCTGCGTGAGGGAATTCTTGGCCATGTCCTGCAGGCGCAGGCCGCCCAGCGGCAACGTTATGCCGTCGCCGATCGCTTCGCCGTTGACGTCGACCAGTTCAAGGCTGCCGCCGCCGAGGTCACCCGCGATACCGTTGGCCGGATGAAAGCCGCAGATGACGCCGAGCGCGGAATAATAGGCTTCCTCGCGGCCGCTGATCACGCGGATCTCGGTCTTGAGCACGTCTTCGGCGCGGTGGATGAAATCGGGGCCGTTGACGGCCTCGCGCGCGGCGGCGGTCGCCAGCACGTACATGTGCTCGGCACCGGCCTGGTCGGAGAGCGCGCGGAAGCGGCGGAACTCCTCCATCGACCGTGTCACGCCCTCGGGGTCGAGCTTCCCCGTCGACACGATGCCGCGGCCGAGGCCCGCCAGCATCTTTTCGTTGAACAGCATGGTCGGCGAGCGCGCCAGCCCCTCATATACGACAAGGCGGATCGAATTCGAGCCGATGTCGATGATGGACAGCGGTCGGCGATCCTGCAGCCGGCCCTGGGAATCGGACAGCATCAGGCGGCGGCGTTCTTCTTGCGGCGCTTGAATTGCGCGATCCGCTTCGGCGCATGCGATTTCAGCGCATCACCCCGTCCCGACAGGCTCGGATTGGTCATGAAATATTCCTGTGCGTTGAACGGCTCCTCGCCCTCCTCGAGCACGACGCGCCGGGAGGTTCCATCAGCCAATACGTCGAAACTTTGCTGATTGTCCATGATGTTGCCGAGCATGATCTGGCCCAGCACCTGTTCATGCACGGTTGGGTTGGTGATCGGCACCATGGTCTCGACGCGGCGGTCGAGGTTGCGCGGCATGAGGTCGGCCGAGGAGATGTAGACGACGGCCTCGTCCGACGGCAGGCCGTGGCCATTGCCGAAGCAATAGATGCGGCTGTGCTCGAGGAAACGGCCGACAATCGACTTGACCCTGATGTTTTCCGACAGGCCCGGCACCTGCGGCCGCAGGCAGCATATGCCGCGCACGACCAGGTCGATCTCGACGCCCGCTCGGCTGGCGTCGTAGAGCGCGTCGATGATGATCGGATCGACAAGGGCGTTCATCTTCATCCAGATGCGTGCCGGCCGTCCCTCGAGCGCGTGGGCGACCTCATCGGAGATGTGCTGCAGGATACGGTTCCTCAGCGTGAAGGGCGAGATCGCCAGCCGCATTTCGGCGGTCGGCTCGGCATAGCCGGTGATGAAGTTGAAAAGCTGGGCGACATCGCGTGCGATCGTTGCATCGGTGGTGAAGAAGGACAGGTCGGTGTAGATGCGCGCGGTCACCGGATGGTAATTGCCGGTGCCCAGATGCACATAATTGCGCAGCTTGCCGTCCTCGCGCCGCACCACCAGCGACATCTTGGCGTGGGTCTTGAGCTCGAGGAAGCCGAACACGACCTGGACGCCGGCGCGCTCGAGGTCGCGCGCCCAGCGGATGTTGGCCTCCTCGTCGAAGCGCGCCTTGAGCTCGACCAGCGCGGTCACCGACTTGCCGGCCTCGGCCGCGTCGACCAGCGCACGCACGATCGGGCTGTCATTGGAGGTGCGGTAAAGCGTCTGCTTGATCGCCACCACTTCCGGGTCGGCCATCGCCTGGCGCAGGAACTGCACCACGACGTCGAAGGATTCGTAGGGGTGGTGGACGATGATGTCCTTCTCGCGGATAGCGGCGAAGCAATCGCCGCCATGCTCGCGGATGCGCTCGGGGAAACGCGGATTGTAGGGCGTGAATTTGAGGTCGTCGCGGGCAACGGCGACGATCTCCGAAATCTGGCTGAGCGCCAGCGGGCCGGTCAGGACGCTGATGCGGCTCGACGAAACGCCGAGTTCGCCGGCGACGAATTCGCGCAGTTCGGCCGGCATGAGCATGTCGAACTCGATGCGAATGACGGAGCCGCGGCGGCGGCGCTTTAGCGCGGTCTCGAACAGGCGCACGAGATCTTCCGATTCCTCCTCGACCTCGATGTCGCTGTCGCGAATGATGCGGAACGTGCCGGAGCCCTTGACCTCGTAACCCGGGAACAACTTGCCGATGTAAAGGCCGACCGCCTCTTCCAGCGGGATGAAGCGGACATGGTGCTTGCGGTCCGGCAAACGGATGAAACGCTTCAGCGCCACCGGCAGGCGCAAGAGCGCGCTCATCTCCTCGCCGTTCTTGCGATGGCGAAGCTGCAGCGCCATCGAGAAGCCGAGATTGGGGATAAACGGGAACGGATGCGCCGGGTCGATCGACAATGGCGTGAGAACAGGAAACACCTGGTCCTGGAAGTGCTCCTCCAGCCAGGCCTTCTCGTCCTTGGTCAGCGCGTCGCGGGTGATGCTCTCGATGCCTTCCTTGTTGAGCAGCACGGTCAGCGCCGAAAGGCTTTTCTGCTGGTCTTCCTGCAACCGTTCGACCTCGCGCAGCAGCTGTTCGAGCTGCTGTTCGGGGGTACGCCCGTCCGGACTTCTCAACACGATGCCTTCGCGAACCTGGCCGGCCAGGCCGGCGACGCGCACCATGAAGAACTCATCGAGATTGGCCGCGGAGATCGACAGGAAACGTACCCTCTCCAGCAGCGGATGGTTTGTGTTCTGCGATTCCTCGAGCACGCGGCGGTTGAACTGCAACCAGGAGAACTCGCGATTGACGAAACGATCCGGATTGCCTTCCGGGCTTGCCGCTTCCGCATTGATGAACTCGCTCTGGACCGGCTTCAGTTCGTTCATGGTTCCTGCTCTTCCCACGTCTGGTTGCTTCGCCGCTTTCGGGCGGCGCCCAGGCTGTTGCGCCTGGCCGCGATGCTCCAGCCGGTTAACCGGCTTAACTTATCCTCTGACAGGCTTTTGCGACAGTTTCATTTCATCGAACTTGCAAACAGGCCGGTTATGATCCAAACGCTGAGCAGACTGCGCTAAAGGAGACGACGATGGCAGGCGGTTCCATTCCCCATTTCCAGAACGATGCGGGCCATCCGGCGATCGATATCGGAGTCAAGGAATTCATGTGCACCGGCGCCAACCCGCCTTTCGACCATCCGCATGTGTTTCTCGATATGGGCGACGACAATGAGAAGGTCTGCCCCTACTGCTCGACGCTCTACCGCTATTCGCCGAAGCTGACGGCGATGGAAACGCTGCCGGCCGGCTGCCTCTACATCGACCAGGCCGCCTGACTTCCAGCGGCCCGGCCAATGGCAGACGCACAGTCCCGGCAAGTCATCATCGCCGGGGCGGGTATTGCCGGGCTGACCGCGGCGTTGGCTTTCGCCGAGCGGGGCTATCCCGTACGGATCTTCGAACAGGCGCAGCGCCTAGAAGCGGCGGGCGCCGGCATCCAGCTTTCGCCCAACGCGACACGCATCCTGCGTGAGCTCGGCGTACTCGACGCACTTCTTCCCAATGCCGTCAGGCCGGAAGCCGTGGTGCTGAAGGATGCGGCAACCTTGGGCGAACTGGCGCGCGTACCTTTTGGACGAGCCGGCGAGGCGCGCTGGGGTGCGCCCTACCTCGTGGCGCATCGAGCGGACCTGCAAAACGCGCTGATGGCGCGCGTGGCTGCCATGCCCGATGTTCATCTCACTACTGGTGCGCGCCTTGGCAGCGTCACGATCAGCAGTTCAGGCGTCACCGCGGCAGCCGATGTGGGTGGCAGGCTCGTCGCGGCGGAAGGTTTCCTTCTGGTCGGCGCCGATGGCGTCTGGTCGTCGATGCGCGGACTTGCCGACCAAGGAAGGAAAACCAGGCTTGCGAAAAGCCACTTCTCCGGCGAACTGGCCTGGCGGGCAACCGTCAGCGCAGACAGTCCTGCCGGGCAAGCTTTTGCAGAGATCGGTGCGCCGGACTGCGTCACCACCTTCCTGCATCCCGGCTTTCACATGGTCGCCTATCCCGTCAGCAAGGGCAGCGCCATCAATCTCGTCGCTTTCACCAGGGGCGAGCGTATCGCCGAAGGCTGGTCCGGCCATGCCGATCCCGCAATCCTGGCCGGCGCCATGCGCCGCACCGCGCCGGCGCTGGCAAGGCTTGCGGAGTTGGCCGGCCCGTGGGCGGCCTGGCCGATCCATACGGTCGATCAGAAGCAGCCATGGGTAAGGTCGGGCCGCATCGCGCTGGTCGGCGACGCGGCGCATGCCATGACGCCGTTCGCGGCACAGGGCGCCGCGATGGCCATCGAGGATGCCGCCACGCTTGCCGACGTCATGGCCGCCTCCCCTGCCGACCTGGCCGGAAGTCTTCAAATCTGGGAAGGCCTGCGCCGGCCGCGCGTCGTGAGAGTGGCACGTCGCGGCGCCCTCAACCGCCTTGCCTGGCATGCCTGGGGTCCGGTGGCGTTGGCGCGCAACCTTTTCCTGAAAATGCGGGCGCCGGAGAAGCTCGCCGCGGATTTGGACTGGCTTTATGGGTGGCGGGCCTAGAACTCGAACGAGGCGTTGGCGTTATCTGCGCTACCTACCATTATACAGCTTCAACGACCACCCAAGCGAGACCGGCAGCGGGTTCCACCAACCGGTCCGCAGGCCGGCGGTTCGCAAGGCGGCGGCCGTCCAGGTGTTGCAGCCGGCCAGCGCATTGAAATGGCCGTTCGCCTCATAGAAGCGGTCGAAATCGGAATAGGCGGCCCTGGCGATGACGATCGGCCCGCCTGGTCCTTGCTGAAAACTCGCATCGATGAAGTCGAGCAATGCCGCAAAGCGGTCTTCCGGGATGTCGAAGCCGGCGACATCGGGTCCGGAGATATCGCCGGCGACCTCGACATGCATCACTGAAGCGTCAAGCGTCAGGGCCTTGAATACGGGCATCGCCTTCAGCTGCGACCAGGTCGGCGTCTCCAGGTAGAAGGCGCGGCCGCCCCAGCCGAAGACGATGTAGCGCACCTCGGGCGCATCGGAAGGCTGGCCGGCAGCCGCGAGGAAGCGAAAACGCCGGCGCACGCCATCATCGACGGGAATGGCGATGTCGGTGTGGATCGGATTGCTCAGCACCAGAATGTGCCTGACGCCCTCGCCGGCCGCGGCAGCCGGCCAGAGTGGTCGTGGCACCAGCGTGCCGAGTGCCGCGACCAGCACCACCGCGGCCACCAGCACGGCCAGGAAACGAAGGCGTTTTCTCATCCGGGCATAGTTCTTGCGATTCCATCATGTCTCAATCGAAACGATCCGATCGGCCAAATGTGAAAAAGCCCGACCGTGGCGCGGCCGGGCTCCTTCCATTTCGACGAGGCAGCGCTCAGTGCAATATCTGCGACAGGAACAGCTTCGTGCGCTCGTGGCGCGGGTGATCGAAGAACTCGGCCGGCGTGTTCTGCTCGACGATCTGGCCCTGATCCATGAAGATCACCCGGTTGGCGACTTTCCGCGCGAAGCCCATTTCGTGGGTGACGCACAGCATGGTCATGCCTTCCTCGGCAAGGCTAACCATGGTCTCCAGCACTTCCTTGATCATTTCCGGGTCGAGTGCCGAGGTCGGCTCATCGAACAGCATGATGCGCGGGTTCATGCACAGCGAACGGGCGATCGCCACGCGCTGCTGCTGACCGCCGGAGAGCTGGCCCGGATATTTGTTGGCCTGCTCGGGGATCTTGACGCGCTTGAGGAAATGCATGGCCATCTCCTCGGCCTGTTTCTTCGGGGTCTTGCGGACCCAGATCGGCGCCAGCGTGCAGTTCTCCAGGATGGTCAGGTGGGGGAACAGGTTGAAGTGCTGGAACACCATGCCGACCTCTCGGCGCACCTCGTCGATCTTCTTGAGATCGTTGGTCAATTCCTTGCCGTCGACGAAGATCTTGCCCTTCTGGTGTTCTTCGAGCCGGTTGATGCAGCGGATCATGGTGGACTTGCCGGAGCCGGACGGGCCGCAGATGACGATGCGCTCGCCGCGCATCACCTTGAGGTTGATGTCCTTCAGCACATGGAACTCGCCATACCATTTGTGCATGGCGATGATGTCGATGGCGACATCGGTGGTCGAGATGTGCATCTTCGCGGCATTGACCTTGATCTCTTCCGCGCTGACGGCGTTTTCGGTGGCCATGAACCAATCCCCTTTTTATCGTTTGTAACCGGTGTCGAGCCGGCGTTCCGTATACATTGAATAGCGCGACATGCCGAAGCAGAACAGCCAAAACACGAAGGCGGCGAACACGAGACCGGATTTCGCGGTCTGCGGCGTCGCCCAGTTGGCGTCCGAGAAGTTCTGCTTGACGACGCCGAGCAGGTCGAACATCGAAATGATGAGGACCAGGCTGGTGTCCTTGAACATGCCGATGAACGTGTTGACGATGCCGGGAATGACCAGCTTCAGCGCCTGCGGCAGCACGATCAGTCCCATCTTCTGCCAATAGCCGAGGCCGAGCGAATCGGCGCCCTCGTATTGGCCCTTGGGGATCGCCTGCAGGCCGCCGCGCACCACTTCCGCCATATAGGCGGCGGCAAACAGCGACACGCCGATCAGAGCCCTCAGGTACTTGTCGAAGGTGACGCCGGCGGGCAGGAAAAGCGGCAGCATGACGCTGACGAAGAACAGCACTGTGATCAGCGGGATACCGCGCACAGCTTCAATGAAGATGATGCACAGCATCTTGACGATCGGCATCTTGGAGCGCCGGCCGAGCGCCAGCACGGTGCCCAGCGGCAGCGACACGGCGATGCCGACGAAGGAGAGGCTGAGCGTGATCAGCAGTCCGCCCCACCGCGACGTCTCGACATGCGGCAGGCCGAACACGCCGCCGACCAGAAGGAAGAAGGCGACGATCGGCAGCACGAGGAAAAGCAGGATGGCGTTCAGGCCCTTGCGCGGCACGCTGGGGACCAGCATCGGTACCAGCAGCGCCGCGAACAGGATGGCGACCAGGATCGGCCGCCAGCGCTCCTCGACCGGATAGGTGCCGAACATGAACTGGCCGAACTTGGCGTTGACGAAGGCCCAGCAGGCGCCGCTCCAGCCATCGGGCTGGATGCCGCCCTGCGCCACTGTCGCGCAGACGGTCCGGTCCGGCCCGGTCCACTGGGCATTGATGAAGGCCCAGTTGATGACCTGCGGCAGGACCCAGGCGACGATGATGATGCCGAGTATGGTGAGGATGGTGTCGCCGACCGAACCGACGAGGTTCTTGCGGACCCAGGCATACAGGCCACGCTCGCTGATCGGCGCCGCCTCCGCCAGGGCCATTTCGGTGCGCACCCAGGACATGTCGTGTTCCTGCATGGCCCTACCTTTCCACCAACGCCATTCTGGCATTGACCACGTTCATCACGGCCGAGGTCACCAGGCTGAGTATGAGATAGGCGATCATCATGATCAGCACGCCCTCGACCGCCTGGCCGGTCTGGTTGAGCACCGTGCCGGCGGTCGCCGTCAGGTCCGGATAGCCGATGGCGATGGCCAGCGAAGAGTTCTTGGTCAGGTTGAGATACTGGCTGGTCAACGGCGGGATGACGATGCGCATGGCCTGCGGCACCACGACCAGCCGCAGGATCGATCCCGAGCGCAGGCCAAGTGCGGCGGCGGCCTCGGTCTGGCCCTTGCTGACACCCCTGATGCCGGCCCGCACGATCTCGGCGATGAAGGCCGCCGTGTAGCAGGACAGCGCCAGATAGAGCGACAGGAACTCCGGCTTGACCTGGAAGCCGCCGGTCAGGTTGAAGGTCGATTGTTTCGGAAAATCGAAGCTCAGCGGAAAGCCGCTCAGCGCATAGGCGAGCAGCGGCAGGCCGACGATCAGCGCGACGGACGTCCAGAACACGGGAAACTGCTGACCCGTCGCCATCTGCCGCTGGCGCGCCTTGCGGGCGACGAACCAGGCCATGGCGATACCCACGATGAGCGCCACGAAGATCAGCCATGAGCCCTCGCCCCAGACGGCGCGCGGGAAATAGAAACCGCGCTGGTTGAGGAAGGAACCGAAAGGCAGGTTATAGCTCTCGCGCGGCGGCGGCAACACGGCCAGCACGCCCGAATACCAGAAGAAGATGACCAGCAGCGGCGGGATGTTGCGGAAGATCTCGACATAGACCGTGCAGATCTTGCGGATCAGCCAATTCTGCGACAGCCGGCCGATGCCGATGACGAAGCCGATAATGGTCGCGGTGACGATGCCGGCCACGGCGACGATGATGGTGTTGATCAGGCCGACAATGATGGCGCGACCGTAGGTCGAATCGGACGTGTAGGCGATCGGCGTGTCCGAGATGTCGAATCCGGCGCGGCCCCTGAGAAAGCCGAAACCGGAGGCGATGTGAAGACGCTGCAGATTGTCGATGACGTTCTGCACGATCCACCAGACAGAGCCGAACAGAACGACGACGACCAGTGTCTGGAAGAAGAGACTGCGGACTTTCGGGTCGTTGATAAAGGAGCCGCGACTTGTGTCCTCGCGAAGGACTTCCTGCGATGCCATATCACCGTCCCCTGTGAAAGAGAAACCGGAAGGCAGAACCATCTGCCTTCCGGATCACATTTCGATCAGCGGATCGGCGGAGCGTATTGCAGGCCGCCCTTGGTCCACAGCGCGTTGATGCCGCGGGCGATCTTCAGCGGGCTGCCCGAGCCGACATTGCGATCGAACATTTCGCCGTAATTGCCGACCGCCTTGACGATGTTGACGACCCAGTCGTTGGAGACGCCGAGATCGGTGCCGATCTTGGTGTCGGCTTCCTGGCCAAGCACGCGCTTGATCTCAGGGCTGGCCGAGTTCTTCATCTCGTCGACATTGGCCTTGGTGATGCCGAGTTCCTCGGCGTCGAGCAGCGCGAAATAGGTCCACTTGACGATATGGTACCACTGGTCGTCGCCCTGGCGCACCGCCGGTCCGAGCGGCTCCTTGGAGATGATCTCCGGCAGCACGACGTGATCGGCCGGCGCACCCAGCGTCAGGCGGATGCCGTAAAGGCCCGACTGGTCTGTGGTGTAGACGTCGCAGCGGCCGGCGTCATAGGCTGCGTTGACCTCTTCGAGCTTCTCGAAAACGACCGGATTGTACTCCATCTTGTTCGCCTTAAAGTAGTCGGCGAGGTTGAGCTCGGTGGTGGTGCCGCTCTGCACGCAGACGGCGGCGCCGGACAGCTGAAGCGCCGAATTGACGCCCGGCAGCTTCTTGGCGTTGATCATGAAGCCCTGGCCGTCATAGTAGGTGGTGCCGATGAAGTTCAGGCCAAGTGCCGTGTCGCGGTTAATGGTCCAGGTGGTGTTGCGCGACAGGATGTCGATCTCGCCCGACTGCAGCGCGGTGAAGCGCTCCTTGGCGCTGAGCGGCGTGAACTTGACCTTGGAGCCGTCACCGAAGACGGCGGCCGCCACGGCGCGGCAGAAATCGGCATCGATGCCTTGCCAGTCACCCTTGTCGTCCGGCGCGGAGAAGCCGGCCAGACCCGTCGAGACGCCGCACTGGATGAAGCCCTTCTGCTTGACCGTGTCGAGCGTGGTGGCTGAAGCCGTTGAAGCCACGGCTCCAAGCGCGGCGGCTCCAAGGATGCCGATTGCAATGTGTTTCATGACCCACAGACCCTTTTCTGTTTTCAGGCAAACCTGATCTTTTTTTCCCGCGTGAACGCAGCTTTTCGTTCCGGCCCATTTCCGGAACTCCGCATCGCAGTCGACGCGCCGCCTCCCATTCACGAACAGCATCGAAGGCGATAATTCCTGTGAGGTCAAGGAAAATGACCGAATTCAGATGGGTTTGAAAATCGTTTGCCGCAATTGCCTGAATAGCAGACAAACGCGCCCGCAATTTAGTCAGAAGCGCGAATAAAGCCGGCGAAGCTCGCCCTACGCCAGGCTGCGCTCTGTCCGCAAAAAATCCATCCGCCCGATTACTCTGCGTTACTGTGCTCTGCCGGCCGGTTGCGTGCCGATGTCTGCGCCCTCTGGCTGGATCTGGGTCATGGTGAGGTACGCTTTGCGCTATCAGGCGACGCATGCCGCTGCCGGCGGCGGGCTTTCTGGCCGCGCCATTACGCTTGCAGTCGGCCTGCGGCGGCTCCGGCAATTGGCACATTCGAAGTCGGGGTCCTGGCGAAAGCCGGCTGTTGCGCGGTCCATGTCGCCGCACTATGGCTAGCGGCTTACCAAAAAAGGCGACGACGAATGGCAAAAGACGGCAACGAGCCGGTGACTGGCAAAATGGGCATCAACACGCGGCTTGCCCATTCGGGCAACAACCCGCACGACTATTTCGGCTTCGTCAATCCGCCTGTCGTGCACGCCTCCACGGTGCTGTTCCGCAATGCCGCCTCGATGGCTGGACGGGACCAGAAATACACCTACGGCACGCGCGGCACACCGACCACCGACGCCTTGGCCCAGGCCATAGACGCGCTGGAGGGGTCGGCCGGCACGATCGTGGTCCCGTCGGGCCTGGCGGCGGTGACGGTGCCGCTGCTTGCCTTCGTTTCGGCGGGCGACCACCTGCTGATCGTCGACAGCGTCTATCATCCGACGCGCAACTTCGCCGACACGATGCTGAAGCGGCTCGGCGTCGAGGTCGAGTATTATGCTCCCGGCATCGGCGCGGGCATCGCCGCCTTGATCAAGCCGAACACCAAGGTGGTGTTCACGGAATCGCCGGCCTCAAACACGTTCGAGGTGCAGGACATACCAGCCATCGCGAAGGCCGCGCACGCCGCCGGTGCCATCGTCATGATGGACAATACCTGGGCGACGCCGCTTTATTTCCGTCCGCTCGACCATGGCGTCGACATCTCGATCCATGCAGCGACGAAATATCCCGCCGGTCATTCGGACGTGCTGCTGGGTACGGTGTCGGCCACCGAGGCCTGCTGGAAACAGCTGTATGAAAGCTTCTGCACGCTTGGCTGCTGCGCCGGACCCGACGACGTCTACCAGGTGCTGCGCGGCTTGCGCACCATGGGGGTGCGCCTCGATCACCATCAGCGCAGCGCGCTCGCCATCGCGGCATGGCTGGAGGGCCAGAAGGGCGTGGCGCGCGTGCTCCACCCCGGCCTTCCCAGTCATCCCGACCACGCGCTGTGGAAGCGTGACTTTTCCGGCTCCAGCGGCATCTTCTCCATCGTGCTTGCCGGCGGCGGCCAGAAACAGCAGCACGCGTTCCTCGACGCATTGCGGATCTTTGGTCTCGGCTACTCCTGGGGCGGTTACGAGAGCCTTGCCGTGCCGGTCTGGCTCGGCGACCGCGTCGTTGCCAAGGGCCCCTATGAAGGGCCGTTGATTCGTCTCCAGATCGGCCTCGAGGATGTCGAGGACCTCATGACCGATATTCTTCGCGGGCTCACCGCCGCCGCAGCGGCCTGACGCGACCTCTCGGACCGATACCAGCAGCGCCCGCAAGGCCTTGACGCGATTGAGCAAACGGGGGCCGCACGCGGCGCCCCGGTCCGGCCATGTCGGCAATACTATTCTCCCCATCCGCAGTTTTGCGGATTTGTTTGACTTCCAAATTGCCGGCTTCCGCTTCATTGCGGCAGCGGAAATCATTCCCCAACCACCGCACCAAGAGCCTGCCCATGGCGTTCCGCCTCTTTGTTCCCATTCTTGCCGGCGCGACGCTGCGCGAACGCATCATCGCCTGCGTCGGTGCGATGATCGGCATTGCGCTGACTGGCGCGATCAGCGGACTCACACTGGGTAGCGGGCCACATGTGCCGCTGCTGGTGGCGCCAATGGGAGCATCGGCGGTGCTGTTGTTCGCGGTGCCCGCCAGCCCGCTGGCGCAGCCCTGGTCGATCATCGGCGGCAACACGATCTCGGCGCTTGTCGGCGTGATCGTGGTGCAATTCGTGCACCAGCCGGTGCTCGCCACCGGTATTGCGGTAGCGCTGGCGATTGCCGCAATGTCGTTCACGCGCTGCCTGCATCCACCCGGGGGTGCGGCGGCATTGACCGCGGTGTTCGGCGGCCCAGCCGTGATCAGCGCCGGCTTCCTTTTTCCTTTCGTGCCGGTGGCGGTCAATTCGATGCTGCTGGTGGCGCTTGGCTACGGCTTCCACAAGCTGGCCCGGCGCAACTACCCGCACGTGCCGGCCCCCGCGCCGGTAAACAGCCACGGCACCATCGACCCGCCGGCGCAATTGCGTGTCGGTTTTCGCTCCGAGGACATCGACGCCGCGCTTGGAGCGCTCGACGAGACCTTCGACATCGATCGGGGCGATCTCGACCGGCTGCTGCGGCAGGTCGAATTGCAGGCCATGGTGCGCGAGCATGCGACGTTGCGGTGCCAAGACATCATGTCGCGCGACGTCATCTCGGTGGACGAGCACACGCCAGCCGCCGCTGCGCGCCAATTGCTGCTTGACCACAACATACGAACCTTGCCGGTGGTGGATGCCGAGGCAAGGCTGGCCGGAACCGTGGGCTTGCGGGAACTGACGCTGGCGGCCGGCACGGTCGGAACCGTGATCTCGCCGGCGGCAACCGCAACTGCCGGCTCGAACGCCATGGCGCTGCTGCCAGTGCTGACCGACGGGCGCAGTCACGCCGTCATCATCGTCGACGATAAAAACCACATCCTCGGGCTGATCACGCAAACCGATCTGCTGGCCGCGACGGCGCGGATGCAAAACAC
This sequence comes from Mesorhizobium sp. B1-1-6, assembly GCF_006443035.1. Lineage (NCBI taxonomy): Bacteria > Pseudomonadati > Pseudomonadota > Alphaproteobacteria > Hyphomicrobiales > Phyllobacteriaceae > Mesorhizobium > Mesorhizobium sp. B1-1-6. The sequence goes on along the minus strand of NZ_VFWR01000021.1, from coordinate 71,275 downwards.
CGGCACGGAGCCGGCCAAAGTGCTAGCATAGGTAGCCAGGCGATCGGCCCGGCGTGATTTTTCGGGAACCTTTTTTCGAAACCTGCATCCAATCTTTCGTGCAAGGATCGATGGAGGACACATGCCCGCGCTGACGGCAACATCAACAGCGACGGACGAGCTTCGGCTCGTGGCCCGCGCACTCGCCCGCGACAGCGATGCCTTTCGCAAGATCATGAAGCTGAACAACCAGCGGCTCTACCGACTGGCGCGCGGCATGGTGCGCAACGACGGCGAGGCCGAGGACATCGTGCAGGAGGCCTATGTCAGGGCCTTTACCAATCTCGGCACCTATCGCGGCGATGCTTCGCTTTCCACCTGGCTGTCGCGCATCGTCATCAACGAGGCGCTCGGGCGGCTTCGCAAAGGACGGCGAACCGTGGCCATGCCTGAAAACCCGGAAGCGCAGATCATCCGGTTTCCCCTTAACCCAAGCGACGATCCGGAGCGGACGATGGCGCAGCGGCAGATCCTCGGGCTTGTCGAGCGGGCGACCGACAGCCTGCCCGACGCCTATCGCGCGGTTTTCGTGGCCCGCGTCATCGAGGGGCTGAGCATCGAGGAGACCGCCGACCTGCTCGGCGTGCGGCCCGAGACCGTCAAGACGAGACTGCACCGCGCCCGCGTTTTGCTGCGCAAGGCGCTGGACGACGAGATCGGGCCGGTGCTGCTCGACGCCTTTCCCTTCGCCGGCCGGCGCTGCGAACGGCTGACGCAGGCCGTGATGAAGCGGCTCGGATTCGAGGGGTGATCTTCAAAGCCAGATCTTTCGCCGATTTGTCGGGAACGTTTCCGCGCCATCCTCATCCAATGAATGTCAACCCGGATGAAGCCCGCTGCCCAGGCTGTCGGGCGGAAGGAGATGCCATGCTTATCAGACACACCGCAGCGCTTGCCGCCCTCTTGCTGCTTGGCGCTGCCCCATTCGCGCAAGCTGCCGACAAGCCGACCGACCCGCAGATCGCCCACATCGCCTACACAGCCGACATGATCGACATCGAGGCGGCCAAGCAGGCAATCAAGAAATCCAAGAACAAGGAAGTCGTCGATTTCGCCAAGGACATGGAGCGCGACCACGAAGCGGTGAACAAGCAGGCGCTCGACCTGCTCAAGAAGCTCAAGGTGAAGCCGGAAGACAATGCCACCAGCCAGGCGCTGACCAAGGCGGCGAAAGAGGAACATGCCAAGCTCGCCAAGCTGAAAGGGGCTGCCTTCGACAAGGCCTATATCGAAAACGAGGTGGCCTACCACAAGCAGGTCAATGGAGCGCTCGAAACCCTGCTCATTCCGTCGGCCAGCAATGCCGAGCTGAAGAGCCTGCTCGAAACCGGCCTCAAAATCTTCCAGGGGCATGAGCAGCATGCCGAACATGTCGCCGGCATGTTGAAATGAAAGCGGCCGTGCTGATCCGACCGCTCCTTGCCTGGCTGGCGCTGGTGCTTGCCGCCGGCCCGGCGCCGGCCGCGACGATCGAGGTGACGATCGAGAAGCTCGTCTTCTCGCCCGCAAGCGTCGAGGCCAGGGTCGGCGACACGATCGAGTGGGTGAACAAGGACGCATTCGCCCACACGGCCACGGTGAAGGGCAGCTGGGAGGTGATGATCCCGCCGAAGGCGAAGGGAAAACTGACCCTCAAGACGGCGGGAGCGGTTGATTATTTCTGCCGCTTCCATCCCAACATGAAAGGCCGATTGGTAGTGGCGCCCTGAAAATCTGGGCCGGTGGCGGGACTTGGCCGCAAATACCAAGCCCCGTCACTCCGGAGCCCCCGTCACTCCGGAGCAATTGAGCACGGAACAGTCGCGCCAGGGATCAAAGCGCCAGCCATGCCGTGCCAGCCGCCAGCGTTAGCAGCGTCAATGGCAGGCCGACTTTGAAGAAAGCGCCGAACGACAGCGACGTGCCGGCGGCGCGCGCCTGTTCGGCAACGATCAGATTGGCGACCGAGCCCAGGAGCGTGAAATTGCCGGCCAGCGTCGAGCTCATGGCGACGACCAGCCAGGCGCGCTCGGGGTTTTCCAGGCCGGGGATGAAGGGCCGCAGCGCCAGCACGGCCGGCACGTTGCTCATTATGTTGGAGAGCACCGCGGTGAAGCCCGACAGGCGCCAGACGTCGTCCAGCCCGAGGTTCTTGGCCGATGCGACGATGTCCGGTGTCAGCAGCGTTCGTTCGGCGCCGGCAACCACGATGAACAGGCCGGCGAACATGAACAGCAATGGCCCGTCGATTTCGCGATAGATGCGCTCTGGTTTGATGGCGCGGGTGAGCAGGAGGATGGCGCCGCCGATGAGCGCCGCCTTGGCGACAGGCACACCGGCGAAGAAGGTAACGGCCAGTCCGATGCAAACCACCACCGCTTTCAGCACCTGGCGGCGATGCATGCGGCCGCGCGAGACCTGCGGCGTCAATTCGCCGTTGCGCGCGAATTCGGTGCGGTAGACGATGCGAACAATGGCGATGACCGCGACGAGACCGAACAGGGCAACCGGAGCCAGAGCCGCTGAAAAGGCCGGATAGGAGATGCCCGACAGCGCACCGATGACCATGTTTTGCGGATTGCCGGTGATGGTGGCGACACTGCCGCAATTTGACGCGGTGGCGGTCGCGATGAGGTAAGGAACCGGATTGCGTTTGATGGCGCGGGTGACGTGAACGACGATCGGCGCCATGACAAGACAGATGGCGTCATTGACCAGGAAGGCCGACAGCAGGCCGGTCAGCAGGGTCACCATAACCAAAAGCATGAACGGCGCATGCGCATGCTCGATCGCGATGGCACCGAGGCCGCGAAAGGCGCCCGAGACCTTCAGATGCGCCACTACGATCATCATGCCGAGCAAAAGCGTGATGGTGTCGAAATTGATGGCGCGGTAGGCATCCTCCAGGCTGATCGCCCCGATGGCTATCATCGCGGCCCCGCCGAGCAGTGCGATCCCCGCCCGATCGAGGCGCAGGCCTGGTATGCGGCCGACGGCGACGCCGGCATAGGTCAGGACCAGGATCAGCAGTGCCGCCGCGCCCATCAATGTCATGCGAAGAAGGCCCTGCCCGATGCATTCAGCCCCGGCCGGAGCTGTGGCCACCACCTTTAGCGGGCGGCGCGCAAAGCGAAAATACCTTCTGCGTGATGGCTGCAGAAATCCCCAGCGACGCGCCCCCGGCGCCGGTGGCTGGCCGGATCCGCCTCAATGAACCGTGATTGTCGCGGCTGGCGGCGTTTGCTGGGAAACCATCGGATCGAAACTGACCTGGTCGCGTCCATTTGACTTGGCGGCATAGAGCCGCCTGTCGGCTGCCGAGAATATCTCCTCATAGGTGGTCGGCCCGTTAAAGGCGGTACCGCCAATGCTCACGGAAAGCGGACAGGACCGGCCGCCCGGCGAAAATTCCACCTCGCGAATTCGCCGGCGGATGCTTTCGGCAACCAGCCAGGATTGCGAGGGATCGACGCCGGGAAGAAACACGCCGAATTCCTCGCCGCCGATGCGGCCGACGATGTCGGTGCCGCGGAGCTGATCCTTGATCGTCTGCGCGATCAGTTTGAGCGCCTGGTCGCCGCAGTCATGCCCAAGCCGGTCATTGATCGATTTGAAGTGATCGGCGTCGATGATCAGCAGCGCACCGGAATTGGCCGACGCCTGTTTGCGGACCTGTTCGAGATAGGCTTCGACCAGCATGGAGAAAGCGCCGCGGTTGAGCACCGCCGTCAGGCTGTCGGTGGCGGCAACGACGGTGAGATCGCGCTGGGCAATGGCCAACTGGCGTATCTTCCACATCAGGAAGAAGAGAAACGATCCACCCAGCACCAGGGGCAACAGAATGTCGGTCAGCTGAGCCCGCCACACAGCTTCGGGCGAAAGATACGGGAAATTGAACGAATCGACGAAAAACGCCACGCCAATGAAGAACGCCGTGCCGGCGGCGGTGACGGCGATCACCCTGCCCCAACTCGTCGGCGACAGGTCGAGCTTCATCTCTTCAACTCCGTTAGCCGCGTCTACTATGACGCGCCAACGCAAACAAAACGATAAGACTTTCCCTCCAATTCGACGGCAGAGGTTGCAGGGTTACGGCCGCCGGACCGGCGGCCGCCTCCGGCCTGCGTCTCGAAGATTTGTCCGGATGATCGATCCGGACCTACGACAGGAGGATCCTGCCGTCAGCCGTTGGGCGCCGATTCGCCCAGCGTCTCTGCAACAAAGGATGCCGCGATCAGATCGTCGGCATCCAGGCCTAGAGAGCCTTCGCCCGCTCCCATGATGGCGGCAACCTTATGGAAGGTCTTCAGCTCATGGTCGGAAATCCGGGCGGTTTGCATCTTGGCTTTGAGCTCGGCGATACGTCGCCCCAAGGCGGGCGACGTTCCAATTTCACGTTTCGACATGACGCGGTTTTCTCCTTCCCCAACCCATGCTTGTTTTGCCCGCCATTCGCAGCCCGAATGCTTACTTTTATGAGGGACCGCGAATACAAGGCCCCGAACGCGTGATCCTTGCGAAGGTTCCCGCGCGACAAGGTCACGAAATAATACGGAAAGGGCGCCACGGCGGCGGCGTGCCGCCGTCGCGCCGGCAAGCGCATTCGGGAAGACAAAAAGGGATGAAAAGTTCCGACCGGATTCCTGCCCGCGTTGAAATTCCTCACGTCCGGAGCAGCTAAGCCCTTGAAATTATTGGCGATCCCGACAGGATTCGAACCTGTGACCATCGGCTTAGAAGGCCGGTGCTCTATCCAGCTGAGCTACGGGACCGCTGGCCGGCTCGGAGCCGGTAAGATGTCTGCGCTGGCGCCCGCCCGGGCTTTGCCGGTCAATGCGTCCAGGGCGTCCTGCGGTCATAGCGGAAATTTTCCGCATAGGAAATCTGGCGGCGCTTGGGCTCTTTCGGCTCCTCGACGCGGTAGGCGAGCCCTTCCTTCTCGGCATAGGCCACGGCCTCTTCACGCGTATCGAAGGTCAGCTTGATCTGGCTCCTCATGTCGCCGGAAGTGGTGTAGCCCATCAGCGGGTCGATTTTCTTGCGCATCTCGGGATCGAATTCCAGCACCCAATGGCCGGTCTTGGCCGTGCCGGACTGCATCGCGGTTTTGGCTGGACTGAAAATGCGCGCGGACATGACCACCTCATTGCTGTGCAAGGCAGCATGGCCGCCTCTTCGCCCGTCATTACTGCGCAATGCGGACGGCGGCAAGGTTTTTGCACTTGCAGGTTTTTGCACTTGCCATGCAACACTGAAATGAATAGGCAACAGACCGTTCGGAGTGTAGCGCAGCCTGGTAGCGCATCTGGTTTGGGACCAGAGGGTCGGGAGTTCGAATCTCTCCACTCCGACCACCTTTCACAGAAAAGGCAATCGAGGGCCGTTGGCGCCTGCGAATGGCAATGTGTCGGGTGCAGAATGGGGCTGTCGGCAATCTCCGCGCGGCCAGTTGTCTTTGCTGCTGCATGTCACGGTCGCAACAAAAAGCCGCGGACGGCAAAGTTGCCTGCTCCACCGCATCGACTATTGTGAGCCGGAACACGGCACGGTGTGGGGCGACAGATGACCATCGGACATCGACGGTCTCCGCTAAAGCCTCACGGAGGAACCATGAGCGACAGTTGGACACCCACCCGTCTCGGCGCAGGGCGGCATTCGGCATGACGACGGAAACCGCCACGGGCGGCACGGAGACAAAATTCAGACAGCCGCCAGCCGGAACCGGGATCGCGGTCGATCTCGATGGAGTGACCATAGATTTCGCATTGGCGGCCGGGCGTAGCTTCCAGGCGGTCGCCCGCGCCGATCTGAAAGTCGGCGACCAGGAATTCGTGGCGATCATTGGGCCGACGGGCTGCGGCAAGTCAACGCTGCTGAATGCCGGCGCAGGGCTTCTCGAGCCTTCGGCTGGCAGCGTCCGTGTGTTCGGCGCCCCGCTTCGCGGTCTCAACAGACAGGCTGGCTACCTCTTCCAGCAGGATGCATTGATGCCCTGGAAGACCGCTCTGGACAATGTGGCCATCGGGCTGGAAGTGGCAGGCGTGCCCTCTTCCGAAGCAAAGGAACGCGCGCGAGCATGGCTCGGACGCGTCGGCCTGGCTGCTTTCTGCGAGCGCTACCCTCACATGCTTTCAGGCGGCCAGAAAAAGCGCGTTGCTCTTGCGCAGGTGCTGATCCGCGACCCCAAGATCATCCTCATGGACGAACCCTTCGGACCGCTCGACGCACAGACGCGGCTGATCATGGGCGGCCTTTTGCTCAAGCTGTGGTCGGACGACCGCAAGGCGGTGATGTTCGTCACCCACGACCTCGAAGAAGCGATCGCGCTGGCTGATCGCGTGGTGGTGATGTCAGCCGGTCCCTCGGCACGCATCATCGGCGACTTTCCAATCCCGCTGGCGCGTCCACGCGATATTTCGGAAATCAGGCTGGAACCGCGCTTCCAGGAATTGCATCGAGACATCTGGCACATGCTGAAGAAGGAAGTGCTCAAGGCTTACGGCGACATTGAAGAAGGAGCGATCCGATGAAAAGGACGACGCTGCTTTTCGCACAGCTAACCGTGGCCGTCATCGTCATCGCGCTCTGGCAGGCAGCGTCGACGACGCACCTGATCGGCGATCCGAACAATATTTCCTTCTTCTTCTCGACCCCATTGGCGGTGGCAGGCCAGATATGGAAGTGGTTTGCCACCGGGACGATCTGGCATCATCTGTGGATCACGCTGTGGGAGTCCATGCTGGCCTTCGCCATCGGCTCGCTGGCAGCGATCGCGATCGGCTTCTGGTTTGCCCGCAAGCCGAGACTTGCGGCCGTCTTCGATCCCTATGTAAAGGCGGCCAATGCGCTTCCCCGCGTCGTGTTGGCGCCGATCTTCACGCTTTGGTTTGGCCTCGGCATCTGGTCCAAGGTTGCCTTGGGCGTGACGCTGGTTTTCTTCATCGTCTTCTTCAATGTCTACCAGGGCGTGAGGGAGGTGAACACGACGGTGCTGGCCAATGCCCGAATGCTCGGCATGAACGAACGGCAATTGCTGCGCCACGTCTATATGCCATCGGCATTGTCCTGGGTGTTTTCATCGCTCCATATCTCCGTCGGATTTGCCGTGGTCGGCGCCGTGGTCGGCGAATATCTCGGTGCCGCCGGCGGACTGGGCTATCTGATACAGCAGGCCGAGGGCGTGTTCGACGTGGCGGGCGTCTTTGCCGGAATGTTCGTCCTCGCCGCTTTTGTGCTCTTGATCGACTGGATCGTCACGCTGATCGAAAAAAGGCTGCTTGTCTGGCGGCCTGAATTCTCGAAACCAGGCCGATAGGCCCCAATTCCGCTCAAGGAGGAGATCATGAGGATCATTTCGAAACTGGCGGCCGCCGTCGTATTGCTCGCGGTGGCCACAGACGCGGGGGCTGCCGAAAAGGTCACCATTTCGATCGGCGGAGCATCATGCCTCTGCTACATGCCGACCGTGCTCGCCAAACAGATCGGCGCTTACGAAAAAGCCGGTATCGATGCAGACCTCGTCGATTTCAAGGGCGGTTCTCAATCGCTGACCGCAGTATTGGGTGGCAGCGCGGATGTGGTGTCCGGCTATTTCGATCACACGGTGAAATTGGCCGCCAAGAACCAGCGCCTGCAATCCTTCGTCGTTTACGACCAGTTCCCGGGACTGGTGCTGGCGGTGGCGCCGGACCAGACCGGCAAGATCAAGTCAGTGAAGGACCTTGCTGGCAAAAAGGTCGGCGTGACCGCTCCCGGTTCCTCGACCGACTTCTTCCTGAAGTTCCTTCTGCAGAAGAACGGCATCGACCCGACATCCGCCGCCGTGATCGGCGTTGGGCTGGGCGCTACCGCCGTCGCCGCCATGGAGCAAGGGCAGATCGACGCCGTGGTGACGCTCGATCCGGCCGTCACCGTGCTTCAGGCCAAGCATAAGGACCTGACCATCCTGGCGGACACGCGCACCCAGAAGGATACCGAGGCGGTATTCGGAGGCGACTATCCCGGCGGAGCGCTTTACACCCGGCCGGAATGGATGGCCGCGCATCCCCAAGCAACGCAGGGATTGACCAATGCCATGCTTGCCACGCTGGATTACATTCACTCCCACAGCGCCGAAGAGATCATGGCCCAGATCCCCGACAATCTGATCGGCAGCGACAAGGACGCCTATCTGGCCGCGTTGAAAAATGCGATCCCCATGTATTCGACCACCGGGCTCATGGATCCAAAAGGCGCGCAGGCCGTGCTCGACGTTTTCTCTCTCGGTTCGCCCGATGTGGCCAACGCCAAGATCGATATCACGCAGACGTACACGAACGACTATGTGAACAAGGCGAAGAAGGCCAACTGACGAGATCAACGTCAAGCAGCGGGGCATATGGCTCGTTCGCCTCAGCCACAGAGTTCACCGAGCGCCGGCATTTCAGCGACTCGGTGGCCTCGTCGCCATTTTGGGTATCCGTCAATTGACGAATACCCGTTCTTCTCTCACCTAGCTTGGCATTGCGCGGGCAAGCCGAACGCGCAGCAAGAGTGAGGGTGACTGAAGTCACATGAAGGTAAGCTCGCCGGGCGAGAACCCCAACCGCCCCACTCCCGGCGAGCCTACAACCTGATTTGGAACGCAATCAGGACCGGGGTCAGCCGGCAAGCTTGTATCGCAAGATCGGTGCCAGCTTTGTTTCCCGAAATGGGACGGTTAAAGGGACATGGAACCACCATTTGCTGGCCGGCCGACAATCGCGCCCTAAACCTCGAACTCGCCCTGCCCCTCGTCCATGGCGCTGACGGTTTCAGCCGCCAGCGCCCGGGTGATCGGCGTCTTGCGTTCGAGCGCGGCGCGGTCCAGCCGCTCCACCACGCACATGGCCGTCGCCAGGGAGCGCTCGATGCGGCGCACCAGATATTGCACGACATGCGGCTCGACCTCGACCTGTCGGTCGGCGAACAGCTTGGTGATGACACCTGCCAGCAGGAGATCGTCGGGTTCGTGGATCTCGACGGTTGCCGCAGCCTTCAGCCGCGACGCCAGATCCGGCAGCGTGACGCCCCAGGCCGAGGGAAAGCGGCGCGCCGTCAAAAGCAAATGCGAGCCGCTGCCGCGTACCGCATTGATCAGATGAAACAGCCCCTGCTGGTCGACTGTGCCGGTATCGACGTCGTCGATCAGCGCCGGCCGGGCACCGAGATTTACAATGCTGTCGCCAACGCGGTGCGCGTCGACCTGAACGGCATCCGCCCGTGCCCGCCAGATCGAGGCCAGATGGGTCTTGCCGGAACCGGCCGGACCGGCGAGCACGACCACCGGCGAGGGCCAGTCCGGCCAGCGGTCGACCAGCGCCACTGCCTGGTTGTTGGTGCCGGAGACGACGAGTTCGTCTCGCGAATAGCCGGTGCCATGGCCGAGATCGAGCGGCAGCTGGCGCGGCGGGTCGGCCCTCTGGTCGCTCATGCCAGGCTCAGCCGCGCGACCCGGCCAGGCCGGATCATGGATTGATGCCTTTGCGACGATCGGCCGGCAATGGCGGCACGGCCTTGCCGTGACCCTTGTAGAGCGGCGATTCCAGATAACGCGCAATGGCAAAGCGCACCAGCACCGCGACCGCGGCCGATGCAGGCACCGCAATCAGCAGGCCGACGAAGCCAAACAGCGCGCCGAAGGCGAACAGTGCGAACATCAGCCACACCGGATGCAAGCCGACGCTTTTGCCGACCAGCCGCGGCTGCAAGATATTGCCCTCGATGAACTGGCCGATGAAGAACACCACCGCGACCGCGACGACCATGGTCCAGTCCGGCCAGAACTGGACGAAGGCAACGCCGACGGCCAGCACCAGCCCGGTCAGCGAACCGACATAGGGGATGAAGGAGATCAGCCCGGCGAACAGGCCGATGAGGATGCCGAAATTGAGACCGGTCAGCGTCAGGCCGGTGGCATACATGGCGCCCAGCACCAGGCACAGCGTGCCCTGCCCCCGCACGAAGCCGGCCGTTGCCGTGTTGATGTCCCTGGCGATGGCGCGCACCGTGGCGACATTGTCCCGCGGCACCCAGCTGTCGATCACCGCCACCATGCGGTCCCAGTCGAGCAGCATGTAGAAGGCGACCACCGGCGTCACCACGAACAGGCTGATCACCGAGACCAGCGCCACGCCCGAACTCCATATCGAGGTGAACACGGTTGTCAGCAGACCGAAGCCGGATGTCAGCAGTGAATTCAATCCGTCGCGCAGGCCATTGGCGTTGACGCCGAATTTCTGTTCCAGCCATTTTGGATCGAACGAGGTGATCAGGCTCTGCAGCCGCGTCAGGTACTCAGGCAATTTGCCGGCAAAATCGGCCATCTGCGTCGCCAGCACCGGGATGAGGATGACAAAGGCCAGCACCAGCACGACAAGGAAGGTGATGAGGATGACCACCGTTGCCATGAAACGGCTGAGGCCGAGTCGCTGCAGCCGGTCGGCCACGGGATCGAGGAAATAGGCGAGCACCATGCCGGCCACGAAGGGCAAGAGGATGGCGCTGAAAACATAGAGGAAAAGCGCGAGCGCGGCGACGCCGGCAAGCCAGAAGAAGATCTGCCGGCGGAATCCGGCGGATGGATCATCCCCGGCTGCCGCCGGCGCGCTCGCCGCAGCTTCTTTGTCAGGTGCCCGGGGTGGAGCCTTCGCCATAGCCGCTCATATGCCTCAGCCAAGCCACGAGATAGGCTGCGGCCGAAGCCACGGTCAAGACCCCGGACAGCATTATGAGGGCGGGACGAAGTGGATCGAGATGGATCGAAAAAGCAAGCTCACCCAGTACCAGCGCCGCCAGTACAATCTGGATGGCGGTGTTGACCTTGGAGACGAGGAGCGGCTTCATCTCGACGGGATGGGCCATCACGGTGGACAACAGCACCGCGCAAATGATCAGCGCGTCGCGCGACACCATGGTGACGACCAGCCACAGCGGCAATTGCCCGATGAAGCCCAGGACGACGAACACGGAAACCAGGAGCAGCTTGTCGGCCACCGGATCGAGATAGGCGCCGAGCTTGGAATGCTGGTTGAACCGGCGGGCGATGAAGCCGTCGACGCCGTCCGAGATGCCGGCAACGAGGAACCCGGCAAAGGCCCAATCCCAGCGCGCCTGGAGCATGGCCAGCACCACGGCAGGCACCAGGACAAGGCGCATGATTGTGATCAGGTTGGGGATGGTCAAGCGCATGTCCCGTCGCTTCTGTCTGAACGATAGATGATGGAGATGGGGGATGGACGCAAGAGAGAAGCTGCCGAGCTTCCCCTGGTGGGGAGCGGCAGTTTCAGCGCCGTTTTCCTTGCGGACCGAAACCGTTCATGCGAAGAGCCGCAAAGGAAACAGCGACAAGCCAGATATGAAGCGCGATACAGTCAAGCGTAAGAACGGGCTCACCTATGCCGAGGCTGGCGTCGACATCGATGCCGGCAATCTCATGGTCGAGAAGATCAAACCGCTGGTCAAGGCGACGCGCCGGCCGGGCGCCGATGGCGAGATCGGCGGTTTCGGCGGCTTGTTCGACCTCAAGGCCGCCGGCTTTACCGACCCGGTGCTGGTCGCTGCAAATGACGGCGTCGGCACCAAGCTGAAGATCGCCATCGACGCCGGCAAGCACGACACGATCGGCATCGACCTCGTCGCCATGTGCGTCAACGACATCGTCGTGCAGGGTGCCGAACCGCTGTTCTTCCTCGACTATTTCGCCACTGGCAAGCTCGATCCGGACCAGGGTGCGGCGATCGTCGGCGGCATCGCCGCGGGCTGCCGGCAGGCCGGCTGCGCGCTGATCGGCGGCGAGACGGCCGAAATGCCCGGCATGTATCACGGCAAGGACTATGACCTTGCCGGTTTTGCCGTGGGCGCGGCCGAGCGCGGCCAGCTTCTGCCCACCGACGACATCGTCGAGGGCGACGTGCTGCTGGGGCTGGGTTCGTCGGGCCTGCATTCGAACGGCTTTTCGCTGGTGCGCCGCATCGTTGCGACCAGCGGCCTGGCATGGACCGATCCGGCTCCCTTCAATGACGAGGCCACATTGGCCGAGGCGCTGCTCGAGCCGACCCGGATCTATGTGAAATCGATCCTGAAGGCGATCCGCAACACGCACGGCATCAAGGCGCTGGCCCATATCACCGGCGGCGGCTTCCCCGAAAACATTCCGCGCGTTCTGCCGAAGGAGTTCTCGGCCGAGCTCGATCTCGACGCCATCGACGTGCCGCCTGTGTTCTCATGGCTGGCCAAAACCGGCGGTGTGGCGCCCGAAGAGATGATGCGCACCTTCAACTGCGGCATCGGCATGATCCTGGCGGTGGCGTCCGGCCAGGCGGCGCAGGTCGCTGCCGTCTTGCAGGAAGCCGGCGAGACGGTGACGCCGATCGGCCGGATCGTGCCGCGCCGCGACGCCGGCGTCATCTATCGGGGTTCGATCGGTCTATGAGTGCGCAGAAGAAACGCACTGTCGTTCTGATCTCGGGGCGCGGTTCCAACATGACGGCGCTGATCGCCGCCGCCAGCGACCCGGCTTTCCCCGCCGAAATCGTCGGCGTCATCTCCGACAAGGCGGATGCCGCCGGGCTCGGCATGGCGAGGGCGCGCGGCATCGCCACCCAGGTGATTTCCCGGGCCGACCACGCCAGCAAGCAGGCGCACGACGCCGCGATCGATGCGGCCCTCACGGCCTTCAATGCCGAGATCGTGGCACTGGCCGGCTATATGCGCATTTTGACCACCGGCCTCGTCCAGAAATGGCAGGGTCGCATGATCAACATCCACCCCGCTCTGTTGCCGGCCTTCAAGGGGCTCGATACGCATGCGCGCGCGCTGGTGGCGGGTATGCGTATCCATGGCTGCACGGTGCATTTCGTCACGTCCGAGATGGATGACGGCCCGATCATCGCACAGGCGGCGGTGCCGGTAATGGTCGGCGACAATGCCGACACACTTGCCGCACGAGTGCTGAAGGTGGAACACCAGCTCTATCCGCTGGCGCTGGGGCTGGTCGCCGAGGGCAAGGCCCGGATGGAAAAGGGCCGCACCGTGTTTGCCCGCTTCGCCGACGATGCCGACAATGCAACCTCGATGATCATTGCACCGAGCCCGCTGCGCGAGGAAATCGATTTCGAGCAATTGGCGCGGATCACGCCGTAGGCATTTTTGCAGTCATAATTTGATTGCAAACTTTGGCGCACTCGCCTATCTCATGCTTGCATGAACAGCAAGCATAGACGCGTGCTCAAGGCGATATTCACCGATCCAGTTTCGGGCAGTATCGAATGGATTGCCGTCGAAACCTTGCTGGTCGCCGTTGGTTGCCAGGTGATCGAAGGAAGCGGCTCACGCGTGCGTTTTGTCTTTAAGAGCGAAGTCGAGACGTTCCACCGGCCACACCCTTCAAAGGAAGCAAAGCGATATCAAGTACGGGATGCTCGCCAATTCTTGTCGAGGATCGGAGTGAAGCCATGAATGCGATGACCTACAAGGGCTATTCGGCCCGTGTTGATTATGATGACGATGACGAGATTTTCTTCGGCCGTATTGCCGGTATTCGAGACGGCGTATCCTTCCATTCAGAAACTGTCGCGGGGCTAAAAGCCGCCTTCCATGAAGCCGTGGACGACTATGTCGAAACTTGCGCGAAAATCGGTAAGTCGCCGCAAAGACCTTATTCCGGCAATCTCATGTTGCGCGTTGACCCCTCGGTTCATTCAAAAGTCGCAATGGCAGCGGAACTCGCAGGCAAGAGCCTGAACCAGTGGGGAGAAGAAGTCTTGCGCGAGGCCGCCGAAAAGCAAATTGCCTGAACCAGCAGCTGTCCTGCCTCCATCTGCATCCGCCATTCGACCGGGAGTATCGTGAAACAGTTGTTTGTGCTGCGCCACGCCAAGTCGAGTTGGGACGATCCCAACCTCCCCGATTTCGACCGGCCGCTCGCCGAACGCGGATTGAAGGCGGCCCAATTGATAGGGCGCGAACTCGCGACGCGCGGGTGGCTGCCGGACCAGGCGCTGGTATCGCCGGCGCTGCGCACCCGTGAGACCTGGCGGCTGGTGGACGCGGAGTTGCCAGCGCATCCACGAGTCGCGTTCTCCGAGGCGCTTTATGAAGCCTCAGCGACGGATATTCTGAGCCAGATTCGTCAAGCCGATCCGTCGAACGACAGCTTGCTGGTCGTCGGCCACAATCCCGGTCTGCAATATCTGGCGAAACAGCTTGCCGGGCCAGGGTCAGAGGCCAAGGCGCGCAGGAGGCTCGAAGGAAAATTTCCAACGGCAGCCTTTGCGCGCCTCGTTTTCCAGGGCGACTGGTCCAACCTGTCGTCCGCGCGGCTGACGCATTGCCTGCGTCTGAAGGATCTGCGCTAGAAATCCAGGGTTGAGCGGGCAACCAGGGCCACTGCGCGCCCGGGCCGCTAGTTGCCCCAGATGCCCTGGCCGGGTTCGGGCCAGTCGGTAGTGGGCTTCGTCTTGGCATCGCCTGTCTCGTGGCCGGCCATGCCCGTATCCTTGAGCGCGCCGGTGACAAGGTGGTCCACGCCCCCCATCGGGGCGACGGGCTGGTTGGCATTGTCGGAGCCATAATGGTCGCTGCCGGCAAAGGCGCTGCCGGTCGCAACGAGGATGGCGGCGGTGGCGAGGGCGATCTTGTTCATTTCAATCTCCTGGATTCATCCGTTAGGCGGCGTCTTGGGAGGACGGTTCCGCTAAGGACAAGACCCCAGGCACTCCTGTTTTATTCCTGGGCTCGGATTGTTTTCTGCCGAGCTTGGAGGATTGGTCATGCGCAAAAAACAAGAGCGGCGGGCCAGGCCCACCGCTCTTTGTGGTCGAAGACTTACAGAATCAACGGCCCCAGATGCCCTGGCCAGACTGAGCCGGCACGTTGGCATTCGCGTCGCCCTGCGCCTTTATGGACTTGGTGATCGAGCCGGTATGCGTGGTGTCGATGTTGGAGGTCGACTGGTTGGCAACCGGCTGGTTGACATTGTTGGAACCATAATTGTCGCTGCCGGCAAAGGCGCTGCCCGTGGCAATGAGAATGGCGGCGGCGGTAAGAGCGATCTTGGTCATTTCTTTACTCCTGAGTTCAAGTTGGTTCGGCAGTCGCGATTAGCGGCCGAAAAGGTTGCGGTCGGCGCCCTGCGAAGCCGGGGCCTGGACGGTTCCGTTCGTCTTCGAGGTCGAAGCGGTGACGGAATGGTCGACAGCGGCGGCGGGCTGATTGGCGTTGGCCGAACCATAATTGTCGCTGCCGGCGAAAGCGGTGCCCGTGGCAACTAGGATGGCGGCGGCGGTAAGAGCGATCTTGGTCATTTTGGTTACTCCAGTATGTTTGTTCTGTCCGTCTAGTGGCGTGCCCTTGGGAGGATTTCGCGTCGCTCGGACCACCCCGAGATGGGTCTGCGGTGTTGTCGTTTCCAGTCACGAAAATGTGCCAAAAAAGCTGTGGGACGGCCCTTGAAATTGAAACGACATCGCTGGCTGCCACAATTTTATCTTGTTGAACCAACGGTTTATTGAGAAAACTCCATTGAGCCCACCCGTTTGCGCAGAGCGTACGTTCACCGTTTGATGTACGGTCCGTCAACATAAATCGAACCGAACGGTTCGGTCTTATCTACGTAAGGCCCGCGCAAGTGGCCGCATCCGGGCGTTTGCTTTGCGGCTGGGTCGACATTGTCGCTTGCAAACGGGCTGAAGGACGCGCCAAGAGGCGCGCCGCATTCTCTACGCGGAGGCTTCGCCTCCGGTCGCGGCGGGCGCAAGCTTTCAGTCATTTTGCCGACTGGAGAAATGGAAAGCGGCGGGTTCTGGCCCGTCAAGAAGCGCCAAAGCCAAGGACGTCGCGCATACCGTATTGACCGGGCGGTCGCCCGGCCACCCAGAGGGCTGCGGCGATGGCGCCACGGGCGAACATGACGCGGTCCTCGGCCGCATGCGACAGGGTGACGATCTCGCCCCCGGTGCAGAAGCTGACGCTGTGCTCGCCGACGATGCTGCCGCCGCGCAGCATCGCGAAGCCGATCTCGCCGGCAGGCCGCGCAGCAGTGGCACCATCGCGAACACGCCTCGCCATCGCATTGAGTTCGACGCCGCGTCCGTCGGCAATGGCTTGGCCGAGCATCAGGGCGGTGCCCGATGGCGCATCGATCTTGTGGCGGTGATGCGCCTCTAAAATCTCTGCATCCCAGTCCGCGGGACCGAGCGCTCTCGCCGCCTGCTCGACCAATCCGACCAGCATGTTGAGCCCAAGCGAAAAGCTCCCGGAGCGTACGATGACAACGGTTTTCGCGGCATCGGCGATGGCTGCCAATTCAGCGTCATCGAAACCGGTCGAGCCAATGACCATGGCAGGCCCGCGACGGCCGGCGCAGGCTCTCGCCAGATCGGCCGATGCCGCCGGCGTGGTGAAATCGACGACCACATCGGCCAGGCCGAGCGCCTCGTCGCGACTGACCAGGCCATCGCCGACGACGCCCGGTCGATGAAAGCGGGCAGTAAGCGCCAGCCGCGAGTCGGCCTGCACGGCGTCCGCCATCTGGCGCCCCATGCGGCCGAGCGCACCGGCAATTGCGATCCTGACTGGCGCCATCGCCGCGACTATTTCCACATGCCGCGCATGCGCGCGCCAATGTCGACGCGTATCTCCGGCCGGGGCGCCCTGCCCGGTGCTGCTTGCGCGCCCGGCCATACCGTCTGTTCGAATGCCGCTAGGAGGGAAGCCGGGATGAAGCGCGTGCGCGAGGCATAGACATGACGGTCGCCGCGCGCCGCCTGGCCATGCGGAAAGAAGCGCTGCGGCATGACCAGGTTGAGGCTGTCCTTGGCCCTTGTCATCGCCACGTAAAGCAGCCGGCGCTCCTCCTCGATATCTTCCCTGGTACCAACACCGAGATCGGCCGGAATGCAGCCATCGACAGTGTTGAGCACAAACACGTTCTTCCACTCCTGGCCCTTGGCCGAGTGGATGGTCGACAGGATCAAATAATCCTCGTCGCGGTGCGGCGGCCCGGCCTGGTCGCTGGTCGCGTCCGGCGGATCGAGCGTCAGCTCGGTCAGGAACCGTTCGCGCGAAGCGTAGCCGGATCCGATCTGCTCGAGCTGCAGAAGGTCGGCCCGGCGCGTGGTTGCGTCCTCGTGGATGCGCTCGAGATGCGGCTCGTACCAGAGCCTGACCTGTTCGAGATCGGCCGGCCATTTGGCGCCGGCACGCAGGCCGGAGTAGAGCGAGACGAAGCCCGGCCAGTCATCCGCCGCGCGCTGCGGCGGCCGCCAGCCGGCAAGGCCCATCGCCTCGTCAAGCGCCGATGTCATTGTCTCGACGGCCTGCCCGGCGGCCGAGGGGCCGATGCCCGGCAAAAGCTGCAGCACCCGAAATCCGGCGACGCGGTCGCGCGGGTTTTCGGCAAAGCGCAGCACCGCCAGCACATCCTTGACGTGAGCGGCATCGAGGAATTTCAGCCCACCGAACTTGACGAAGGGAATGTTGCGCCGCGTCAGCTCGATTTCCAGAGGCCCGCTGTGGTGCGAGGCGCGAAACAGCACCGCCTGCGATTTCAGTGCCGTGCCAGCCTCGCGCTCGGCCAGGATGACCTCGCAGACGAAATTGGCCTGTTCGACCTCGTCGCGTACAGTCACCAGCCTCGGCTTGGCGGCGGATTTGCGTTCCGACCACAGATTTTTGGTGAAGCGTTCCGAGGCCTCGCCGATCACCGCATTGGCGGCGGCCAAAATGGTTTCGGTCGAGCGGTAGTTGCGCTCCAGCATCACCACATCGGCGGCCTGCGCGAATTGGTTTGGGAAGTCCAGGATATTGCGCACCTCGGCGGCGCGGAACGAATAGATCGATTGCGCATCGTCGCCGACCACCGTCAGCCCGGCGCCATCGGGTTTGAGCGCCATGAGGATCGAGGCCTGCAGCCGGTTGGTATCCTGGTATTCGTCGACCAGCACATGGTCGAAGCGCCCGCCCAGATGCGTCGCTATCTCCGGTTCGGCCGTCATCTGCGCCCAGTAGAGCAGCAGGTCATCGTAATCGAGCACGTTCTGCGCCTGCTTGGCCTCGACATAGCCGGCGAACAGCTGCTTCAGCTGTTCGGCCCAGCCGGCGCACCACGGAAAGGCGGAGCCCAGCACCTCGCCGAGCGGCGCCTGCGCGTTGACGGCGCGCGAATAGATGGCAAGGCAGGTGCCCTTGGTGGGAAAGCGCGCTTCCGTCTTCGAGAAGCCGAGTTCGTGGCGCACTAGGTTCATCAGGTCGGCCGAATCCTCGCGATCGTGGATGGTGAACGCCGGATCGAGGCCGATCTCCTGCGCGTAATCGCGCAGGAGCCGTGCACCGATGCCATGGAAGGTGCCGGCCCAGGTCAGCGCGTCAGTGACGATCGAGGCGTCACGGCCGAGCACCTCGCCAGCGATGCGCTCGACGCGCCGGGCCATTTCGGAGGCGGCGCGACGTGAAAACGTCATCAGCAGGATGCGGCGCGGATCAGCGCCCTTGACGATGAGATGGGCTACGCGATGCGCCAGCGTGTTGGTCTTGCCCGAGCCGGCGCCGGCAATGACCAGCAGCGGTCCGGCGATCCTGCCGTCGCCATGCTCGACAGCCTGGCGTTGGGCATCGTTCAGCCTTGCGAGATAAGCAGGCTGGTCGGTCGGTTCCCGAAATGTCGAATCATGAGCGGCAAGGTTCATCGCCCATCAAGCATCGTTTCCGCTTTGTTCGCAACAAGGAAGCGGCGCGGCGAGCTCAAGGTCGACAGGTCAGCGTTCCGGATCGACACCCATCCCCGCCGACTGCCTGCGCAATGTCTCCCGATCATTCTTCGGGACTGGCAGCAACAGGGGATCGACGGTGTCGGGTACGTCCTCGATCAGCTTGCGCGCGAGGCGGTAAGTGACGAAGGCGATGGTGCAGGCCAAGAGCAGACGGATCATCCAGCAGTCCTCCTTTGCCTGATCCAACCGGAGACATGAGCTTTTGTTCCTCGGCTTGATCGTCGCAACCAAACGGAAGTCGTCTCGTTGTCAGACGAGAGGAGGTAGCGATGAAGAAGCTCTCCCTAGGCCTTCTGCTGATCGTTCTGGCCGTGTCGGCCTGCGACAACAACGTCCCGCCAACCAAGGCTCCGGCAGCGGAAAACCCGCACGCCGACGGCAATCCTGTAGCCGATAAGACCGGCAAATGAGTTGACATGCGTGCAGCAACGCCGCGGACCACGGCGGGACAGCACAAAGCACAGCCTGGAGAGGACGGCCGGCGCCGCTTGGGAGGTGCCTGATAGCGCCGGCCAGGCGGATATCAGGTCCGCCGCAATGTGGATGTTAGCTGAGTCTTGCCGTAGCGTCATGGGGATTCCACCCCTTTGGCTTCCCGCCAAATTCCGGAACGACCGCGCCGTTCATGCTCCCAATCGCCGTCTGACGACCGCGGCATGGAAATTCGTGCCGAACAGCAGGCCGTCATCGTTGAAGTCGTAGCTCGGATTGTGCAGCGGCGCCGTGTCGCCATTGCCGAGGAAGACAAAGCAACCGGGCACGTGAGCGAGGAAACGGGCAAAATCCTCAGAGCCGGTCATCGGCTCGCGGGCGACGGCGACGCCTTCGGGCAGGAACACGTTTCCGGCGGCTGCAAAGGCCTCGTCGACCAATTCGGCGTCGTTGTGCAGCGGCACGAATTCCCTGCTGTAGGCGACCTCGGCGGTGACGTTGTAGGCGGCGGCGGTGCCGGCGGCGATGGTGCGCATCTGCTTCTCGATCTCGGCGCTGACCTCGGGGCGAAAGCTGCGGGCGTCTCCCAGGATACGGGCAAGGCCGGGCAGCGCGTTGCGGGTGCCGTCGGTGATCAGCTCGGTTACCGAGACCACCGATATGTCGGCCGGGCTCAGCCGGCGCGAGACGATGGTTTGCAGATTGGTGACCAGCGCGCAAGCGGCGACCAGTGTCTCCCGGCCGTCCTGCGGCCCGGCAGCGTGGCCGCCGAGGCCTCTCAGAACGATCTCGAAGATATCCTCGGCCGACATCATCGGGCCGGGGCGGGTTTCGAAATGGCCAATCGGCAATCCGGGCAGATTGTGCAGGCCGAAAATCTCATCGAAGGGAAAGCGGCGCATCAACCCATCGTCGAGCATGGCCAGCGCGCCCCTGCCCCACTCCTCGGCCGGCTGAAAGATGAAGCGCACCGTGCCGTTGAACCCGCCCTCCCCGGCCAGCAGCTTCGCCGCGCCGAGCAGCATGGTGGTGTGGCCGTCATGGCCGCAGGCGTGCATGATTCCGGGATTTTGCGAGCCATAGGCCACAGCCGATTGCTCGGTGATGCGCAGGGCATCCATATCGGCCCTGAGCGCGATCGCCCTGTTGCCGCTGCCGCGCTTCAGCGTGCCGACGACGCCGGTGCCGCCGACGCCCTCGGTCACATCGTCGAGGCCGAATTCGCGCAGTTTGGCAGCGACGAAGGCCGCGGTGCGCTTTTCCTCGAGCCCGAATTCCGGATGGGCATGCAGATCGCGCCGCCAGCCGGTCATCTCCTGCTTCAAGGCATCGAGATCGATTTTGGCCATTTCTCCGCCCCTCTCAAACTAGGTTGCAAGTCGGGTGACGACATCGAGCAGAATGTTGGCGCCGGCGACGAGCTCGGTATCCTCGGTGTATTCGCGCGGATTATGGCTGATGCCGCCGGCGCTCGGCACGAAGATCATCGCGGCAGGTGCGATACGCGCCATCATCTGCGCATCATGGCCGGCGCCGGACGTCATGCGCTTCGAAACCAGCCCGCGACTGATGGCAGCGGCCTCGATCAGCTCCACGATGCGGCTGTCGAAGATCACCGGCTCGAAGCGCGCCAGCCGCTCGACCGAGATCGTCACGCCTTCGGCGGCGGCGAGTTCTTCGAGGTGAGCGGCGAGTGCTGCTTCCTCCGCCTGCAACCGGTGCTCGAAAGGATCGCGCAGGTCGATGGTGAAGACCGCTCGCGAGGGAATGACGTTGATGGCGTTGGGCTCGAAACGCATCGTGCCGACGGTGGCGACGGTCGGCGTGTTCGAAGCCTTGGCACGATCGTGCAGGAAGGCGACGACACGGGCGGCCGCATGGCCGGCGTCGCTGCGCATCGACATCGGCGTGGTGCCGGCATGGTTGGCGACCCCGTCGATGGTGATGCGCTGCCAGGAGATGCCTTGCAGGTTTTCCACCGCGCCGATCGGCACGCCTTCGCGCTCCAGCACCGGGCCCTGCTCGATATGCAGTTCGAGATAGGTATGCGGCTTGAGGAAGCCCGGCTGCTCGTCGCCGGCATAGCCGATGCTCGCCAGTTCCTGCCCGAGCACGCTGCCGTCCGTCCCCACGGCCGCCAGCGCCTCGTCGATCGCAACACCGCCGGCATGAACCAGCGAGCCCATCATGTCGGGGGAATAGCGCACGCCTTCCTCATTGGTGAAGGCGGCGACGGCCAACGGGCGCGACAGGACAAAGCCTGACGCCTTCAGTGTCTCGATTGCCTCCAGCCCGGCCAGCACGCCGTAACAGCCGTCATAAATGCCGGCATCTATGACCGTATCGATATGCGAGCCTATCAGGATCGGCGCCTGCCCGGCATTCCCAGGCGTCCGCCAGATGCCGAAGATATTGCCCATGCGGTCGATGGCGACTTCGAGCCCCGCCTCGCGCAACCAGCCGACGAAGCGGTCGCGGCCCTGCCGGTCGGCGTCCGAGGCGGCAAGCCGCACCAGCCGGCCCTCGCCGTCGCGGCCGATGGCGCCGAGGTCCCGAATACGGTCAAGCAGCCGCCGCGCGTCGACCGAGATCATGGCGTTGCTCCAGAAAGTACTTTGCCCGCAAGTACATCCGCGGCGGCCACGCCGACGAGTTCGGCATAACGCTTGGGATCGGTTGCACCTTCGGTGTTGACGACCAGCACCCGCGAGAGCCTGTCGAGGCCGAGTTCGCCCCTGTTGTCGGCCAGCGCCCGGACCAATCCGGCCAGGCCGACCCCGCCGCTTTCGCCGGCAACGATGGCCGGATCGCCGCCGGCCGGCCGCGCAAGCCTCCGCATCACGGCGACCGCATCCTCCTCGTCGACGGTCATGAACGCATCGGCGGCACGCGCCAGCACGCGCCAGGCGACAGGCGACGCCTCGTAGCATTCGAGCATTGCCATGACAGTCGCTTCGCCATGCGCGATCTTGACAGGATGGCCAGCCCTGGCGGCGCCCAGGATGCAAGCGGCACGTGCGGGCTCGACCACCGTGAAGACCGGCCTGGCATCGCCGAGCACGATGGCGAGATGGCCAGCCAGGGCGGCGGCAATGCCGCCGACCCCAGCCTGGACGAAGACATGGGTCGGCGGTTCGCCGAGCTGGCGCAGCGCCTCGCGCATGATCGCGGTGTAGCCTTGCATGACGAGGCCTGGAATGCGCTCATAGCCCGGCCACGACGTATCGGACACGACGGTCCAGCCCTTGTCCGTCGCGACGCGTGCGGCTTGCCTGACCGAATCATCGTAGTTGCCGTCGACGCGGATCATCTCGGCGCCGTAGCGGGCGATAGCCGTGATGCGCTCGTCGCTGACGCCGGCATGGACGAAGATCGTCGCCCTGGCCCCGACAAGCCGCGCGCCCTGTGCCACCGAGCGGCCGTGATTGCCGTCGGTCGCGCAAACCATCGTCATGGTGGCGGCGACCGCCCTGACATCGGGCTGATCGAGATCGGCGATGCCGAGCGGCCTGCCAAGCCGGCGGCCGGCTTCCTCCAGCACCAGATGAACGACGGCATAAGCGCCCCCAAGAGCCTTGAAGCTACCGAGGCCGAGGCGAAAACCCTCATCCTTGAGGTGGATGGCGCCAATGCCCAGTTCGGCGGCCAGCGCCGGCAGCGCATCCAGCGGCGTCTCCTGATGATTGGCGCGATGGGACAGGAAACGCTCGGCCGCGTCGGCCCCCGCAACCCCAAGCGTTTCGGCGTCGACCGGATCGAGTGGGCTGCCGTGCAAGGCATTGCGGTTGAGCAGGAACATCAAGGCCTCCTTGGCTGACAACGAGACTATATTGCAAGGCAGGCGCAAAAAGCGCTGTATTCAAGGCCCCGAAATGCAAGTTTGTTTCCTCAGGACATGCCATTGCCCGCGTTGCCAGCCTCGCTCGACAGTTTCGACCTCGCCATTCTCGCCGTGCTGCAGAAGGACAACACGACGCCGCAGCGACTGATCGGCGAGGCCGTGAACCTGTCGGCGCCGGCGGTGCAGCGCCGTATCAAGCGCATGCAACAGACCGGCGTCATCGCGGCCAATGTCGCGGTCATCGAACCGGCGGCGGTCGGCCAGCCCATCACCATCTTCGTCGAGGTCGAACTCGAAAGCGAACGCACCGAACTTATCGACGCGGCCAAGCGGCAATTCCTGGCGGCGCCGGAAGTCCAGCAGTGCTACTATGTGACAGGCGAGGCCGACTTCATCCTGGCCATCACGGTGGCCGACATGAGCGCCTATGAGGCGCTGACGCGGCGCCTGTTCTTCAACAGCAACAATGTCCGCAAATTCCGCACCTTCGTGGCCATGGACCGCGTCAAGGTCGGCCTGACGGTGCCGCTGCCGGGATGAGCGATCAGGTTGCATGTCTGGCATGCTTTCGCCATTCTCCGCATCGCGAATTAGCGGCGGGAGGCGCGCTTGCACGACACCACCCCGGTTGCGATCATCGGTGCCGGGCCGGCGGGCCTGGCCGTTGCCGCGTGCCTGCGGCAGGCCGGGGTCGACTTCATCTTGCTTGAAAAAGAGCAGCAGCCCGCTCCCGCCTGGCGGCGCCACTACGAGCGCGTCCACCTGCACACGACCAAGCGCTATTCATCCCTGCCCTTCGTGCCCTTCCCCAGGCATTATCCGCGCTATGTGCCACGTGATCTGTTCGTCGAATACCTCGATACCTATGCGCAACGCTTCGATCTGCGGCCCCGCTTTGGAGAAGCGGTGCGGGCGATCCGCCGGCAGGGCAGAAGCTGGGGCGTCGAAGCGACATCAGGCACCGTGCGCGCTTCGCATGTGGTGATTGCCTCGGGATACAATGCCGAGCCGCTGATGCCGGCATTCGCCGGCGCCGGCAGTTTCAAGGGCAAAAGTCTGCACAGCGCGGATTACCGCAACAACACGCCGTTTGCCGGCCAGTCGGTGCTGGTCATCGGCATGGGCAACACCGGCGCCGAGATCGCGCTCGACCTGGCGGAAGGCGGCGCGCATCCGACGATCTCCGTGCGCGGCGGCGTCCATATCGTGCCGCGCGAACTGCTCGGGGTGCCCATCCAGGTCGTCAGCATGGCGACGCGCCTGGGGCCGCGACGCGTCAATGACGCCGTCTTCCCTATCATCTTCGATCTGGTGTTGGGCAGGCTGGAGAAATATGGGCTCAAACGGCCCAAGCAGGGATTGCTGGAGCAGATATCCCTGGCGTCGCGCATCCCGGTGATCGATGTCGGCACCATCGGCAAGATCCGCGAAGGCGCGATCAAGGTCGCGCCCGACATTGCCGAGATATCAGAAGGCGGCGCCCGTTTCGTCGATGGTCGGCACAGCGACTTCGACGCGATCATCTTCGCCACCGGCTACCGCCCAGCCTATGCCAAATTCCTCCAGCCCGGCGTCGAGCCTGGCGCCAGCGGCGTCAATGCGCGCGCTTCGGAACTCGGTCTTTATCTCGTCGGCTTCCACAATTCGGTCACCGGCCTGCTGCGCGAAATCGGAATCGAAGCCCAGGCGATCGCCGACGACATTCGTCTCCGGCAGAACAGAAAAAGGACGGCCGAAACCCTGCCGGTATGAGCTGAGGCCGCTCAGCTTGCCTTGCGCAGCCACACCTTGTTGTCGTGGAATGCCGCGCCGCCATAGGGTGCGGGTGCATCGGCGCCAGTCAGCACGTTGATGCCCTCGCCGCGCTCATGCGCGCTGTTCGGCCAGATGCCTTCGGCGATCACCACGCCGCGCTTGATGCCGTCGAACAGCCTCGCATGCAGCACCACCTCGCCGCGCGCATTGCCGAGTTCGACACGATCGCCCTCTGCCAAACCGTGTGCGGCGGCATCGTCGGGATGCAAGAGCAATTCCGGCCGGCCTTCCTTGGCCTTCGACACCGGCGTTTCGGAAAAGGTCGAGTTGAGGAAGTTGCGTGCCGGCGACGTAGCCAGCCGGAACGGATGCGCCTCGTCGGCAACCTCGATCAGGTCGACATGATCAGGAAATTGCGGCAACTGCTCCACCGGGCCGAACAGGCCCATGCTTTTCGGCGGCCTATTGGGGGCGGCTTGTCCGGTCCAATCGGCGCGGAAGCGGAATTTGCCGTCCGCATGGCCGAAGCCCTTGGTGAAATGCGCGGTTTCGAAATCCGGCTGCAGGTCAACCCATTTCTGCTCCTTCAGGCTGGCAAAGCTGCCCAGCCCGCGCTTGCCCAGAATGATATCGATATGCTGCTGTTCGGTGAGACCGAAGCCCGGCCTGTCGGCGACGCCGAGGCGCTCAGCCAATTGCTCGATGACGAAATGGTTGGTGCGCGGCCCTTCCGGCGGCTCGATCAGTTTCGGGCCGAGCGTGATGTGCTGGTTGCCGCCGCCCTTGTAGATGTCGTCATGCTCGACGAACATCGTTGCCGGCAGCACGACGTCGGCGAGCTTGGCCGTGTCGGTCATGAACTGCTCGTGCACGCAGGTGAACAGATCCTCACGCAAGAAACCCTGCTTCACCAGTCGCTGCTCGGGCGCGACATTGGCCGGGTTGGTGTTCTGGATGAGCAGCGCCGTCACCGGCGGCCCGCCATAGAGCGCATCCGGCGCTCCCGTCAGCACCGGGCCGATGCGCGAATGATCGAGATAGCGGATCGAGGGATCGCGCATGCGCGTGCCCTCCAGCACCTCTTGGTTGAGCTTGAAGATGCCGGAATTGGAGTGGAAGGCGCCGCCGCCCTCATATTGCCAGGCGCCGGTGACGGCGGCGATGCAGGAGGCGGCATGCATGTTGACCGCGCCGTTGCGCTGGCGGGCAAAGCCGTAGCCGAGGCGGAAATAGGTTTTCCTGGTCATGCCGACGAGACGGGCAAAGTTCTCGATCTCGGCCACAGTCAGTCCAGTGATCGCGGCCGCCCATTCGGGTGAGCGCGTGCGCAGATGCGCTTCCAGACCTTTCGGGTCATCGGTGTATTTCTCGAGATAGGCGCGGTCGGCCAAGCCTTCCCTGAACAGCACATGCATGACCGCGCAAGCCAGCGCGCCATCGGTGCCAGGCTTCAGGACAAGGCCCATGTCGGCCTGCTTCATCGTGGCGTTCTCATAGACGTCGATGACCACGATCCTGGCACCGCGCTCCTTGCGTGCCTTGATGGCGTGGGTCATGACGTTGACTTGGGTCACCACGGCATTGGTGCCCCAGATCACCACGCAATCGGACTTGGCCATTTCGCGCGGGTCGGGACCGCGCAGCGCGCCCGCCCCCATCATCCAGCCGGTCCAGGCCAGGTTGGTGCAGATCGAGCCGAAGAAGCCCGAATATCTCTTCGCATGCCGCAGCCGCTCGATGCCGTCGCGCTGCACCAGCCCCATCGTGCCGGCATAGAAATAGGGCCAGACCGTCTCCGAGCCGTATTTTTCCTCGGCCGCGATGAACTTTTCGGCGACGAGGTCCAGCGCCGCCTCCCAACTTGTTTCCTGCCAGGCGCCCTCGCCCTTGGCGCCTTTGCGCACCAGCGGCTTCAGCAAGCGGTCGGGATGGTGGACGCGGTCGGCGTAACGAGCAACCTTGGCGCAGACGACGCCGGCCGTATAGTTGTTGGACTTGGCACCATGGACGCGGCCGATGCGGTTGCCGTCAAGCAACTCGACCTCGAGCGCGCAGGTCGACGGGCAATCATGCGGACAGGCCGAATGGCCGATGCGAAGGCTGGCGTGCTGGTTCATGGGGTTTGTTTAGCCGCTTTCGAACAAGGCGTGTAGGGCCAGATCTGACCGTCCCCTTGAAGGAGAGGGTCGGCGCGTAGCGCCGGGTGGGTTGTGGCGCAGACCCCCACCCCGCTCCGCTTCGCGGATCGACCCTCCCCACAAGGGGAGGGTAACTACTCCGCCGTGCCTTCCTCGTATTCGGCCGACATGGTCAGCCACTTTTCCTCGTGGCCGGCGAGCGTCTGGGCGAGTTGCGATCGCTCCTTCGCCAGCCTTGTCGCCGTCGACGGATCCTTTTCGTAGATCGCCGGGTTGGCCAGTTCGTCCTCGATGCCGTCGATGCGCTTGCGGATGCGGTCCATCAGCGCTTCCGTGGCGCGAATTTCCTTGGCCAGCGGCTCAAAGGCGGCGCGGCGCTGGGCCGCCTCGCGGCGGCGGTCGGCCTTCGAGGCTTTTTCCGCCTCGCGCCGCTCGCGCCGGTCGCCGGACACGCCTGTGACCAGCGTCTTGTAGTCTTCGAGGTCGCCGTCATAGGGGTTGACGGCGCCATCCTTGACCAACCACAGCCGGTCCGCCGTCGCTTCCAGGAGATGGCGGTCGTGCGAGATCAGGATGACGGCGCCGGGGAACTCATTCAGCGCATGGATCAAGGATTCGCGGCTGTCGATGTCGAGATGATTGGTCGGCTCGTCAAGGATGAACAGGTTCGGCCCCTCGAAGGCCGACAAACCCATCAACAGCCGCGCCTTCTCGCCGCCGGACAGGTCTTTCGCCGCCGTGTTCATCTTTTCGGTGGTGAGCCCAAACTGGGCGACACGGCCGCGCACTTTCGATTCCGGCGCTTCCGGCATCAGCCTGCGAACATGCTCATAGGCGTTTTCCTCAGGCCTGAGATCGTCGAGCTGGTGCTGTGCAAAGATCGCCACCTTCAGCCCGGGCGCCACGGTCATGGTGCCGGTCTCCTGCTTCAGGCGACCGGACAGAAGCTTGGCGAAGGTCGATTTGCCGTTGCCATTCGCGCCAAGCAGCGCGATTCGGTCGTCGGCATCGATGCGCAAGGTCATTTTCTTCAGAATCGGCTCACCGGGGGTATAGCCGACATTGACATTGTTCAGCGCGACGATCGGCGAGGCCACCGTCTTCACCGGCTCCGGGAAAGAAAATGGCCGCACCGTGTCGTTCACGATGGCCGTGATCGGCTTCATCTTTTCAAGCGCCTTGATGCGGGACTGAGCTTGTCTTGCCTTGGATGCCTTTGCGCGAAAACGCTCGACGAAGGATTCCATATGCTTGCGGGCGGCTTCCTGCTTGATGCGGCCCTTTTCCTGCTGTTCTTTCTGCTCGGTGTACTGGCGTTCGAACTGGTCGTAGCCGCCGCGCCAGAAGGTCAGCTTCTTCTGGTCGAGATGGACGATCGAGTTGACGGCGCGGTTAAGCAGGTCGCGATCGTGCGAGATCAGCAGCACCGTGTGCGGATATTTGGAAACATAGTTTTCGAGCCACAGCGTGCCTTCGAGATCGAGATAGTTGGTGGGCTCGTCGAGCAGCAGAAGATCGGGTTCGGAAAACAGCACGGCAGCGAGCGCCACGCGCATGCGCCAACCGCCGGAAAATGAGGAGGCCGGACGGCGCTGCGCGGCGTCGTCGAAGCCGAGACCGGCCAGGATGGTGGCGGCGCGCGACTCGGCCGAATGCGCGTCGATATCGGCCAGCCGCATATGGATGTCGGCAATACGGTGCGGATCGGTCGCCGTCTTTTCCTCCTCGAGCAGCGCCGTGCGCTCGAGGTCGGCCTTGAGCACGATCTCGATCAGCGGCTCCTCGGTTCCGGGCGCTTCTTGCGCCACCTGGCCGATCCGCGTGTTCTTCGGCAGGCTGATCGAGCCCGTCTCGGAAGGGAAATCGCCTGTTATGGCCTTGAACAGCGTGGTCTTGCCGGTACCGTTGCGGCCGACAAGTCCGGCCTTGGTGCCGGCCGGCAAGGTCAGCGAGGCATGGTCGAGAAGCAAGCGCCCCGCCATGCGCAGCGAGAGGTCGTTGATGATAAGCATGGCCGCGCTTTTGCACGGGAGACCGGCGCTTCGCAAGACCTTGCGGGCCGGTTGGCCACGCAAGGCATGAAAACGGCGCGCGCAATGGCGCCGTCAACATCGCAGCTCAGAGGCTTCCGGCTGCGGTCGGCCGCGCTCAGGCGCTGGCTTTGCCGCGCTTTGTCGCCTTGGCCACGGGGGCCGGCGCTGCCGGCTTGCGGCCAAGTCCCGTCGACTTCGCCAGCGCTGACCGTGTCGCTGAGTAGTTCGGAGCGACCATCGGATAGTCGGGCGGCAGGCCCCATTTGGTGCGATACTCATCCGGGCTCAGCCCATAGTCCGTCCTGAGGTGCCGCTTGAGCGACTTGAACTTCTTGCCGTCTTCCAGGCAGACGATGTAGTCGGGAAAAACCGACTTCTTCGGGTTCACCGCAGGAACCAGGCTTGGACTTTCCGCGACAACGGCACCTCCGAGCTTTCGCACCGAGGCACTGACGCTGGCAATCAGGTCAGGCAGGCCGGAAACCGGCAGCGGGTTGTTGCCGACATAGGCCGAGACAATGTCAGCGGTCAGCTCGATAACGGTCTTATCCTCGATATTTGACAAATCTTTCACCCTATTTGCGACAAAATCATCTACCCCAGAGAAGAATTTCGTCGATGCATTTATTTAACCGCGTCCCCCAAACGGACCAGCAAATCTCAAAACGAATCAAGACTTGCAGTCAAATATTTTTTAGGGAAATCGGCTCCGTGCAAACTAGAAAAGCTAATTTTTCGGGTCGGCAGACTTGGGCGGCCCGGTTGGAAGGCCAATATCTGTAAAACACGCGCCGTCGGTCATAACGCGCTCCAACGTCTTTCGGCCCTCAGTTCGCAGTTTCCGTGAAACGGTGAAAACTGCTCTATCGCAGCCGGCGGCCGAAATCAGGCGTATGCGCGCCCTTCCTCGGTGCGCTGGAAATGCGCCAGATCGAGCTGCACGGAAGGGCGGCCCAGAACCGTCAGGATCATATGGGCCTGGCCGCGGTGGTGGGTCTGGTGGTTGAAGACGTGGTCGAGCGCCGGAGCCAGCCGTTGCGAGACGGTGCGCATGTCCGATACCGTCATGTATATAAAGCGGCCCGACAGCGCCTTGTCGCTCAAACCGCCAACCCAGTCGACGATCCGCCGGTCCTCCGCCTCGCGCGCCATGCGCAGGCCCGGCAACGCCTGGTACAGTATGGCGTCCAGCGCCGTCGGCGCATCGCCCTCGCCGGTAAAGCGCTTCATCCAGATGCGATCGGCGGCCAGGAGATGGTTGAGCGTGCCCTTCATCGAGCCGAAGAAAGCGCCGACGTCGCGATTGAATTCCTCTTCGTCGAGATCGGCGGCGGCATCGTAGATGCGGCCATTGGCCCATTGATTATAGGCCGCAAACATCATGAAGTGCCGTTTCATCTTTTCTCCCGCCGGCCTGTGTCGAGGCGTTGCGGGATACCTAAACCGCAAGGAAGCCGCCGCCAATGACCATTCTGCTTTATGATCTCGTCGGACGCGACGCCACCCGCCCGTTCAGCCCGCATTGCTGGAAGGCGACGATGGCGCTGGCGCATAAGGGGCTGGAGATCAGCGCGGTGCCGACGCGTTTTCTCGAAGTGCCCCGCGTCGAGGGCGGCGCATCGAAACTCGTGCCGGTGATCCGCGACGGCGAGACGGTCGTCGCGGATTCCTTCGCCATCGCGCTTTATCTCGACGAAACCTATCCGGACCGGCCGTCGCTGTTTGGCGGCGAAGGCGGCAAGGCCATGGCGCGCTTCATCGAGCGCTGGTCGCAACTGACCATCCATCCCTATGTGACCACCGCCGCGATCATGGACCTTTATGCCATGCAGGATACGGAGAACGCCGCCTATTTCCGCCAGAGCCGGGAGGAGCGCCTGGGCAAGAGCCTGGAAGAGGTGATGGCCGCGCGGGACGCCGGGCTTGGCAATTTCAGGGCTTCGCTGGAGCCGCTGCGCTCGATGCTCGCCTATCAGCCATTCATAGGCGGAGATTCGCCCCTGTTTGCCGACTATATCGTGTTCGGCGCGCTGCAATGGGCACGCATCGCCTCGCCCTACCCATTGCTCGACGACCACGATGTCGTGGCGCAGTGGTTCGCCCGCTGCCTCGACCTGCATGGCGGGCTGGGTCGGACGGTTGCGGCGGCCGCGTGAAACCTTAGCGCCTGACCTTGCGGCAGGGCCAACGACGAGCCATCGGCTCCGCTATGGCCAGGTCTTATTTGGCCGCCTTTTTTGGCTTGCCGGGCTTGGCGGCGGTCTTGGCCTCTTTGGGCGCGGTTTTTGCCTTGCTGGCGACGGCCGCCTTTCTTGCTGGCTTCTTCACCGCGGATGACCCTGCGTCCTCCTGGTCGATGTCGGCCGTCGCCTGTTGCCAATGGCGCTCATGCTGTCCGGCCGGTTGCCCTTCTTCCTGCCAGATATGATGTGCGCGGCTGCGAATGCGCTCCTGGCGATCGTCTGTCATGGTCATGGTCTCCATCCGGGCCGACCTCAGCGCGGCGCCGACATGTGACTATAGCAAGCAAAGCCTAATATTGCAGCCGTCCGATCTCGGGCTGGCGGCATCGCCGATATCGGCCCGGCACGCAAACGCGCATGGCGTCGACTTCCCCTGTCGACACCTCTGTCGACTTCCTCTTGGCAATGGGCCGGCCGGCTTGTATAGAGCCCGCCACTCCCAATCCAACCAGACAAGGACGACCCAATGGCGCTCGAACGCACCTTTTCCATGATCAAGCCGGACGCAACGCGGCGCAATCTCACCGGCGCTATCACCAAGATGCTGGAAGATGCCGGTCTGCGCGTCATCGCTTCGCGCCGCGTTTGGATGAGCCGCCGTGAGGCGGAAGGTTTTTACGCCGTCCACAAGGATCGTCCGTTCTTCGGCGAGCTGGTGGAATTCATGTCGTCGGCGCCGACGATCGTGCAGGTGCTGGAAGGCGAGAACGCCATTGCCAGGAACCGTGAGGTGATGGGCGCCACCAACCCGGCCAACGCCGCCGAAGGCACCATCCGCAAGGTGCATGCGCTGTCGATCGGCGAGAATTCGGTGCACGGTTCGGACGCGCCGGAAACCGCCGCGCAGGAGATCAAGTACTGGTTCTCCGACACCGAGATCGTCGGCTGAGCCGACCCTGGCATTGTGACCGAAAAAGGCCGGCGGATTGCCGGCCTTTTTCATTGAAACGGATCGATCCGGCACTGCCGTTGAACCCTTGCCCGCGCTAAAGTCGGTCAGGCACAGGGAGCCGGCGAAGCATGACCAGCACCATTCCCGGCTTCTTCCAGGGCACCGAGATGCCATCGAGCGGCTGGTGGGAGGTGCTGTGGCCCGACCCCGGTGCCGTGCTTTCGTCAACGGGACTGAAGCCGGGCATGGAGGTGGCCGACCTCTGCTGTGGCGACGGCTGGTTTACGTTGCCCATCGCCAGGGTCGCCCGCCATGTCGTCGGCATCGATATCGATACCGACCTGCTCGACGTCACCCGTCGCCGGCTCAATGAAAACGGCACGAGGAATTTCGATCTCGTAGCGGGCGATGCCTATGAACTCGCGAGCCTGATATCCCGCCCCGTCGATTTCATCTTCATGGCAAACGCCTTCCACGGCGTGCCGGACCGGCCACGGCTGGCGCGAGCCGTTAGCGAAGCGCTCGTCCCTGCCGGACGCTTTGTTGTCGTCAACTGGCATCAGCAGCCGCGTGAACAAACCACGGTGCTCGGCGAGCCCCGCGGACCGAAGACCGAATTGAGGATATCGCCGGAACAGACCATCACGGCCGTCGAGGCGGCCGGCCTCAAATTCATCGAGCTGGTCGAGGTGCCGCCCTACCACTATGGCGCCGTGTTCGAAAAAATGAGCGGCTGACCTCCGCCGACAGCCCTTTCACGGCATCAGCTCGCGGCGCTGAAACGCAGGATTTCGCGGCCGTTCCCGTCGGCGATGGTCAACTTGCCGGCATCGACTTTATACGAAGCCGCCTTTGCCAGAGCCTCGAACAGCGCCTTTTCCTCCGCCATCACCTCGGGCGCGCAGGCCTTGTAGGTCGAGCCGATGTCGCGGATCGCGATCTTCTGGCCATCGAGGTTGGCGGTGGCAAAATAGCTGTTGCAGGGACCGTTGCCGTCGGCCTTGCCTGCTTCACTCACCCGGAATGTCGCTTGCGATGCGGTGATGGCTACGCCGTCGACATAATCGAGAAGCCAAAGCTGATCGAGAACGGAAGCAGTGGGCTCGGGACTTGGCGTCACCATCTTGAGCATGATTGTTTGCGGCGCATCGGTCAGCGGATCGACTTGATGGCGCTCATCCGAGATGAACAGGAGCCTGTCGCCGACGGTGATGCGGACCTGCAACGCATAGGTCATCCGCCGCTGGATCCGGGACGGATCGAATTTGACCGCAAAGCTGATCGGCACCTGGCCTGCCGGCGTCAGCTTCTGTTCGCCGACGATTTTGGCGGGCGCGTCGGCCAACGAGACATCGGCAAGCTGGACCGAGAGCACGGCATTGGGCGGCAAAGCGATGCGCTCGCGGTAGGTCACCTCGCCTTTCAGGGCTTTTTCGGCGGCCACGGAGAGTTCCGGCACGGCCAGTATACCGACGACCAGAGGCACGAAACCGAAGACGAAGAACTCCGCTATCCTGTCCAGCACGACCATCTCCCTTCCCCGGGCTGGCCACAGCCCAGGCTGACCAACAACGAATTGGCCAAAGGATTGCGGTCAATGCGTGGCTGATGCAAAATTATTCGGACGGTGGCCTTTTCCAGCGCCCTGCCGCCTGCTCGTCTTTCTCCTTGGCCTCGACCCAGCCGCCCTCGGAGCCGTCGGCATGATGCTCCTTTTTCCAGAAGGGAGCCTGCGACTTCAGATAATCCATGAGGAAATTCGCCGCCTCGAACGCGGCTTGCCGATGCACGGAGGCCGCCACCACCAGCACGATGTTCTCGCCTGGCCGGATCTTGCCATGACGGTGGATGGCGGTGATGCCCTGCAGCGGCCAGCGCTGAACCGCTTCGGCCGCGATGCGGGCGATTTCGGCCTCTGCCATACCCGGATAATGCTCGAGCTCAAGGGCCGAGAGCGTCCCCTGCTCGTCACGGCACAGGCCCGAGAAGGTGACCACAGCGCCGATGTCGGCGCGGCCTTGCGTCAGTCTGGCGATTTCGGCGGCGACGTCAAAATCTCGGCGCTGAACGCGCACGACAGGTACGACCGCGCCGGCCATCTCAGCCCCCGGTCATCGGCGGAAACAGCGCGATCTCGCGCGCGCCAGATATCTTTTCGCCGTGCTCGACATGTTCCTGGTTGATAGCGACGCGGATCACGTCGGGATATTGCAGCGCATGGTCGTATTCCTCGCCGCGCGACTTCAGCCAGCGCAAGAGGTCCGCGACCGTCTCGACGCCATGCGGCAAGTCCACGTCTTCGTCCGGCTTGCCGATTCGCTCCCGCACCCAGGCGAAGTAGATGAGCTTCGTCATCCTATTCGTCCATGATGTGCTTGAGGCCGGCGCGGAAGTAGTCATAGCCGGTGTAAAGCGTGACCAGGGCAGCGATCCACAACAGCACCAGGCCGGTCTGTGTGGTGAGCGGAAAAATCTTGTCGCCGGCCGGCCCGGCGAGCAGGAAGGCGATGGCGACCATCTGGATAGTGGTTTTCCATTTGGCAAGCTGCGTCACCGGCACGGAGACCTTGAGCGCGGCCAAATATTCGCGCAGGCCCGAAACCAGGATTTCGCGGCACAGGATGATGATCGCCGCCCACAGAGACCAGCCGGCAATGCCGGCATGGCGGTCGGTGTCGGCGGCAAGCAGCAGCAGGCATGTCGCGACCAGCAGCTTGTCGGCAATGGGGTCGAGCATCTTGCCGATGTTCGAGGTCTGCTTCCAGGCGCGGGCGAAATAGCCATCGAAATAGTCGGTGATGGACGCCAGCAGGAAAATGATCAGCGCCGACCAGCGGGCGAAGTCGCTCGACTTCAGATGTCCCTCGAGGAAAAAGCACAGCACCACCAGCGGCACCGCGATAATGCGGGCGTAGGTGAGGATGTTCGGAAGGTTGAACGCGCGCTGAGCCATATCCGGGGGAACTCTTTCTGCCTGCGTACTCAAATCAGAAGCTGATGTAGGGGGTCAACAGGCCAAAATCGATTGGCCAGCAAAAATAGGCTAATCTTGTCATCTCGCGGGCTACGCCGCGCCGCTCCTTGCTTCGCCCGGGAGCCGACGGTCGCTTTCGGGCGACATGCATCAGTTCTCGTGGAAATGGTTGTAAACCAGTCTGGCCACCTGCTCGGAAATGCCTTCGACCTTTACCAGGTCCTCGATTGCCGCGCGACCGACCGCCTTGGCGGTGCCGAAATGCATCAGCAGCGCCCGCTTGCGGCTGGGGCCGATGCCGCCGATCTCGTCGAGCGGGCTCTTGACCATCTCCTTCTTGCGGCGGGCCCGGTGCGAGCCGATGGCGAAACGGTGAACCTCGTCGCGTAGGCGCTGGACAAAATAGAGCACCGGGTCGCGTACCGGCAGCGAAAACGAGTCCCTGCCCTTGACGAAGAAGCGCTCGCGGCCCGCGTCGCGGTCCTGGCCCTTGGCGATGCCGATGGCCACGACCCGGTCCTCGATGCCGAGATCGGCGAGGATCTTGCGCACGGCGCTCATCTGGCCCTGGCCGCCATCGATCAGGATGACGTCGGGCCAGGCAGGGAAGCCGCCCGACATGTCGCCCTCATCGCTGTCCGCCTCGCCTGCCGCGGCATCGTTGGGCGTCACATCGCCATGCTCCTTGAGCAATCGTGAAAAGCGCCGCTCCATCACTTCGCGCATCATGCCGAAATCGTCGCCGGGCGTGATCTCGGTCGAGCGGATATTGAATTTCCGGTACTGGTTCTTCACAAAACCTTCCGGCCCGGCGACGACCATGGCGCCGACGGCGTTGGTGCCCATGATGTGCGAATTGTCGTAGACCTCGATGCGCACCGGCGGCTTTTCGAGCCCGAAGGTCTCGGCGAAGCCGGCGAGCAACCTGGCCTGCGTCGAGGTTTCGGCCAGCCGACGGCCGAGCGCCTCGCGGGCATTTTGCAACGCGTTGTCGGTCAGGTCCTTCTTCTCGCCGCGCTGCGGCACCGAGATCGATACTTTGCGGCCGGCGCGGGTCGAGAGCGCCTCGGCCAACAGTTCCTGGTCCTCCACGGCGTGCGACAGCAGAATGGCGCGCGGCGTCGGCTTGTCGTCATAGAACTGCGCCAGGAACGAGCCCAGCACCTCGGCCCCTTCCAGCGCCGGATCGGCCTTCGGGAAATAGGCGCGGTTGCCCCAGTTCTGGCCGGTGCGGAAGAAGAACACCTGGATGCAGACCTGGCCGCCCTCCTGATGGATTGCGAAGACATCGGCCTCGTCGACGGTCTGCGGATTGATGCCCTGGTGGCTCTGCACGTGCGAGAGTGCCGCCAGCCGGTCTCGATAGATGGCGGCGCGCTCGAAATCGAGGTCTTGCGAGGCCTGCTGCATGGCGGCCGAAATCTCGGTCTTCACCTTCTGGCTGCGGCCGGAAAGAAAATCCTTCGCCTCGGCGACCAGCTCGGCATAGTCGCTATGCGAAATCTCGCCGGTGCACGGACCGGCGCAGCGCTTGATCTGATAGAGCAGGCAAGGCCGCGTGCGGTTCTCGTAGAAGGAGTTGGTGCAACTCCTCAGGAGGAAGGCGCGCTGCAAGGAATTGATGGTGCGGCCGACCGCGCCCGCGGAAGCGAAGGGGCCGAAATAATCACCTTTGCGCGAACGCGCGCCGCGATGCTTGTAGATGCCGGGCGAGACATGGTCGCCCGTCAAGAGAATGTAGGGAAACGACTTGTCGTCGCGCATCAGCACGTTGAAACGTGGCCGCAGCCGCTTGATGAGGTTGGCCTCCAACAGCAGCGCCTCGATCTCGGTGCGGGTGACGACGAACTCCATCGTCGCGGTCTCGCGCACCATGCGGCCGATGCGGTTGGTGTGGAAGCGGCCTTGCGCGTAATTGGTGACGCGCTTCTTCAGGCTGCGGGCCTTGCCGACATAGAGCACGTCGCCATTGGCATTCATCATGCGGTAGACGCCCGGCGCATTGGGCAGCCGCTTGACCAGCGTCTGGATCACTTCGGCGCCGACCATACCGTCGGCATCGCCGGCATGCGGCGCCCAGTCGATGGCGGTGAAGGCGACGTCCGGGCCGGCCGGTTCGACGATCTCCTCCGCCGCCTCGTCCTCGACGTCGATTTCGGGAGGCAGATCGTCGGCGCCGCCACGCATCTTGTGTTTCTGCTCTGCGGGACTCATTCCGTCATGCCTGTCACATCAGGTGTGCGCCATGCAAGATGCTGGCCGCCATCAAGCGCGATCATCTGCCCGGTAACCGAGCGGGCTTCCCAGAGATAGCGGATTGTGGCGCCGAATTCCGGCAATTGCGG
Source organism: Mesorhizobium sp. B1-1-6 (assembly GCF_006443035.1). Classification (NCBI taxonomy): domain Bacteria; kingdom Pseudomonadati; phylum Pseudomonadota; class Alphaproteobacteria; order Hyphomicrobiales; family Phyllobacteriaceae; genus Mesorhizobium; species Mesorhizobium sp. B1-1-6. The sequence goes on along the minus strand of NZ_VFWR01000021.1, from coordinate 33,816 downwards.
GCCGCGTTTCAAAATGAGACCGGCGAGTTGCGCGGCAAAGTCGCTGTCCTCCTGGTGCGCGTTCTTCAAGGTCGGGCCGGGACCGATGGCATTGACGCGGATGCGCGGGCCGAGCGCCTGCGCCATCATCTGGGTTGCCGTCCACAAGGCGGACTTCGACAGCGCATAGGAGAAGTAGCGCGGCGTCGGCCGCCAGACACGCTGGTCGATTATGTTGACGATCAGCCCCTCCTGCCCGTCCGGCAGGGCCCGGGCAAAGTTCTGCGTCAACAGTGCCGGAGTCTTCACATGAATGGCGAAGTGGCGGTCCCAGCCCTGCCAGTCGAAATCAAGAACCGAATCGTCCTCGAACAGCGAAGCGTTGTTGACGAGCAGCGAGATCGGCCCGAGCGCGGCTTCGGCGCGGCCGACCAGGTCGCCGACCTCGGCCATATCGGTCAGATCGGCGGCGACCACGGCGGCGTGGCCGCCGGCGCGGTTGATCCGCTGGGCAAGCGCATCCGCGTCGTCGCGCGAGCGGTTGCAGTGAATGGCGACGGCAAAACCGTGGGCGGCGAGATCCTCGACAATCGCGCTACCGATCCGTTTTGCCCCGCCCGTCACCAGCGCCGCGGTGGCTTTGCTCATCTGTTGTCAATCCTCGGTTTCGGCGCGAAGGAGGGCGCCGGCAAAATATGGCCCGCCACCCGTTAAATGGCGTTCGCAGCTGCGGCAACATTGTGGCGAAACGGCCGGTTCGGCATCTCGAGCCGGCCGGCAATGAGCCGGCCTCAACACAATATAGGGGGCTGGACTCCTTGCACCAAGCCACCTGCGGTGCAGCACGGCCAATCTGCTGACATTTCGCTGTTGCGAAGATGCAACGCCAAATTTCTGCCTCATTCGCGCCGGGGAATGACCCAAGTTCAGGTTCGCTTCAGCCGTATTTCGACACGACATTTGGAACCGACGAACGCCAGATCCGTTTCACCCCCCGGACGGGTTGATGGGCGATCGTAAGAACAAGCCTGTGTCCTGTGGCTTAAGGAGTAAACAACAATGCAAGCCAATCTCAAATTCGCACGGCCGCTGGCCGTAGCGCTCGGGCTCTTCGCCCTCGGTGGAACTGCCTATGCCGCCGATGTGGTCCAGGAAGAGCCGCCGGCGCCTGCCCCGGTCGCCGAACTGCCCGTCGCGTCCTGGGCCGGCCCCTATGCCGGTCTTAATCTTGGCTATGGCTTCAGCGGCCGTACCAAGGAAAAGGATTTCGACGTTGAAACCGATACCAAGGGCTTCATCGGCAGCGTCTTCGGCGGCTATCAGTGGCAGCAGGAGAACTTCGTCTACGGCGGTGAAGCCGAACTCGGCTACAACGGCGTCAAGGGCGACGATAATGGCATCGATTCCAAGGCCGGCTTCGAAGGCTCGCTGCGTGCCCGTCTCGGCTACGCTGTGACCCCGGAAATCCTGCTCTACGGCACCGGTGGTCTCGCCGGCAGGAGCCTGAAGGTGGAGGACAGCGTCCTCGGCGCCAGCGACCGCGCCACCATGATCGGCTGGACCGCCGGTCTTGGTACCGACATCAAGCTGACCGACAATGTGTTCGGCCGCGTCGAATACCGCTACACCGACTTCGGCAGCAAGGACTTCGATGGCATCGGCAAGGTCAAGGCCACCGACAACCGCGTCACCTTCGGCGTCGGTATGAAGTTCTAAGTCGTTCAAGCCACGACACGAAGAAGCCGGGCCTCGCGCCCGGCTTTTTTATTGTCGGCCGCTCACGCGGGAACGCAGGGTTTCAGGTCAGGGAATTTCTCATCGAAGCGCGCGGCCCAGCGGACCAGCCGGTTGCGGCCTTTTTCCCATTTCCCGGCGAAACGCAGCGCCAGGTAGCCAAGGCAGGCGCGCAGCGCCATCTGGCCGGCGGTGATCTTCTTCGGCAGTTTCGGCGGATTGGCGTTGAGTAGATCGAGCGCGGCGGTGATCTTCGCCCACTGGCGATCGAGCCAGGGCTGGTAGACCATCTCCTCGGGCCGCGTGCGGCGCTCATAAACCATCGACAGCGCACAGTCGCAGATGCCGTCCGCCAACGCTTCCAGCACTTCCGCTTCCAGCCGCTTGTCGGGATTGCGCGGAAACAGCGCGCTCTTCGACATCCGGTTGAGCTGCTGGGTGATGGCTCGGCTGTCGTGGATCGAGCGGCCGTCGTCGAGCACCAGCACGGGGATCTTGCCCAGCGGATTGGCGCCGATCAGTTCGGCCGGCTTGTCTTCGGTTTTGACAGGCGCCAGGTCGACCGCGATGCCGGCATAAAGGGCCGCCATTCGTACCTTGGAACTATAGGGGGACGTGGAGGCGTAAAGCAGCTTCGGCATGATCGGGTTCCTGTTGGCAGCCCGTCACTGTTGACCGGGCGCCCTTCCCCGCGCAACAGCCAGAAGCGGAAAAACCAGCCGCCAGCAGCCGGCGACCACTCCTGCATGCCCTGGTCTCTTGTACGCCTTGATCAGGATGCGCCACATGGTGACGGCGGCAACACTCCGACAGGCCGGACAAGACCAACGATCGTTCCGCCGCCGCACGATAGCGCGCAACAAAAAGCCCACCGGACTTCGCCCTGCGACGAAGTCCTGGGAGCTGCGAAAGATATCTGGCGTCCGCCCCTCTCGTTGCGCCCCAATGCCAGAGCAGAGGGCGCGAGGCCTCAACGGCACCTGCCCTCATTTCTGCCGACACGGTCCCCGGCGCGAAGAAACGCGACTACTTCTTCGCGGCCTTCGCCGGCGCTGCTTTCTTGGCGGCTGGCGCCGCCTTCTTCACCGGTGCCGAAGACTTCGCCGCGGCAGCCTTGGCCGGAGCCTTGGCAGGGGCTGTCTTCTTTGCAGCGGGCTTGGCCGCGGCCTTGGCAGCCGGCTTCCTGGCCGGAGCGGCTTTCTTTGCCGGAGCGGCCTTCTTGGCCGGTGCAGCCTTCTTTGCGGATGCGGCGCTGGCCTTGGCGGGCGCTGCCTTCTTCGCCGCCGGTTTCGCGGCGGCCTTGGCTGCCGGCTTCTTGGCCGGTGCCGCCTTTGCCTTCGGCGCTGCCGCCTTTGGCTTGGCAGCGGGTGCTGCTTTCTTGACCGCGGTCGCGGCTTTCGCCGCCGCCGCTTTTACAGGTGCTTTCTTTGCCGGTGCCTTGGATGCCGGCGCTTTTGATGACTGCTTAGCCATGCGATGCCCCTTGCGTTATGCCGACGACCGTTAATGGCCCGGCGTGTCATGCTTATCTGACTCGCGCCTCGCTAGCCAGCGAAGCAATGATATGATTTTCTCAGCTTAAATTTTCGTTGCGATCGACACATGATCACACTCATCATCGCAAAAATATGGCGTTATCTTCCGATATCGCCAGCAATTTGGCATCGACATTCTCGATGCGCTGCGTGGGCGCGCCTGCCATGAAGCTGCAAAGATCAGCAAGCAGCTTCGCGCATTGATCTTCGGCCGCGAATATCACGAGCTGCGGCTTATAGAGAATGATCATCTTTTGCAGGCGACCGGTCCCTTCGCATTACAAGTGCAATGCGATGCGCCGATCTGGCGATCACCTTGTCAAGCCTGGCTTCATCACTGAATTGACAGATTACTCTGCATGCCAGAGTATTCTGACAAGTGTGTTCGATGTCTTTCACAAAGGCGAATGGTTAGTACTGCCCGAGCTGCAGAGCCGTAGGGTGACAGCTCAAGGTCCGCAGCATTGGAGCCAATTGATGAGTGCCGACGACATCATCCATCAGAGTACGCGTCTCAGGATCATGGCCGCCCTGAACACGCTGGAAAGACGCGAGGCGCTGGAGTTCACGCAACTGAAAGCCATGATCGAAACCACCGACGGAAATCTCGGCGCGCATCTCGATACGCTGGCCAAAGCGGGCTACGTCGATGTTGAAAAGCTTTTCGTCGGGCGGCGGCCGCGGACACGGATCAAAGCAACGACGATCGGTCGCCGCGCTTTTCGCGGTCACGTTGCCTTTCTTCGAAAGATCATCGGTGAAGCCGAGGCGACGCGAGGCAGGAAATAGCACTGCGATTGGCAAACATTGTCGGCGCGTGCCGCGCGGCACATATTTTCGTCAGGGCCGATACCCCGAGTCGCAGAAAAGGGCCGCGGCTTGAGCCGCAGGCTCTAACGAAATCGAGACTGGAAACCGCCCGCTAGCGCAGGATGCGGCAGCGGCCGTTGTAGACCATCCAGCGGTCGAAGCCCGAGACGCAGAATTCGACATTGTCGCCGATCGAGGCAAAGCCCTGGCCTTCCTCGATCAGGTACCAGATGGCGCGGTCGCGGCCATCTGACAGGGCGACCGTGGCGCCGCAATAGCGCCGGCCGATCGGCCATTCCTCGCTGGCCGGCAAGTAGCGGTGCTGGTGGATGCGGTGGAAATCGGTGATCGCGACATCCGGCAGGTGCGGGACGTGCCGCACCTGATAGGAGAAGCGGCTGGTGATCTTGTTCAGCACCCAGGCTTCGCCGCAAATGCCGCTGTCCTCGTCAGAATAGACGGCAAGATCGGCGGCTTGCGCCGCCTGGGTGAAGCCAAGCGATGTGCCAAATGGCGTGCAGAGCGAGATCAGGGCGGCAAGGGCGGAGCGGGCGAAGCGAGTCATGGCAGCCTCTCAAGGTCGATTGCGCGCACTGTGCGGGATTCGCCGGGCGGCGGTCAAGCGATTGCATTGACAATGGTTTCCAGGGCGTGGCCGCCGGCTTTGGCCGCCGGCCATCAGCCGGGGCGCGCCGCCAGCAGCAGCCCGCCGATAACGGCGATGTTGACCAGGAAGGCGGACCTCAGCGCCTGTCTTTGCGGCCCGTGATGGCGCCAGAAGGGCAGGACGAGCAGGTTCGCCGCCACCGTGAACAGGATGAGCGCGCCGGCGGCATAGGGCACCGCGGCGCCGATGGCGAGGCAGAAGCCGGCCACCAATTCCAGCAGAGCGGAGCCGGGCCGGCCGCAGACCCGCTTTAACTGTTTGTCTTGGCGCATTTGTAAGGACGCCGCTCGCAGCCTGCATCCCGCTGCTACTCCCCTGCCAGCCAGTTCAGCGTCCAGTGGGCCGGCTTTTCCAAGACCAGCAATTTGTGCAGGGCCGGCAGGAGAATGCGCAATTCACCTTCCAGCGTGAAAGGCGGGTTGGCCACGACCAGGCCGCTGCCGTCGAGGCTGGGCTCTTGCGACGCGGGCCGGATTTCGAATTCGATGTCGAGCAATTTCGGAACGCCGGTTTCCTTCAGCGCCTTGCGGAAGCCAATCACCGCCTTGCGGTCCTTGATCGGATACCACAGCGCATAGATGCCGCCCGGCCAGCGCTTGTGCGCCTTCGCCAGCCCGTCGACGAGGCGGCCGAACTCGCCCTCTTCCTCGAATGGCGGATCGATCAGCACCAGTCCGCGCTTTTCCTTCGGCGGCAGGTGTGCGCCGAGCGCCAGCCAGCCGTCGAGCTCGATCACCCTTGTCTGGAAATCGCCGGCGAATTCCGTCTTCAGCTTCGCGACATCCTTCGGGTGCAGCTCGATCGCCGATAGCCGGTCCTGCTTACGCAGAAGGTGCCGCGCGACCAGCGGCGAGCCCGGATATTTTTTCAATGGACCGTCTGCGTTGCACGCACGCACCGCGTCGAGATAGGGCGCGAGCAGCATTGCGGCCTGGGCTTCGGGCGCGGCATCGACCAGCCGGCCGATGCCGCCTTGCCATTCGCCGGTCTTCTGCGCCTCGGGCGAGGACAGATCGTAGCGGCCGATGCCTGCATGAGTGTCGATGACGCGGAACGCCTTGTCCTTCTGCTTCAGGTATTCAAGCAGCCGCGTCAGCACGACGTGCTTGAGGACGTCGGCAAAATTTCCGGCGTGATAGGCGTGGCGATAGTTCATGTGGAACCCCTGCCCCAACGTGGCGGCGGTGGCTGTGAATTCGGATTTTGCGGCCGGCCGCCGGCAGAACGCAAGGACAGCAGGAAGCCGATCAAGCCGATCGCCATCAGCGCGAAGCCAACCGGTCGCGCACGGCTGTCGGTCTCGCCCACACCGGAGCGCAAGACAAGATCGACCGCGCGTATCGGGATGTCGTCAGCGTCGCCGGGACCGACGGTGAAGACATAGGGGCCGGGGCCGACGGTCCGGATCACGCCAGCCTCATCGCGGAAGATCTTGTCGGGCAGTTGCGGGCTCGCCTGACGCGGATTGTCGGAATGATTGAACTGAAGCGTCGAGGCAAGCACCGTGCGGCCGCCGGAGGCGGCTGTCAGCGTCAGCACCGTGCGCTGCTGCGAAACGATGCGCTCGGCCCTCGCGGTCAAGTCGACCAGCACCCTGACCGGCGCATCGCGCGCGGCAAGCGGCACTGTGACCTGCCTGAAGCGGCCGCCCTCATAGACCCGCCAGCTGCCGATCTGGTGACCGGAGAAATTGGTCATCGCCCATGGATAGATGGCGCCGACGCCGATGCCGGCGAGCAGGATCAACAGGAACAGAAAGCGCATTCAGGGAATCACCTTGTAATCGGACGTTGCCGGACAATTAGGCTGCATTGGCGCTGTCGCGCAGGCGCTCCATTTCGTCCAATAGCATGTCAAGGCCGAGTTCGAATGTCTTGTCGAAACCGCCGGTGCCGAAATAGGTCCCGGCCGCCATGACACTGGGGAAATCCTTCGCCAGTTGCTCGTCGTCGACGGTGGTCACCGCCGACGGGCCCTTGGCGTAGCCCGCGGTCTCGTCGAGGATCGCGCCCATGAGATAATAGCTGGCGGTGCGAAACAGCCTGGCGCTGAGTTCCGGGCCGAAACCGCCAGCCTCGAACAGGCCGATGACGCCGTTCAGCATCGCAAGGCAAGGCGGCGAATTCATCCGGTAGACGACAAGGAATGGCGCAAAGGCCGGGTGCTCCCTCGCAACACGGCGAAACTGATGCATGACCATCCGAATCCTGTCGCGCCACGGCATGCTGTCGTCGGGGATAACCATCCCGCTGACCTGGCGATCGACCAACGCCTCATAGAGGTGCGCTTGCGAGGGGAAGTGATGATAAATGCTCATCGCCTCGCAGCCGAGCACGGCGGCGAGCTTGCGCATCGAAAAACCGGAAAGGCCCTCCTTCTCGATCACCTCGAAAGCGGCATTCTCGATCATCTCGCGGGACAGCCGTCCGCGTGCTCGCTTTTTTTTGATCGATGAGTCCATGGCCGCGCTTGACAACTTACAGCGTAAGGTTCATTTTTCACTTCACCTTACACAGTAAGGCTAACAAAGACCAGAGGAGGAAAACATGTCACACCATCGCATTGCCAAATCCGTGCATTCGTCCCTCCATCGTGCGTTGGCTCTAACCGCCCTGGCCTGCGTCCTCGCCGCGGCCCCTGCCTATGCCGACGACTACGATGCAACCATAAAGGACATCCAGTCGACCATGGGCGGCGTGCCGAGCTTTGTGAAGCAACTTCCCAAAGCCGGTCTGCCCGGCGCCTGGGCCGAGGTCAAGGCCATCGAACTCAGCGACAAGACGGCGCTGCCGCCAAAGGTAAAGTCATTGATCTCGCTGGCAGTGGCGGCGCAGATCCCGTGCAACTACTGCATCTGGTCGGACACGCAAAACGCCAAGCGCGCCGGCGCTACCGATGAGGAAATCCAGGAGGCGGTGGCGATGGCGGCGCTGACCCGCCATTGGAGCACCATCTTCAATGGCATGCAGGTCGATTTCGACACGTTCAAGAAGGAAATGGGCGGGCAGTGAAACGACACCCGCGGTGGTCCGCGCCTGCGGGCCACCGCAGAACTGCCCTCATCCGACAGCCGTCATCTTCGCCTTCGATTGTCATCCAGCGGGAAATGCCGCATTGAAAGTGCAATCGCAAAGCATGGACGAGGCCGCAAATGGCGCCGGTCAAGGTCGACCCCGACAAGGTGCACGAATTCGAGGACGCCGAGAGCTTTTATACTTGGCTCGGTGAACATCATGACAGGGAAACCGAGGTCTGGATCAAAATCCACAAGACCGGCTCGGGACTGAAGTCGATCTCGGCAAAGGAGGCGATCGAGGTCGTGCTGTGCTGGGGCTGGATCGACGCGGTGCGCAAGGGGCTCGACGACAAGAGCTTCCTGCAGCGTTACACGCCGAGGACGAAGAAAAGCATCTGGAGCCAGATCAACATCGACAATGTCGCCCGGCTGATCGACGACGGCCGGATGACGCGGCATGGGCTCGCCGAGGTCGAAGCCGCCAAGGCCGATGGCCGCTGGGCGCGTGCCTATGCCAGCGGCAAGGACATGAAAATTCCCGATGACCTGCAGGCCGCGATCGATGCCGAGCCAGAGGCTCGGCAAATGCTCGAAAAACTCAGCGCGCAGAACCGCTTCGCGCTCGCCTTCCGTATCCACAACATGAAGACCGAAGCCGGGCGCAGGAAGAAGATCGAGACTTTTGTCGAGATGCTCAAGCGCGGGGAGACGATCCATCCGCAAGTGAAGAAGTAAGGCTGCTCATGTGACGAGCGACAGGTTTCTTCCGGCTCGATGATCGCGATCCACATTATCAACAAGGCAGTGATCAGCCGCCGCTGACGTCCCTCAAGCCTTGCGTTCCCAGCGGCGGTCGGGCGTCTGCTGCCAGTAGGTCACCGCGTGGCCGGCGTCTTTCATCGTCTTCCAGTGCCCGCGGGCGGCCTCGACCTGGGCGGCATCGTGACCGTCGAACAGGAATACGGCGCGCTCGTAGCCGCCAAGGTCAGGCGGCGCCGCTCCGTCCACCAGAAAGCGTATCTGCGCCGCGTTCGGGTTGGCTTCGCCGGTGGTCAAAAGGATCGGCTGCTCGGCGGGATGGGCTTCGCGGTCGGTGGCGTGCGCGAGGAAAGAATCGTCACGGAACGTCCACAGATGCTGGTCGAGCGCGTCGCGCCGCTCCTCGGTGCCGGTCTGCACCACGGCGCGCCAGCCGCGATCGACGCTGCGCTCAAGGAGGCCGGGCAGCGCATCCTCCAGCGTCGATTCAGTCAGGTGATAAAACAGCACGTCGGCCATGGGTCCCGATCAGCTCTCGTAGTGGTCGCGCACGAGCCGGTCGAGCAGCCGCACGCCAAAGCCGGAACCCCAGGACTGGTTGATTTCGTTCGACAGCGCCCCCATGGCGGTGCCTGCGATGTCGAGATGGGCCCAGGGCGTGTCCTTGACGAAGCGCTGCAAGAACTGCGCGGCGATGATGGCGCCGCCATAGCGGCCGCCGATGTTCTTCATATCGGCATTCTTGGAATCGATCAGCTTGTCATATTCAGGACCGAGCGGCATGCGCCACAGCCGCTCCTGCGTCGACTGCCCGGCTGTCGCCAGGCGTTCCGCCAGTTCGTCATTGTTGGAGAACAGGCCGGCATAGTGCTGGCCGAGCGCGACCATGATCGCGCCGGTCAACGTCGCCAGATTGACCATGAACTTCGGCTGAAAGCGGTCATTGCAGTACCAGAGCGCGTCGGCCAGCACCAGGCGCCCCTCCGCATCGGTGTTGAGCACCTCGATGGTCTGGCCCGACATCGAGGTAACGATGTCGCCGGGACGCTGCGCATGGCCGTCGACGGCGTTTTCCACCAGCCCGATGATGCCGACGACATTGGCCTTCGCCTTGCGGGCGGCGAGCGCATGCATCAGTCCGGTCACCGCCGCGGCGCCGCCCATGTCGCCCTTCATGTCCTCCATGCCGGATGCCGGTTTCATCGAATTGCCGCCGGTGTCGAAGGTGACGCCCTTGCCGATGAACGCGACGGGGTTGTCCTTGGCCTTGCCGCCGTTCCACTGCATGACGGCCATGCGGGCGCCGCGCGGCGAGCCTTGTGCGACGCCGAGCAGCGACCCCATGCCGAGTTTCTTCATTTCCTTCTCGGCCAGGATCTCGACCTTGACGCCGAGGGCCTCCAGTTCCTTGGCGCGGGCGGCAAACTCGACCGGTCCCAGGACGTTTGCCGGCTCGTTGACGAGGTCACGCGCCAAAAGCACGCCGTCGATCACAGCCTCAGTCTCGGCGAAGGCCTTCTTCGCGCCCGCCGGATCGGCGGTGTGGATGGTTATCTTGGCCGGCTTTTTCGGCTCGGCCTTGTCGCCTTGGCCATCGTCCTTGTCTTTCCTGGTCTTGTACTTATCGAAGGAATAGCTGCGCAGAAGAATACCCGCGGCAAGGCTGGCCGTCTGCGCACCGCTTGACGAGGCGCCGACCACGTCGAGCACCACCGCCACGTCCGTCGCCTTGCGTAGCGACCCCGCGATGGTGCCTCCAAGCTTCGTCCAGGCGTATTCGTCGAGCCCGGATACCTTGCCGGCGCCGATCGCGACCAGCCTGTCGAGCGAGCTTGCCTGTGGCGTCAGCACTTCCACCACGCTGGCGAACTTGGCCGTGAATTCGGCCACAGGGAAGGCCCGTTCCAGCGTCTTGCCGGGATCATACGCCGCGGCGGTTTCGCTCAGGCCGCCATCATCCGCCGCCAGCACGAAGACCGTCCCCTTCCTGTTCGCGGCGGTCTGCGGCGCGGCGAATTTTGCGAAGGCGATCGAGGGTCTCTGGTTCATCATGTCCTGCTTTCGGGGAATGCGCGGCTCGCGCGAAGCGGTTGGAAGCGATCCGCGACATTTGGTCGTTTTCCGGCATTTGGCAAGACTTTGCCAAACGGGCTCCCCATATGGCACATGAATCGACGGCGATTCGTCGCGGCACGGCTCCGCTTTTTGGCCGCAACCTGTTGTTAACCATCGATGTTCGCCCTTTCTTATCCAATCCCGCCGACACTCCGGCCCAACTTGGCGCGCGATGTGGGACGGGAACCGGATCGTCTGCCTGACAGAGCCCGACGCAGCCAGTTGTGCGGGCGTCACCGGACGGCTACCCTTATCCGGTGGCATGATGCCGTTCGAGAAAATTGAGAAAAGCCTTCATGAAGGTCGTTGAACGCTACATCATGCGCCGCGCTTTCGTGGTCTTTATTGCAGCGCTGGCCTGGACGCTGGCCATTGTCTGGACGACGCAGGTGCTGGCCAAGATCGACCTCGTCACCGACAGCGGCCAGTCGGCGCTGACCTTCTTCGAGGTTGCGGCCCTCATTCTTCCCTCGATCATTCCGATCGTGGTGCCCTTCGCGCTCGTGGTGGCGGTTGCCCAGACGCTCAGCGTCATGAATTCGGATTCGGAGCTCGCCGTCGTCAACGCAGCGGGCGCCTCGCGCTGGACCATCGTGCGGCCGATCATGATTCTCGCGGCCGCGGCCAGCGTCTTTTCCTTCGCCGTCGACAACGGCATCGACCCTTACGCGCGCCAGAAGAACCGGATGCTGGTGGCGGAGTCACGCGCGGATCTTCTGTCGCTGATCATCCAGGAGGGCACATTCCGCAAGATCGATGATGGGCTGTTCCTGCAGATAGGCGAGCGGCTTCCCGACAACCGGCTGGGCGGCATCTTCGTCGCGGATTCGCGCGAGGAAGGCGTCAACCTCGTCTACTATGCCAAGACGGGCAGCATCATCGAACGCGGCGGCGAAAAGGTGCTGATGATGAATGACGGCGTCATCCATCGAAAGACACTGACCGGCGACCTCTCGGTCATCCGCTTCACCTCCTATGCCTTCGACATGTCGGCCTTCATGGCGGCAGCGTCGGAGGTGACGCTGATGCCAAAAGACCAGACGACCCAGTACCTGCTCAACCCGAGTGCCAACGACAAGGTCTACCAGCAGCGCCCGAACGAATACCGGGCGGAGGTCGACCAGCGGTTCTCGGAATGGCTCTATTCCATGGTTTTCGCCTTGATCGCACTCGCGGTCGCCGGAGACGCACGCTCGCATCGCGAGGCGCGCGTCAATCCGCTGATCACGGCCATCGCGATATCGCTGTTCGTGCGCTGGCTGGGCTTCTTCGCCGCCAGCAAGGCCGACGAGGTCCCGCAATATGCGTATATGGTCTACGGCGTGCCCATCGTGTCGTCGGCGGTGGCAATTTGGTTCATCGCATCCAACCGGACGATGGAACTGCCAGTGGCCTGGGCAGATTGGCTGACGAATCTCGCCAGCCGGATGGCTGACGCCTGGAATGCCGTCAAGCTGCGCCTGTCCAGGCGCAGCGCCTCGGGCCAGGGGGTCAGCTGATGGGCTGGACGCTGGGACGCTACTTCTTCTTCCGCTATGTCACGATCACCGTGTGGTTCTTCATCGGCCTGCTTGCGCTGGTGTTCCTGATCGATTTCACCGAGCTTTCCGGCCGCACGACCGGCCTGCCCGGCTTCACCTATGGAACGGCGCTGGCCATTTCCGGACTCAGGATGCCGATGATCATGCTGCAGACCGTGCCGTTTGTCGGTCTCTTCTCGGCGATGGCGACGCTGGTCTCGCTCAACCGCAGGTATGAACTGGTCATAGCGCGCTCAGCCGGCGTTTCGGCCTGGCAGTTCCTTTTGCCGTGCTGCATCGGAGCGCTGTTGTTCGGCGTCCTGTCGGTCGGTCTCATCAACCCGCTCGCAGCGCACGCCTTCTCCTGGTCCGAACAGATCGAAACCCAGTTGCGCTCGGGCAAGTCGAATACGGTGTCGGCCGACGCCGCGCCCTGGATCCGGCAGAAAACCAGCTCCGGAGACACCATCATCGGAGCGCGCGCCATCCTCAACCAGGGCCTGGAGATGGCTGACGCTGTCTTTTTCATCCTCGACCCGCAAGGCGATATCGTCGAGCGCAAGGATGCCGCGCGCGCCTACCTGCGGGACGGCTACTGGGAATTGCAGGACGTCAAGACCTTCAGGAACGGCACCATCCAGCCTGCGGCAAACGATCGCGTGCCGACCAATCTGAAGCCCGAATTCGTGCAGGAGCGGCTGGCGCGCCCGGAGACCATTCCATTCTACGATCTGCCGGGAAAAATCGAGGTTGCCCGTTCCTTCGGCCTCAAGGCAAATGCCTTTGCCATGCAGTTCGATTCGCTGGTGGCGTTGCCGTTCCTGCTCGTCGCTATGACGCTAATTGCGGCAACAGTTTCAATGCGATTTGCGAGGATGGGGCAATCGGCAACGATGATTCTGGGTGGCGTCGTTGCCGGGTTTCTGCTTTATGTCGTTTCGGTGCTGGTGAAGGCATTCGGCGTGGCGGGGTTCGTGCCGACTGTCGTAGCTGCCTGGGTGCCGGTCGTGGTAGCTATGTTCTTCGGGGTGACTTTCCTGCTATACAAGGAAGACGGCTAGTGAGGGAGGCCTTTTTGCCCAGTAACAGGCAGGCCGGTTTGGCGCGCCTTTATGCGGCGACCGCCTTGGCATGCCTGTTTGCATGCGCGGTTCCGCTGCCTGCGATCGCGCAGGATGTCGGCGACATGGCGACCAAGGTGCCGTCCGGCTCGCAGATGCTGCTGGCGGCCGATACGCTGGTCTATAACAACGACAATCAGACCGTGACCGCCGTCGGCGGCGTGCAGATCGACTATGGCGGCAACCGACTTGTCGCGCAGAAGGTCGAGTACAACCGCAACACCAAGCGCATGGTCGCAAGCGGCAATGTCGAGGTGATCAACAGCGACGGCACCAAGATCAATTCGGATCATATCGACATCACCGACGACTTCGCCGACGGTTTCGTCAACGCGCTCCGCGTCGAAACCATCGACAAGGCCTATTTCGCCGCCGAAAGCGCCGAACGCATGGGCGGCGTGCTGACCACCTTCCACAATGGCGTCTACACTGCCTGCGAACCGTGCGAGGACAAGCCCGACAAGGCGCCGACCTGGCGTGTGAAGGCCAGGAAGATCATCTGGAACGGCGAAAAGAAGACGGTCCGCTTCGAGAACGCGAATTTCGAATTCTTCGGCTTCCCGCTAGCCTACCTGCCGGCGTTCGAGATCGCCGACCCGACGGTGAAGCGCAAGAGCGGCTTCCTGATCCCCGGCATCGTCTTCAAAAGCGATCTGGGCGTGGGGGTGAAGGTCCCCTATTATTTCGCGCTCTCGCCGACCTACGACCTGACCGTCACCGGCACCGGCTTTACCAAGCAGGGCTTTCTCGGTGAGGCCGAGTGGCGCCAGCGCTTCAACAATGGCGAATACAGCCTGAAGATCGCGGGGATTCAGCAGCGAGACCCCGACGCCTTCATCGACGCCGCCGGCCGCAATATCGATTCGGGCAAGGCTGGCGATCCCAACAAATTCCGCGGCATGATGGGCACACAAGGCCAGTTCGCCATCAATTCGCGCTGGAATTTCGGCTGGGACGTGCTGCTGCAGACCGACAAGAACTTCTCGAATACCTACGCCATCGACAAATACAACGGGTACGTTCACCAGTCGTCGGTTTACCTGACGGGGCTCGACGGCCGTAATTATTTCGACCTGCGCGCCATGCATTTCGAGGTGCAGGAAAACACGCTCGACAGCAGCATCGCTGCGCGAAGCGGCCAGCAGCCCTGGGTGCTGCCCTCGCTTGACTATGCCTACATTCCGGATACATCGGTCGCAGGCGGCCAGCTGTCGTTCAACGTCAATTCGCGCGTCATCCGCCGCGATGACCTCGACGAGACCTATTTCACTCCCTACTTCCCCCCTTCAGGCACCCAACGTGTGCGCGGCATCGAGGGCGAATCCGGCCGGCTCACCGCCCAAGCCGAATGGAAGCGGTCATTTGTCACCGATGACGGGTTGGTGCTGACACCCTTGCTGGCGCTGCAGGGCGACGTCGACTATGTCAACGCGTCATCAGCTTCACTCGCAGCCGTCAACCAGATGGCGACGAATTTGGGCGAGCAGGATGACATGCGCTCGTCTTTCGCCCGCTATATGGCAACCGCCGGACTCGAGATGAGCTGGCCGCTGCTGTTTTCGATGGCCAGCGGCTCCAGTCATGTGTTCGAGCCGATGGCGCAGGTCTTCCTGCGCCCGAACGAACAATATGTCGGCGGCCTTGCCGTCCCGAACGAAGATGCGCAGAGCATGGTTTTCGACGCGAGCACCCTGTTCGAGCGCGACAAGTTCTCCGGCTATGACCGCATCGAAGGCGGCTCGCGCGCCAATGTGGGCCTTCGCTATTCCGGTTCCTACATCAACGGCTGGGGCACCAACGCCATCTTCGGCCAGTCCTACCAGATCGGCGGCGAGAACTCCTTCGACGCGCCGGACCTGGTCAATGTCGGCGCCTATTCGGGCCTCGAAAACACCAAGTCGGACTATGTCGGCCTGTTTGGCGTCAGCAGCCCGAACGGGTTCGCCGCCTCGGTCAGCGGCCGTTTCGACGAGCAGAGCTTCGAGGTTCGCCGCGCCGAGGTAAAGGCCGCCTATTCCGGCCTACCGGTGTCGCTGAGCGCCAAATACGCCTTCATCCAGGCTCAGCCGCTCTATGGTTTCACCACCGACCGCCACGAGGTCACGCTCGGCGCGTCCACGCATCTTGCCGAGAACTGGCGCGTGTTCGGGACGGGAACCTATGACCTCGAGGAAAGCCTGCTGGTCAAGGACGGGGTCGGTTTCGCCTACAATGATTCCTGCTTCACCTATCTGATGACGTACTCGCAGTCGCGCGACCTGCACACCAGGGAGGTGACGCAGAGTGTCGGCTTCAACCTGTCGTTCCGCACCCTCGGCGATTTCGGATCGTCGAGCAGCGCCTTCGACACCACCCAGTAGTCCGCGACATCGTTTCGCCGCATAGGGCTGGCAGGGACTTCACAAACCCCGAAGAAGGATGAAGTTGGGCGGGACCGGGATAGAATTGGGATGTTTGCGATGAGGAAATACCTCTTTTCAGCAGGGTTGGCGCTGCTTGTGGTGGCGACATCCGTGTCGATGACCGTCATCACGCCGCCGGCTTTCGCCAGCGAGATCAAGTACGTCGTCAACGACATACCGATCACCAGCGGCGACATCGCGCATCGCGCCGCCTTCCTCAAGCTGCAGCGCAAGAAGGGCGACGCCGGCCAGGAAATGATCGATCAGACCTTGCGCATGGCCGAAGCCAGACGGCTTGGGATTCACATCAGCGACGCGCAGGTCGAGGCCGCGTACCAGCGCTTTGCCTCGAGCAACAAGATGCAGCTCAGCCAGCTCGACGGCGTCATGGAAAAGTCCGGCGTCAGCAAGGGCCATTTCAAGGAGTTCATCCGCGCCCAGATGGCCTGGAATCAGGCCTTGAGCGCGCGGTACCGTTCCGGCGAGGGCGGCAGCGTGACCGAGCAGGACGCGGTCAGGCGCATGCTCGACAAGGGCGGCTCCAAGCCGAGCGCCACTGAATACATGCTCCAGCAGGTCATCTTCGTCGTGCCAGCGGCCGAACGCAGCGCGACGCTGGGCAAGCGCAAGCGCGAAGCCGACGCCATGCGTGCCCGCTTCAATGGCTGCAACACGACGCGGCAGTTCGCCAAGGGCCTGATCGACGTCACGGTTCGCGATCTCGGCCGGGTGCTGGCGCCGCAACTGCCGCCGGACTGGGCCGAGCAGATCAAGGCCACCAAGGTTGGCGGCGCCACGCCTACCCGCCAAACGGAGCGCGGTGTCGAGTTCATCGGCATCTGTTCGTCGCGCGAGGTGTCGGACGACAAGGTCGCCCAGATGGTGTTCCAGAGCGAAGGCTCCAACGACAAGGCGGCCGACGATCTCAGCAAGAAATATGTCGACGAGCTGAAGGCAAAAGCCCGCATCGTCAAGCGCTGAGGTGGACAGGGCGATGCGCGCGCTGGCGTTGAGCGTCGGCGATCCTTCCGGCATCGGGCCGGAAATCGCGATTGCCGCGTTTCTGGCGCGTACCGCCGCGGCCCTTCCGCCCTTCTATCTCCTCGCCGATCCCGCGCTGATCGCCTCGCGGGCGCGCCGCCTCGGCGTTTCGCTGCCTATCGAGGAAACGACGCCAGCGCAGGCAACCGAGGTCTTTGGCCACGCACTGCCGGTCGTTACGCTGGCTGCCCGCTTCATCGACAGCCCCGGCCAGCCGGACCCGGCCAATGCGGCGGGCATCATCGAAGCGATCGATCGGGCGGTGGCCGCTAGCCTCGCCGGCGACGCCGCGGCCGTCGTCACGTGCCCGATCGCCAAGAAGCCGCTCTACGACGCCGGCTTCCGCTTTCCCGGCCACACCGAATATCTGGCGTATCTGGCGGCGCGGCACAGCGGCGTGGAAGCGATGCCGGTGATGATGCTGGCAGGCCCCGACCTGCGCACCGTTCCCGTCACCATTCACATCGCGCTGGCCGAAGTGCCGAAGGCGCTGACCACCGACCTGATCCTCGCCACGACGCGGGTCACCGCCGCCGACCTCAGGGACCGCTTTGGCATCGCCAACCCACGGCTCGCCATCGCCGGCCTCAATCCGCATGCGGGCGAGGATGGCTCCATGGGCCAGGAGGACCAGCGCATCATCCGACCGGCGATCGAGATCCTGCGAGCCGAAGGCATCGACGCGTTCGGGCCGTTGCCCGCGGATACCTTGTTCCATGCCCGGGCCCGGGCCGGCTACGACGTGGCGCTGTGCATGTATCACGACCAGGCGCTGATACCGGCCAAGGCGCTGGCCTTCGACGAAGCGGTCAACGTCACGCTCGGCCTGCCCTTCATCCGCACGTCGCCCGACCACGGCACCGCCTTCGATATCGCCGGCAAGGGCATCGCCCGGCCCGACAGCCTGATGGCGGCGCTGCGGCTTGCACGGCAGCTGGCCGACACCGACGCCAAGTTTGTCACGCAATGAGGCTCAACTCATGAGCATGGATGGGCTGCCGCCGCTGCGCGAGGTCATCGAGCGCCACGGTTTGCAGGCAAAGAAGGCACTGGGCCAGAATTTTCTGTTCGACCTCAACCTGACCGGCAAGATAGCGCGCGCCGCCGGCAGCCTGGCGGAGACGACCGTAATCGAGGTCGGCCCCGGCCCTGGCGGGTTGACAAGGGCCCTGCTTTTCAACGGCGCGCGCAAGGTCGTCGCCATCGAGCGCGACGAACGCTGCCTGGCGGCCCTCGCCGAGATATCGGCCCATTATCCCGGACGGCTGGAGGTCGTTTCCGGCGACGCTCTGAAGATCGACTTCCCGACGCTTGCCGCGACCGCCGGAGACGGCGGTCCGGTCAGGATCGTGGCCAACCTGCCCTACAATATCGGCACGGAACTGCTGGTCCGCTGGCTGACCGTCGCGGATTGGCCTCCCTTCTATGCCTCGATGACCCTGATGTTCCAGCGTGAGGTGGCCCAGCGTATCGTCGCCGCGCCTGGCAGCGAGGCCTATGGCAGGCTCGGCGTGCTGGCGGGGTGGCGCACGCAGGCCAGGATAGCGTTCGACGTGCCGTCCCAGGCGTTCACACCGCCCCCCAAGGTGACCTCTTCCGTCGTGCATCTCGAGCCGCGTGTGACACCGCTACATGCCGACGTGAAAAAACTCGGCCGCGTCACGGAAGCCGCCTTCGGCCAGCGCCGAAAGATGCTGCGGCAGAGCGTTAAGAGCCTCGGCGGCGAAGCCCTGCTCGAACGCGCCGGGATCGACCCGACCCGGCGCGCCGAGACGCTCGATGTCGAGGAGTTCGTGCGGCTGACCAATGCGGTGTAGCGCCGCCGGCCGTGGAAGCGCCGCGCAATCCGATCCTTGTCGAGCGCACGCTTCGAACTAGACGCCCAACACCGCTTTCACGCGCTCGCGCGTGTAGGGCAGGTCATAGATGCGTTTTCCCGCCGCATGGCGGAAGGCGTTGGCGATCGCGCCGGCTGTCGGGCCCTGCGCTGCTTCCGCGACGCCGAGATAGGGCGTGCCGGGATTGTCGACGACATGCACTTCCACGCTGTCCGGAACGGCGCTGAAGCGCAGGATCGGATAGGCCGACCAATCCGCGCTCAGGATGCGGGTGTCGTCGAAATGGACGGCCTCGTAAAGCGTCCAGCTCAGCGACTGCAGAATACCGCCTTCGGTCTGGTTGACGATCGAATCCGGCGCCACCGCTTCGCCGCAGTCGACCGCCGAGACCACATGCGAGATGGCGATGGCGCCGCTGTCGCGATCGACCTCCGCTTCAAGCGCGATTGCGAGATAGGCGGCGTGGTTCTTGTACTTGGCGAAAGCGAACCCCCGGCCGCGGCCCTCCGGCATAGGATCATTGCTCCAGCCGAATTTTTGCGCCGCAACCTCGATCACCTTCCTGGCGCGCGGATCCGTCATGTGCCTCAACCGGTATTCCACCGGGTCGGCGCCGGTCGCGAGGGCCAGCTCGTCCATGAAGCTTTCGATCGAGAAGACGTTGCAGTAGGCGCCGAGGCCGCGCAGCGACGAGACGCGCACCGGCATGTCGGCGACGAAATGCCAGTTCACCCGCTGGTTCGGCACGTCGTAGAGCGGGATGGCATTGCGGTCGCCATTGCCGAGCGGCGAGATCTGCAGCTTGGCCGGATCGGGCGGGAAATTTTTCGCCATCAGCCGGCCGGCGATCAGCGAACCTGCGGTTCCCGGCCGGGTGCCGTGACTGTTGCTCCACAGGTCATAGTGCCAGTTGACGATCTTGCCGCTGGCGTCCAGCGTTGCGCTGGCGCGCGTCAGCATGCCAGGGCCATAAGGCTCCCACAAATGCTCCTGATCGCGCATCCACTGCACGCGCACCGGCGTGCCGGGTAGCGCCTGTGCGATCAGCGCGGCGTCGGCCGCCGCGTCGTCGGCGCCATTGTGGCCGTAGCAGCCTGATCCCTCGGTGTGGATGCAGCGCACCTTTTCCGGTCCGACGCCGAGCATCTCGGCGATCGCCTTGCGGTCTGGATAAACGCCTTGAGTGTGCGTCCACACCGTGATGAGACCCTTGTCCGACAGGGCAACGGCAGCCGAGGGGCCGATCGACCCGTGCATCTGGTAGGCGCGGGTGAACTGCGCCTGCAGCGTCTTTGCGCCGGCTGCCGTGTCCGCGCCGACCGAGGTCACGGTGCCGACCTCGGCGACCGAGCGTTCGAGGAAGGCGGGGATATTGTCCTGGTCCGGCAAGGCCGGCTGCTCCTGCCACTTCGCCTTGGCGGCCATGGCGCGCATGGCCTGGACCGCCTGGAATTCCTGCCTGGCCACCACGGCCAGGAAGTCGCCGTCGCGGATCACCGCCAGCACGCCCGGCATCGTCTTGATGGCGGCCTCGTCGACGCTGACGAGCTTGGCCGAATAGCTTGGTGGGCGAACGACGCGGGCATGCACCATGCCGGGAAGCCGCATGTCCTGAACATAGGCCTCGCCGCCCGTTACCTTTGCCGGAATATCGACGCGGGCAAACGGCTTGCCGATCGCGTGATAGCTGTCCGGCGATTTCAGCGCTGTGTCGGCCGATGCGTCCACATGCAGCAAATCCGCCACCACCAGTTCGCCATAGCCCACGGACTTCCCATCCGGCCCGGTGATCCTGCCGCTTGCCGCCTTGAGCTGGTCGGCCAGAACGCCGAGCTTCTCGCTGGCCTTGGCGACCAGGATCTGGCGCACCTGCGCCGAGGCGTAGCGTATGGCGGTGCCGCTGTTCTGGATCGTCTGGCTGCCGGCGGTATAGCCCTCGTTCGGCGTCAGCGCGGTGTCGGCGGTGATGAGCTTGATGGAAGCCGGCTCGACCTCCAGTTCTTCGGCGGCGATCTGGCGTAGCGACGTCCTGGTGCCTTGACCGAGTTCGGCCTTGCCAGTGAAGACGGTGATCGAACCGTCGGCATCCAACCTGATCCAGGCGTCGAGCGAGGGCGCATCGGCAAGGCTGCCCGGCAGTTTCTTGGCCGGCGCCGGCGTCGCGGGCGTCTGCGCCGTGGGCGCGGCCTCCTGAGCCTGCACGGGAATGGTGAAGGACACGACCAGCGCGCCGGTCCCGGCGAGAAAGCCGCGTCGTGTCAGGTCGGGAAAGGTTGGCGCGTTCATCATGCCCTCCCCGCGGCCGCGGCCGGTGCCAGGCCGGCCGATTTCGATTTCATCAGGTCGCGCGCGCGGCTCACTGCCCGCAGGATGCGCATATGCGTGCCACAGCGGCAGAGGTTAGGTTCCAGCGCCTGCCTGATATCGGCGTCACCGGCATCGGGTTTGGCCTCGAGCAGCGCCTGCGCCCGCATCATCATGCCGGCGATGCAATAGCCGCATTGCGCCGCCTGCTCCTCGATGAACGCTTTCTGCATCGGACCCGGGTTCTCGATCGTGCCCAAGCCCTCGACGGTCTTGACCTCGCGGCCTTCCACCAGCATCGCTGGCGTCAGGCAGGAGAAGACGGGCTTGCCGTCGACCATCACCGTGCAGGCGCCGCATTGGCCAAGGCCGCAGCCGAACTTGGCGCCGTTCAGCTTCAAATCGTTGCGCAGCACATAAAGCAGCGGCGTCGCGGGATCGATGTCGACGTCGTGGGAGATGCCGTTGACGTTGAGTTTGATCATCTGTCCTTCGCTCCTACATTGTCCGGGCCGCGCTCGATGCCGTCCGAGGGCCGGACGCTGACCTGGTATTTTCCGCTCCTGGTGTCGGCGATCCTGGCGGCCGCATCCTGCCAGGCCGGCTTGCCGGCGAAAGCATCGCGCAGATAGGCCAGCAGATCATTCACCTGATCGTCCTTTAGCGTCGCTGCGAATCCCGGCATGATGGCGCTCGGGCGCCCACTCGCCGCCGGCAGGCCAAACAGCACCGTGTTGATGACGTTCTGCGGATCTGACGCGTTGACCGCGCTCGACAGATGGAAATTGATACCGCCAAAAGGCGGCGGACGGCTGCCGTCGTGGCAGGTGGCGCATGCCGCCTGGTAGATGACGGCTCCACGCGCCGCCGGCGTATCGGCGGATGTCGGCGCCACGCCGGCGGTCGACGCCGGGTCGGCCGCGGCGCGGCCACGGATGGCCCGCGCGGCGGCCGTCCGTTCGGCGGATGGTTCGCCCATGAGCGACATGACGTAAGTGGCCATGGCGTCGATGTCGGCATCGGGAAGCCGGCCGAGATTGCCCGTCACTTCGCCCATCGGGCCATTGGCGACGCCGTGGTCGGCATGCCAGCCTTGCCTGAGATAGGCAAACAGGCTGTCATGCGTCCACGGTATCGGCGCCGGTGAAGTGCCGTCGAGCGCAAAGGCCGTCCAGCCTTCCGCCTCGCCGCCGGCCATGTGCGACCCCTTCTCTTCCGCGCCGAACCGATTGCGCGGCGTATGGCAGGCGCCGCAATGGCCGAGCCCATCGACCAGATAGGCGCCGCGGTTCCACTGCGCGCTTTGCGACGTATCGTTTTGATAGGCGCCCCTGTCGAAGAACAGCAGCTTCCAACCGGCCAGCACGAGGCGCATATCGAGCGGGAAAGGCAGCTCGTTCGGAGGCGGCCGGTTGTTCACTGGCTGGCGCGTCATCAGATAGGCGTAGAGCGCGCGGTCGTCCTCATCGGAGACACGCGTGAAATGATCGAACGGGAAGGCCGGGTAGAGATGCCTGCCCTCGCGGTCGACGCCTTCGCGCATGGCGCGGTCGAAGGCTGCCTGCGACCAGCGGCCGATACCGGTCTGCGGATCTGGCGTGATGTTGGTCGAATAGATGGTGCCGAACGGCGTCGGCACGGCGAGCCCGCCGGCATAGGACTTTTCACCGGGCCTGGTGTGGCAGGAGGTGCAATTGCCGACGGAGGCCAGTACAGCGCCTTTCTCGATCAACGCCGGATCGAACGACGATCGTTGCGGCGGCTCGACAGGATCGATCGCCGGCTTCCAGGCATAGGCGAAAAATCCGGCGCCGCAGACAATGATGATGGGAAGAACGCCCAGCCAGAAGCGTTTCAAGATCTGCTCTCCCTCATGGCGGTACGCTGAAACGCTGCCGCCCCGGCCGTTACCGGCGCCGCGGACGCGTTCGTGCGGGAGAAACTAGGGGCGCTGCCCTCTTCGTCAATTGTCTGATTTATGGCGCCGAAAAGCGCATCTTGCAGGCGCGACCTGCCCGGGCACATCGTTTGGTGCTGCCGGCCTTCGGCTTGTCCGCCGGCCCATCTTCGTGGGCAAAGGAAAGGCTAGCTCGTCTTCTCGTCCAAAAGTCCCGAGACGAAGTCGAACAAGCCGGGCCGACGATCGCGCCGCAACCGCTCGGCGACAACGATGCCGCGCACTTCGGCGAAGGCGCGATCGAGATCATCGTTGACGATGACGAAATCATACTCCTTCCAGTGCTCGATCTCGTTGCGCGCGTTCTTCAGCCGCGTCTCGATCACCGCTTCCTGGTCCTCGGCGCGGCGCTTCAGCCTTGCCTTCAACTCCTTCATCGACGGCG
Source organism: Mesorhizobium sp. B1-1-6 (assembly GCF_006443035.1). Taxonomy (NCBI): domain Bacteria; kingdom Pseudomonadati; phylum Pseudomonadota; class Alphaproteobacteria; order Hyphomicrobiales; family Phyllobacteriaceae; genus Mesorhizobium; species Mesorhizobium sp. B1-1-6. The sequence continues at coordinate 10,633 of NZ_VFWR01000021.1, read as the reverse complement.
GCAGGATGAAGATCGAGACAATGTCGGCGCGCATCTTTTCCTTGAGCTGCTGGGCACCTTGCCAATCGATGTCGAACAGCATGTCGCGCCCTTGAGCCAGCGCAAGTTCCGCCGGCTCGCGCGGTGTCGCGTAGCAATTGCCATGCACCTCCGCCCATTCGAGCAGGGCGTCGGAATCGCGCAGCCGCTCGAACTCGCGCATGGTGCGGAAATGATAGTGAACGCCTTCGATCTCCGAGCCGCGGCGAGGCCTGGTGGTGACGGAGACCGACAATTCGAGGCTGGAATCGCTTTCCAGAAGGTTGCGCGCAATCGTCGACTTGCCCGCGCCCGACGGCGACGACAGCACGAGCATCAGGCCCCGGCGGCGAATGCGGGACCCTAAATCCCTGGCGACCATCGGCTACTCCAGATTCTGGACCTGTTCACGGAACTGATCGACCACGGCCTTCAGTTCCAGTCCAATGGCGGTGACCGCGGCAGCGTTCGACTTTGAGCACAGCGTATTCGATTCGCGGTTAAATTCCTGTGCCAGAAAATCGAGCTTGCGTCCGATGGCGCCGCCGCCGGAAAGCAACGCACGACCGGACGTCACATGCGTCTTCAAGCGGTCGATCTCCTCGCGAATATCGGCCTTGGTGGCGAGGAAGGCGGCTTCCTGGTGCAAGCGGCCGACATCGAGGTTGGCCGAAGCATCCATCAAGAGCCGCACCTGTTCGGCGAGGCGCTCGCGGATGGCCGCCGGTTCGCGCGACGGATCCGCTTCAGCGCCCAGCGTCAGCGCCTCGATGGCGTCGATGTGGCCCAGCAGAAGCGTGCGAAGTGCCGCGCCCTCACCCTGGCGGGACCGCTCCAGCCCCTCCAGCGCCACCTCGAGTGCCGCCATGACGGCGTTGTCGAGCGCCGTGCGCACATCCTCGGTTTCGGTGGTCTCGGGAATATCGAGCACGCCGCGCAGCGACAACAATCCGTCGGCGGTCGCAGGAGCAACACCAAATTGTTCCTCGATCCGCTTGGCGAGCCCGGCCAGGTCCTTGAGGAAGGCCTCGTTGACAACGGGCTGGGACTGCATTCCGGCGGCGCGCGTGATGGTCAGCGTCGCCTGAAAATTGCCGCGCGCGAAACGTTTCTGAAGCGTCTGCCTGATGGCCGGCTCCAGCCGCTCGAAGCCCTGCGGCAGCCGCAGCCGCACCTCGACGCTCTTGCCGTTGACGGATTTGACCTCCCAGGCAATCGAGGTGCCGTCATGCTCGGCGACAGCACGCGCAAACCCGGTCATGCTCTGCAAATTCATGGTGCCTGCATACCCCCTGGCGCGTACTACGGATACTGCTTGATCCGGCCTCGCGCACCTTCAGAAAGCCGAAATGCCCGCCTGCCAATCGGCTTACGAGGCGCCCCGATAAATCCAAACGCTCCTGTCTTCAACCGATAGCGTGGACGAGCTGGAAAAACCGTGCGCCGCTACTGGGCCGCCCCCGCGTCGCCGTCAATGGGCGCGTCGGTCTGCCCCTCCACCTTGGCATCAGCCTTGGCCGCGTCGTCGACTTGCTTCTTCTGCTGGGCTCGATAGCGCGCAACGTTCTCATTGTGCTCGTTAAGCGTGGCGGCGAAGACGTGTCCGCCAGTGCCGTCGGCAACGAAATAGAGGTCGTCGGTCTTTGATGGATTGGCTACCGCCTCCAGCGCCGCGCGGCCGGGATTGGCGATAGGCGTCGGCGGCAGGCCGTTGATCACATAGGTGTTGTAGGGCGTCGGCTTCTGGATGTCCGACTGATAGATCGGCCGGTCGGCGGGTTTGCCCTTGCCGCCGAACAGACCGTAGATGATGGTCGGATCGGATTGCAGGCGCATGCCCTTGGCCAGCCGGTTCAGGAAGACCGCGGCGACGCGCGAGCGCTCATCGCCCTTGCCTGTTTCCTTCTCGACTATCGAGGCCAGCGTGACGAACTCGTCAATACTGGCGAGCGGCAGGTCGGCGGCGCGCCGCTGCCAGACCTCCTCGACCAGCTTCTTCTGGTCGGCCAGCAGCTTGTCGATCATCTGCTGGCGCGTGGCGCCGCGCGTGAAGCGCAGCGTATCGGTGGCGAGACTGCCCTCTGGAGGCACGGTGGCCGGCATGTCGCCGCTCAAGGCGGGCTCGCCTGCGATGCGCGCCAGCGCCTGCTCGACTGTCAGCCCTTCGGGAATGGTCAGCGAGTACATGACCGACTTGCCGCTCTTCAGCAATTCCATGATGTCGCGCATGGACGCCCGGGGCTTGATCTCGTATTCGCCGGCCTTCAGCGCCGAATCATTGCCGAAGGCCCTAACGCCAAGACGGAATATGCGGGCGTCGCTGATCAGGCCGCGCCGCTCGAGCTGGTCGGCGATATCCTGGACGCCGGTGTTCGGCTTGACCAGGAAGGTGTCGCCATTGGCCGATGGGCCGGGCTCGGTGAATTCCTGCTTGCCGAAGTAAAGCGCGATACCCGCCGCCAGAACCATCAGCATCACCAAGGAGATGACGAAGTTCATGAACACGACGACCTGACTGCGCGAAGCACGCGAGCGCTTCGGCGGTGGCGTGCCGGCCTCCGGCCGCAAGGCTTCGGCGGCTGTCTTCGGTACGATCGGCCCCGATGTCGCCTGCCCTTGCCCGAACTCTCCGTTGCCGGCCGGATTTGTGTTCATTTCGCCCTACCGTTTGATCTCTCAACGAATCCCCTGCGGCAGAGTAGGGGCGAATATGGCAAAATTGACGACACGCCGAAGCGCCGTCCGGCAGGCGGACGGTCAGCCATTGTAGCGCTGGAAGACCAGTGAAGCGTTGGTGCCGCCGAAGCCGAAGGAATTGGACAACGCCACGTCGATCTGGCGGGCACGCGGCTTGTTCGGCACCAGGTCGATCGCGGTCTCACGCTCCGGATTGTCAAGGTTGATGGTCGCCGGCGCGATGTTGTCGCGGATGGCGAGGATCGAGAAGATCGCTTCGGCAGCCCCTGCCGCGCCGAGGAGATGGCCGATCGACGACTTGGTCGACGACATCGAAATCTTCGATGCGGCATTGCCGACCAGCCGCTCGACCGCGCCGAGCTCGATCGTGTCGGCCATGGTCGAAGTGCCGTGCGCGTTGATGTAATCGACATCGGCGGGCGTCAGCTTTGCCCGGTTCAACGCCGCCGTCATGCAACGGAATGCGCCGTCGCCATCTTCAGCCGGTGCGGTGATGTGATAGGCGTCGCCGGTCAGGCCGTAGCCGGTCACTTCCGCATAGATCTTCGCGCCGCGCGCCTTGGCATGCTCGAGTTCCTCAAGCACGACGACGCCGGCGCCCTCGCCCATGACGAAGCCGTCGCGATCGCGGTCATAGGGCCGCGAAGCCGTTTGCGGCGCGTCGTTGCGCTCGGTCGACAGCGCACGGCAGGCAGCGAAGCCAGCGATCGACAGTCGCGTCACCGGCGCTTCGGCGCCGCCGGCGACCATGACGTCGGCATCGCCCCAGATGATCAGCCGGGCTGCGTCGCCGATCGCATGCGCGCCGGTCGAGCAAGCGGTGACGACGGCATGGTTGGGGCCTTTCAGCCCATGCCGGATCGAAACCTGGCCGGAGACGAGATTGATGATCTGGCCGGGGATGAAGAAGGGGCTGATGCGGCGTGGGCCGCGCTCCTTCAGGATCATCGCGTTCTCGGCGATGCCTTCGATGCCGCCAATGCCCGAACCGATCAGAACGCCGGTGGCGCACTGCTCGGCATGGGTCTTCGGCTGCCAGCCGGAATCCTTCAGTGCCTCGTCGGCGGCTGCGATCCCGTACAGGATGAAGTCGCCGATCTTGCGCAGTTCCTTCGGCTCGAGCACCGCCTCGGGATTGAAGGTGGCGTTGCTGCCGTCACCACGCGGAACGACATGGGCGATCTTGCAGGCAAGATCCTCCACCTCGAACTCGGTGATGCGCTTGGCGGCGCTGCGGCCGGTCAGAAGTTCCTTCCAGCTGTGCTCGAAGCCCATGCCGAACGGCGACAGCAATCCAAGGCCCGTGACGACGACACGCCTCATCGCAGGTCCTCCCCGGTGATGACTGCGGAAAGCGTCAGGCCGAAGCCTTGTCGATGTACTTCACGGCATCGCCCACCGTCAGGATGGTTTCAGCCGCGTCATCGGGGATCTCGACGCCGAATTCTTCTTCAAACGCCATGACGAGTTCGACCGTGTCGAGACTGTCGGCGCCCAGATCGTCGATGAAGCTCGCCTGCTCCGTCACCTTGTCGGCATCGACGCCCAGGTGCTCGATGACAATCTTCTTGACGCGCTCTGCGGTGTCACTCATTTGGGGCATCCTCGTCTTTTGGTTGTCTGTCTTCGTTAGCGGGCGGAATGCCGCTAATCAAGCTGAAAGATGGTCCCGCCGGAAACGCAATGGCCGCAGACCGGTTTTTGCCCGAACCGCCGGGTTGCGGGCCGCATTACACGAAAAATCGTGGGCGTCCAAGCCGAAATGGTCGCTTTTCACAGCCCGCCCAGGCGTTGCCTGTCGCCGTCTCAAAGCCACCGCGAATGCCCGGGCCCGGCCCGAAATGCATGCTTTGGCCGACCCGATCAGATCATCGCCATGCCGCCGTTCACATGGATGGTTTGGCCGGTGACGTAGCCGGCCTCGTTGGAGGCAAGATAAGCGACGGCGGACGCCACTTCGGCGCTGGTGCCCATGCGGCGCGTCGGGATAGCGGCCATGATCGCCTCCTTCTGCTTGTCGTTGAGCTTGTCGGTCATCGCCGATTCGATGAAGCCCGGGGCGACACAGTTGACGGTTATGCTGCGGGTGGCGATCTCCTGCGCCAGCGATTTGGAAAAGCCGATCATGCCGGCCTTGGAGGCGCAGTAGTTGGTCTGGCCGGGATTGCCGGTGACGCCGACCACCGAGGTAATGTTGATGATGCGGCCGTGGCGACGGCGCATCATCGGATGGGTCAGCTCACGCGTCAGCCTGAACACGGCCGTCAGATTGACTTCGAGCACGCTGTCCCAGTCGGCGTCCGACATCCGCACGAACAGCCCGTCCTTGGTGATGCCGGCATTGTTGACTAGGATGTCGACGCCCTCGAGATCGGCCTCCGCTTTCTGGCCGAGCGCCTTGACCTCGTCGCGGTTCGACAGGTCGGCCGGAAACAGCTTCACCCGGTCGCCCAGGTCGGCGGCCAGCGCCTCCAGTCTCTCGACGCGCGTGCCGTGCAGGCCGACGATGGCGCCTTGCGCATGCAGCACCCTGGCGATCGCCTCGCCGATGCCTCCCGACGCGCCGGTGACAAGTGCCTTGCGGCCGGTCAGTTCGAACATGTGTTTTCCTCTTTGGTTTCGGAAGCTCAGCGAGCAACCTTATCTGTATACGTCTCGCGGGTATCCGATTGCCATCACCAACGGAATATCTTCAGCGATACAAGCCGCGCCATCAAATTCACACGCGGCGCCTCACCCGAGCGCCGCCAGTGCGGTTTCGACCTCGGCCGCGGAACCGACCGATGCCGTGGCGAATTCGCGGTTGATGCGCCGGGCCAGCCCTGAAAGCACTTTTCCCGCGCCGACTTCATAGAGCGTGGTGACGCCGTTCGCGCCGAACCACTCCACCGTCTCGCGCCAGCGCACGCGGCCGATCACCTGTTCGAACAGACGGCGCGCAATGATTTCGGGATCGCTGGTCGGAGTGACCGTGACATTGGAGACGAGCGGCACGACAGGCGCGTTCTTGGTTACCCCGGCCAGCGCCTCGCGCATGATCTCGGCGGCGGGCGCCATCAGCGCCGAATGGAAGGGCGCGGAGACCTGCAGCATCAGCGCTCGCTTGGCGCCTTTTTCCGTGCACAGTTTGGCAGCCAGTTCGACCGCTGCCTTGGCGCCGGAAATCACCAGCTGGCCACCGCCATTGTCGTTGGCGATCTGGCAGACCGATCCTTTGGCAGCCTCGGCGCAGGCGGCTTCGACATCGGCCTGCTCCAGTCCGATGATCGCCGCCATGGCGCCTTCGCCGGCGGGCACCGCCGCTTGCATGGCATTGCCGCGGATGCGCAGCAGCCTGGCGGCATCGGCAACCGAGACGAAGCCGGCGGCGGCAAGCGCCGAATATTCGCCCAGCGAATGGCCAGCGACGTAGGTAATCTTGTCCTTCAGCGAGAAGCCGCGCGCTTCCAAGGCCCTGATCGCGGCCAGCGATACGGCCATCAGCGCCGGCTGCGCGTTGGCGGTGAGCGTCAGCGTCTCTTCCGGCCCTTCCCAGATCAGCTTCGACAGGTTTTCGCCGAGCGCGTCGTCGACTTCGCTAAAAACCCTACGCGCCTCGGGGAAGGCATCGGCGAGGTCCTTGCCCATGCCGACAGCCTGGCTGCCTTGTCCCGGAAAGGTGAATGCAACGGCCATGTGTGGGCTCCCAAAGCTCGGTTCTGCTTGCCTGATACACGAATTTTCCTGCCTGTGACGCAACGCGGCCTGCCAAGTCAAGCCCGGTTCGACCCGGCCCCTTGGCAGCTTTGCCGGCCGAGTGCCTGTTCCAAAAGGCTTTTTGGCGATCACTCCTGATGAAAACCGCTCACGAATCGTTTGCTGGCTCTTCTTATTTCCGCCACAGGCGCTAGCTTTGCGTGACAATTCCATGACAATCGAGTGACGGGTCTGTCGCTGGGTGGGGAAGTTAAAGTGGCTAGGATTTCGAAAGGCGCAGGCAAAGCCGCGCCACAGTTTCTGGAAGACGATCCTTCCACCGGCTACCTGCCGGGACGGAAGTGGCCGACCATACGCTATGGGCTGACCAGCCTGCTGATCGCGGCCGTCCTGGTGTTCGCCATCGAATTGATCGTGCGCGGCGACTTCGCCGGCACGGTTTCCTTCTTCCTGCAGCCGCTCAAGCCGGGCTGGACCACGATCGTGGTGTTCGCACTGGTTCTGGTCGGCCTCGATGCCGTTTTCGGCCGCAGCTATCAAAGCCTGATGATCGTCGCGCCGCTGACGCTCTCGCTGGCTTTCATCGGTCACCAGAAATCACATTATCTCGGCGATCCCCTCTACCCGACCGATTTCCTCTACTCCCGCCAGATCGTGGCGCTGCTGCCGCTTCTGGTGCGTGACCGTCCGATGACTGCCCTTGCCATGATTGTCGGCATCGTCGCCGGCCTGTCGCTGCTCATCTATGGCTGGCGGGTCTGGCGTCGAAAAGTGCCCATACTCAGCCGCAAGGGCCGTCTCGCCCGGCTGACGCTGGCCGTGCCGCTGCTCGCCTTCTTCGTCTCGATCATGGACTATGCCACCTTCTCCTGGACCCGGGACCGGCTGCAGATCATCCCGATTATGTGGGACCAGAAGGAAAATTACGCCTCCAACGGCTTTGCGCTCGCCTTCGCGCTGAACGTGCCGATGGCGCATGTCTCGGCGCCGCCAGGCTATTCGGAAAAGGCGATCGCGGCCATCGACAGGCCGCAGGTGACCGCCTCGGTGCCCCAGGAAAAGCCCGACATCATCGTCGTCATGAGCGAATCCTTCTGGGATCCGACCAAGCTGCCCGGGGTCACCATCACGCCCGATCCGATCCCCAACGTGCGGGCGCTGCGTTCGGGCTCCATGTTCTCACCCGAATTCGGCGGCATGACCGCCAATATCGAGTTCGAGGCACTGACCGGCTTCTCCAACGCCTTCCTGCCGGCCGGCAGCATCCCCTACCAGCAATATGTGCGCACGCCGACGCCGTCGCTGGCGACCTTCCTGAAGAGGGAGGGCTACAGGGCGCGCGCCATCCATCCGGGCACCAACTGGTTCTGGAACCGCGGCGCGGTCTATGCCGATTTCGGCTTCGACGACTTCAGATCGGAAGAGACGTTGCCGCCGATGCAAAAGCGCGGGCCGCTGGCATCCGACGCGGCGATGACGGACGAGATCATCAGCGAGGCCGATGCCAGCGATGCCCCGGTGTTCTTCTTTGCCGTCAGCCTGCAGAACCACGGCCCTTACGAGCCGAACCGCTACTACAACCCGACCCACACCGTGCAGGCGCCGATCAGCCAATGGGCGCGTGAATCGCTGCTGAGTTACACCGAGGGCTCGGCCGACGCGGACCGCGGTCTCGAACGCCTGATCGAATGGGCAAAGAAACGCTCTCGCCCCACCGTCATCGCCTTCTTCGGCGACCATCTGCCGCCGCTTGGGCCGGTCTATGTAGAGACCGGGTTCATGAAGGACAATGTCGCGCCGCGCAAGGAGGCTTCCGCCGAGGCGGCGCTGGAGCATCATCAGACGCCACTGGTCATCTGGTCGAACCGCACAGGCCCTGCCAAGGACATGGGCGCCGTCAGCCCCGCCTTCCTGCCCTATCACATCCTGAAAACGGCCGGCATCACCCACCCCTACTATACCGGCTTCCTGGGCGAGATGCGCGAACGCTACCGCGTGGTCGACCGCAATCTGCTGCTGACGCCGGCGGGAGAAGCCACGCCCGATTGGGCGCGGCAAAAGCAGATCGACCCGGCGATCCGCGACTTCCGGCTGCTGCAATACGACATGATGTTCGGCAAACGCCACGCGGCGCCCGACTTCTTCCCCGAAACGGTGGACAAGGTCGTCGCCCATATGAGCTGAAATTCGCGGCATCCTTCCAGGATGCCGCCCAGCGGGGTCGAGCGTTCAATTCGTCAGTTGCAATTTCGAGAATTTGTTGGCGATCTGCTGGAACACGTTCGGCAATTTGTTTGGATCGTTGACGGCGTAGTAGTCGCTGGGATCCGAGGCGCAGGCGCTGTAGAGCGTGCGGTTGGCGGCGGTGTCGGATTGCAGCACCATCGTGTAGATTTCGGCGCCCTGCTTCTTCAGCTGCGTGCAGACGCTTTTGGTCCATCCGTCGACATTGCGCGCGGCGGTCGTCTGATTGTCCGATCCAAGCCGACCGGCAGCGCCATAGGCTGAGCCCGCGAGAAAACCATAGGACGTATAGTCGGACTTGGTCGTCTCGTTGCTGGCGCCGTAGACGACATTCTCGCCGTCGGTGAGCAACATGACGATCTTGCTCACCCCAGGCGTCTTCCAAGGCGTCCCCTCGGCATATGGCGCACTCGGCGACAACACTCGCTGGCCCCAGGCCAGGCCCTCGGAAACATTGGTGCCGGACCCCGCCCATGCAAGCATCTTGGCGGCCTCGTTGCGAAGTTTTGTAAAGTCTTCGGTCAAGGGGACGATTGGCGAGGGACAGGACCGGTTTGGCCCCACCGTCAATTGCAAGGCGTTTGGATCGTTTGTGACCGCGGTGGCAATGGCGGTGTTCTGCGGCGCCACATATTTGGCGACTGTTTCAAGATCACCCCGCAAAAGCCCGGCAGCACTTCCAAGCAAGCCGCTCAGATCTATTCCGAGAATATTCAGTCCGCCATTCCGAGCAAGTTTGGCCTCGTCGGGGGCGTCGTCGATAAAGGAATTGTTGTAGTGATAGGCATCGTTTGAATAGCCGCTGGAAGGTCTCGTCCCCTTTCCCGGACTGTCCGGCGCGAAATAAGGCACGAACAGAGTGTCAGGGTAACGTGGATCAGGCGGCGTATCGGCGATATTAAGGACACCAGGCCGCGCCTCGACGCAGCCTTTCCAACCCGTATCCTCCCCCTTGCCGTCCTTCCACCCCGTCAATTTGGCGGCAGAGGCCGGATCTTTCATCAACTGCCTGAACAGCGCCATATGATTGGGACGCTTGTCGTTGATGACGGGGAAATTGATTCCATTGGTGGATGACTTGCCGTCCATGTCGATCCAGGACGGGTCGAACCCGTCGCCGTTGACATTGACAGCCGTGACGAAGGGGACCAGCGCCACGCGGACCTTGCGCGTCGGTGATTGCGCCGCTTCCAGATATTTGAGCAGATTGTCCGTCGCTGTCTTGAGGGCAGCAATTTTGGCGCCGGCCATCGAGCCGGTGTTGTCCAGAACCAGCACGACTTCGAGCTGGTTGTTCGATTCGACCGCCGAGGCATCGACCACGATGTGCCTGCTCTCACCGAGCAGAAAGGCGAAGTTCAAATCGACGTCAGCCGAGGCGACGGCCTTCGTCTTGACGAAGTTGACGCCCCTGTCGACCGTCAACGTGGCCTGCGCATTTGTGAGTTCGCCATGTCCGGCTACGTTGGCCTGGAAATAGCGGTTGAAGGCGTCGGTGCGGGTGATGTCCAGATCGCCGAGATGCGAGGAGGCGAGATTTGCCGCGTCGAGCGCATTCTGCAGGTTGCTCTTGGCCCGCATGATGGTAGAGACATCGGCTGCGAAGGCCACCGCCGACAGGATGGCCGGCAAGCCGATCCCGAGCAAAAGCGCGAAGTTGCCGCTTTTCGAGCGCCAGAATTTCTTGAGAAGCATCCTTACCCCCGGAAATGCCTAGCCCGTTGCTGACAGCGGGATGCCGCTTTTTGCGCCAGACATGATGAATCGGCGGTTGATGCCGGGGCCGCAACCCCATACAACCTGTCATGGTGGTTAAGGCCTGGTTTCCGGGAACCACGGAGTCCTGTTTCCGCACATGCCGGTTTTTCCGGCCCTGCGACATCCGGGATTGCCGCTTGCTCTGTCGGTAGCTAATCAAGTTGTCCGGTTTGGTAGCACATGATCTGTCCGCTTCTGTTTTGGCGTCGAAGCGGTTCAC
>NZ_VFWR01000020.1:0-98086 GCF_006443035.1 Mesorhizobium sp. B1-1-6 | reverse complement strand
CCAGCCTCCATCCGCTGGCGATAAAACCGGACAACTCACGTGCTACCTAATCCGGACAACTCATGTGCTTACGACACAATGCGTCGTTGCGCTTGCGTTTGGAGCACTTCCCCTCTATATGCGCGCTCATTCCACACACGGACTTTGGTGTCTGCCCGGGAGAAATCCGGCTGAAACCTCCGGTGGCGTCGAGGACTTCGTCCGAAAATGCCTGTGTCCGTGGAGGCTAACCGGAAAGGAAAATGAGAATGGCTCTGCCTGATTTCAGCATGCGCCAGCTTTTGGAAGCTGGCATTCACTTCGGCCACCAGACCCACCGCTGGAACCCGAAGATGGCGCCCTATATCTACGGCGCCCGCAACAACATCCACATCATCGACCTCAGCCAAACGGTGCCGTTGCTGCACCAGGCGCTGAAGCAGGTTTCCGACACCGTCGCCAAGGGCGGCCGCGTGCTGTTCGTCGGCACCAAGCGCCAGGCGTCCGACATCGTCGCCGATGCCGCGCAGCGTTCGGCCCAGTACTATGTCAACTCGCGTTGGCTGGGCGGCATGCTGACCAACTGGAAGACGATCTCGAACTCGATCCAGCGCCTGCGCAAGCTCGACGAGATGCTGGCCGGCGAGGCGCAAGGGTTGACCAAGAAGGAGCGTCTCAATCTCGACCGCGAGCGCGAGAAGCTCGACAAGGCTCTCGGCGGCATCAAGGACATGGGCTCGACGCCCGACCTGATGTTCGTGATCGACACCAACAAGGAAGCGATCGCCATCCTCGAGGCCAAGCGCCTTGGCATTCCGGTCGTCGCCATCATCGACTCGAACTGCGATCCGGACAAGATCGACTTCCCGATCCCCGGCAATGACGACGCCGCGCGCGCCATCCAGCTCTATTGCGACCTCATCGCGAAGGCTGCCATCGACGGCATCGCCCGCCAGCAGGGCGCGCTGGGTGTCGACATCGGCGCTTCGGTGGAAGCTCCGGTCGAGCCGGTGCTCGGCGAAACTCCGGCGGCGGAAACTCCGGAAGCGTGATAGCGAGGGCCGGTCACGGCCTTCATCTTTCTAATATTTTGACGCGTTAAACGGACGCACCGTCGAGATTCGATGGTGCGTCGGCGCATTTGAACAAAGAGGCGACAATGAGCATTTCGGCTGCACAGGTCAAAGAACTCCGCGACTTGACCGGCGCGGGCATGATGGACTGCAAGGCGGCGTTGAACGAGACCAACGGCAACATGGAAGAAGCCGTCGACTGGCTGCGCAAGAAGGGTATCTCCAAGGCCGACAAGAAGGCAGGCCGCACCGCGGCCGAGGGCCTGATCGGCGTCGATTCCGGCGTGCGCGAGGCCGCGGTCGTCGAGGTCAATTCCGAGACCGACTTCGTCGCCCGCAACGCCGCCTTCCAGGAGATCGTCGCCAACGTCGCCAAGGTGGCACTGGCCTATGGCACGAGCGAGGCCGTGGCTGCCGCGAAGTACCCGGGTTCGGACAAGTCGGTCACCGACACCATCAAGGACGCCGTCGGTACCATCGGCGAGAACATGGGCTTCCGCCGTTCGGCCAAGCTCACCGTTCCGCACGGCGCCGTCGCGACCTATGTTCACAACGCGGTTGCCGACGGCCTTGGCAAGCTGGGCGTCCTGGTCGCTATCGAGACCACGGGCAACGAGCACGCGGCCAATGCATTCGCCCGCCAGGTCGCCATGCATGTCGCCGCCACCAACCCGATGGCACTGACCACCGAGGAACTCGATCCCGCGGCAGTCGAGCGCGAGAAGGCGATCTTCGCCGACCAGGCACGCCAGTCCGGCAAGCCGGAGGCGATCATCGAGAAGATGGTCGAGGGCCGCCTGCGCAAGTTCTACGAGGAAGTCGTGCTTCTGAAGCAGGCCTTCGTGCTCAATCCCGACATCACCGTCGAGAAGGCGCTGAAGGATGCCGAGAAGGAGATCGGCGCTCCGGCCAAGATCTCGGCCTATCTGCGTTTCGCGCTCGGCGAAGGCATCGAGAAGGAAGCGACCGATTTCGCGGCGGAAGTCGCGGCGGCGGTCAAGAAATAGCCCGAAGAACAAGTAAGGCTAAACGGCTCAGGCAACTCGGCCGGGTGTCCGCATGGATGCCCGGCCGATTTCTTGTGCGGTGTCGATGAAGGCCCTCAGCTTCGGCGCCATCGACGCCCGGCGCGGAAAGTAAAGGAAAAGGCCGGGTTCCTCGATTGCCGTCTTTGGCAGGATCTGGACGAGGCGTCCTGCGGCAAGATCGACGCGCACCAGCGGCTCGAACACATAGGCGAGCCCGACCCCTGCAAGCGCAAGATCGATCGCCGCCAGCGAATCGGTCACGACGGCCGTGCCACGCGTCTCGACCACGACCTCCTTGCCGTTGTCGTTCAAATCCCAACGATAGAGCGCGCCGGAGCGGACAAGCCTGTAGCCTATGCAATTATGGTTCGCGAGGTCGGCCACGTCGCGTGGACGGCCGCGCTTTCCGATATAGTCCGGCGAGGCGACCAGCACGGCCTTGAAAGGCTGCGTCAGCCGTATGGCGGTCATGTCCTGCGCGATCATCTCGCCCAGCCTGATGCCGGCGTCAAAACCTTCCCCGACGATATCGACCAGGGCTTGATCGGCGAAAACCTCGACCGTCACATCCGGATAGCGATCGGCCATGGCTGCGATCACAGGCGTCACCGCCAAAGGGATCGCGATGTTGGAGGCATTGATCCTGAGCAGACCGGAAGGCCGTCCCTTGACGCCGCGGATGCGGTCCATCCGCTCCGCGATGTCCTGAAGGGCAGGGCCCGCTGTCTCCACCAATGCCTTGCCGGCTTCTGTCAGCGAGACGCTACGTGTCGTGCGCGCAAACAGCGGCTGGCCGATGCGTTCTTCCACCAGCCGCACCGCATGGCTGACCGCCGACGGGCTCATGCCGAGCTCGGCCGCGGCAAGCGCGAAGCCGCCCCGTCGCGCCACGGCAACGATGACGGGCAGGTGGGTAAGCAGGTCCCGGTCCATTCATGAATGATATCGCATAGTCTTTGCGAACAATGCAATCTTATCGATGGCGGCGCGTTGATCCACATTGTCCTCGATACATCGTCGGCGGGCTGATTTTCCAGGAGACGAGACATGAATGCTTTGAAACATGTGACCTTCGCTGCGGGACTGGCGCTGGCGCCGATCGATGCCGGGGGAGCCGAACCGGCGGAGTGGCAGGCGCTTGCCGACGAGCGCGCGGTCATCCGCATCGCCGATGCCATCGACCGCGCCGTCGACGCGCAGGACTGGAAGCTTGTCCGCAGCTATTTCGCGGATCGGGTTACCGCTGATTTCAGCAGCCTGTCCGGACAGCCGGCGGCCAATATTGCCTCCGACGACCTGATCGGCGCCTGGGCCGGCAACCTCAAGGGCGGCAAGACCAGCCTGCATCTGCGCACCAATCACCAGGTCGTTCTCGAAGCGGACACGGCGACCGTCCTGTCGAACGGCTATGCCTGGAACCGGATGGAAGGCAATGGCGAGCCGCTTTGGGAAGTCTGGGGCACATATGAGCACCACCTGACCCGCTCCGGCGCGGGTTGGAAGGTCGACGGCTTCACCTTCCGCGTGACCCATGAGCGCGGCAATCCCTGGGTCAAGACGACACCCGGCCAATAACCCAACATCAAACTCGATCGGAGAATATCATGACCATGAACTACTACACGCTTGGCAACAGCGGCTTGCGCGTCAGCCGGTTGGCGCTGGGCACCATGACCTTCGGCACCGAATTAGGCTGGGGCACTGATAGGGATACAGCCCGCGCAATCTTCGACGAATATGTCGAGGCGGGCGGCAATTTCTTCGACACGGCCGATCTCTATACCGGCGGCACCGCCGAGACCTGGCTCGGCGAATTCGTCGCCGAGCGCGGATTGCGCGACAAGGCGGTGATCGCCACTAAATTCACCTTCAATTCAGAACCGGGCAATCCGAACGCCGGCGGCAATGGCCGCAAGAACATAATGCGCGCCGTGGACGCCTCTCTGAAGCGGCTCGGAACCGACTATATCGACCTCTATCTCATGCATGTGTGGGACAGGCTGACGCCGGCCGAGGAGGTGCTGCGCACGCTGGACGACCTGGTGCGCGCGGGCAAGGTGCGCCACGTCGGCCTTTCCGATGTGCCGGCCTGGTATGCGGGGCGGGCGCAGGCGATCGCAGAATTGCGCTGCTATGAGCCGATCTCGGCCCTGCAGCTCGAATATTCGCTGGCCGAACGCTCGATCGAGCATGAGTTCGTGCCTTTCGCCACGCATCATGGCGCCGGCGTCATGGTTTGGAGCCCGCTGGCCAGCGGCTTGCTCAGCGGCAAATATCGCCCGACGCAAGCCGGCAATGCCGGCCGGCTCGACGGTTTCCGCAACACCACGCATCCGAGCTTCCGGAAATTCAGCGACCGCAATTGGGCGATCGTGGCCGAGCTCGAAAAGGTGGCCGCCGAACTCGGCCGCAGCATGGCCCAGGTGGCACTCAACTGGGTGGCGACGCAGCCCGGCGTCGCAACCGTCATCCTGGGCGCGACCAAGCTCGCGCAACTGCAGGACAACCTCGCGGCGCTGGATTTTTCGATTGCCCCCGAACTCCGCAAGCGGCTGGATTCGGTGAGCAGCATGCCGGCGCCGTTCCCGCATTCCTATTTCGGGCCCGAGATCCAGGTCAGGGTGGCCGGCGGTGTCGTGACCGGCGACAAGCCCTCCGGCTATTCGCCGCAGGTTCTGGTGGAAGGCGAGGCGGTCAGCATCAGCAGCAACTGATCGAAAAAGCCTGGGATTTTGCGCAAGGGCGCGGCGTGACATCGCCGCGCCCTTCGTGTATCGGGTCGAACCATCATGCCAGCGCCGCCAGGCGAAGCGGGGCAGTTTCGCCTCCTGATTTGCCGCGCCGAGATTTTCGAGGACCAGATGACGGTGAAGCCCTTCTACCGACGTGTCTTGCTGAAAGCGTCTGGTGAAGCGTTGATGGGCGAACAGCATTTCGGCATCGACGTCTCGGTCGTCGACCGCATCGCCGGCGACATCGCCGAAGCCCGCGCGCTCGGCATCGAGGTTGGCGTCGTCATCGGCGGCGGCAATATCTTTCGCGGTGTGGCGGTTGCCTCCAAGGGTGGCGACCGCGTCACCGGCGACCATATGGGTATGCTCGCCACCGTCATCAATTCGCTGGCGCTGCGCACCTCGCTGAACAAGATCGGCGTCGATGCGGTGGTTCTTTCCGCGATCGCCATGCCTGAGCTTTGCGAGAGCTTTTCGCAGCGCCAGGCAACCGCCTACATGAACCAGGGCAAGGTGGTGATCTTTGCCGGCGGCACCGGCAATCCGTTCTTCACCACTGATTCGGCCGCAGCACTTCGCGCCGCTGAAATCGGCGCCGACGCGCTGTTCAAGGGCACACAGGTCGACGGCGTCTATTCTGCCGACCCGAAGAAGGACCCGAACGCGACGCGTTTCGAGCGCATCAGCCATGCCGAAGTGATAAATCGCGGCCTTTCCATCATGGATACGGCAGCGATTGCACTTGCGCGCGAAAACAACATTCCGATAATCGTCTATTCGATCCACGAAAAAGGTGGTTTCGGCGATATTCTAAGGGGCGGCGGCCGCTGCACGGTCGTCGCGGACGATTGATCCGGGGCCTGATCGCGGAAAAGGCGAAAACCGGTTTCGAAATCAGGCTCGAACACGGGGCCTTGCCCCGAAAGCAGTGAACCCGCGTCAGACGGGTCGAGGAGACTAAGATGAGTGGTGAGTACGACGATCTCAAGCGGCGCATGGATGGGGCAATCGCCGCGTTCAAGCATGACCTGGCTTCGCTGCGGACCGGTCGCGCTTCCAGCAACCTGCTCGACGCTATCCAGGTGCAGGCCTATGGCACCAGCATGCCGATCAACCAGGTGGCCAATGTCACGGTGCCTGAGCCGCGCATGATTTCGGTGTCGGTCTGGGACAAGTCGATGGTGGGCGCGGTCGATCGCGCCATCCGCGAATCCAATCTGGGCTTCAACCCTATCGTGGACGGCACCAATCTCAGGATTCCGCTTCCGGAACTCAACGAGCAGCGCCGTAAGGAACTCGTCAAGATCTCGCATGGCTACGCCGAGAACGCCCGTGTCGCAGCGCGCCATGTGCGCCGCGACGGCATGGACTTCCTGAAGAAGGCGGAGAAGGACGGCGTCATCAGCGAGGACGATCAGCGCAAGCGCTCCGACCAGGTCCAGAAGCTTACCGACGAAACGATCAGCACCATCGACCACCTGCTTTCCGACAAGGAAGCTGAAATCATGCAGGTTTAGGGTCTGGCCGGCGGCTGGCCCGAAAGCGAGATCATGGCAACGCCCGCGCATGTCGCGATCATCATGGATGGAAACGGACGCTGGGCCAAGGCGCGCGGCATGCCGCGGCTCGCCGGCCATCGCGCGGGCGTAGAAGCACTGCGCAAGACGGTGCGCGCCGCGCCCGATCTCGGCATTTCCTACCTGACTGTCTATGCCTTCTCTTCGGAAAACTGGTCGCGGCCGAAATCCGAAGTCAGCGACCTGATGGGCCTGTTGAAGCTGTTCATTCGCCGCGATCTCGCCGAACTGCACCGCAGCGGCGTGCGCGTCAGGATCATCGGCGACAGGGCAGGGCTGCAGCCCGATATCAGGCTCCTGCTCGAAGAAGCCGAAGCGCTGACGTCGGCCAACGAGGCGCTGACGCTGATCATCGCCTTCAACTACGGCGGACGCGACGAGATCGTGCGCACGGCGCGCAAGCTTGCCTCGGCCGTCGCGCGCGGCGAGCTCGACAGCGAGGCGATCACCGCCGAATCCTTTGCCGGCTGCCTCGACACGCAAGGCGTTCCCGATCCCGAACTGGTCATACGCACCAGCGGTGAGCTTCGCCTTTCCAATTTTCTTCTGTGGCAGGCTGCCTATAGCGAGCTTGTGTTCCTGCCCTGCTATTGGCCCGATTTCAGCCGAGAGCATCTAGCCGAGGCCTTGCGCGAGTTCGCCGGGCGCGAACGCCGTTTTGGCGGGCTGGATCCGCAAGATGTCGCTTCGCGGCCGGCCGCGGGATGAGCAATCTCCAGCTTCGCGTTCTTTCGGCGGTCGTGCTTGCCATCGCGACGCTTGGCCTGACCTGGTTCGGCGGCCTGCCGTTCCGGCTGCTTTCAGCCGCGATTTCGGCGGTGATCTTCTACGAATGGACGCGCATGTCTCGCCCTTCCGGGACGACCGGGCTCGGTTTTTTGCCGGAAGCGCTGCTGCTGGTGTTTCTCGGCGCCCTGATCACCGGCCTGCCTGCCTTGTGGCTGCTGCTTCTAGTGGCTGCACTGGTCGCCGTCACGGCCATCGCCGCCCAACTGCGCGGGGCCGGGCAGTGGGATGCCTCCGGCCTTGCCTATGCAGCCGTCTCGGGTCTTTCCCTTGCGCTTCTGCGTGACGGCGACCATTCCGGCCTCGTCGCCATCCTGTTCCTGTTCGCGGTGGTCTGGGCGACCGACATCTTTGCCTATTTCGTCGGCCGGGCCGTCGGTGGCCCGAGGCTGGCGCCGTCCATCTCTCCCGGCAAGACGCGAAGTGGCGCGCTCGGCGGCGCCGTGGGCGGGGTCGTTGCGGGGCTCATCCTGGCCGTCGCCGCCGGTGCGGGCAACCTGCCAATGCTCGGTCTCGTCGCGCTCGCGCTTTCAATCGTCTCCCAGGCTGGCGACCTCCTGGAATCCTGGGTCAAGCGCCGCCACGGCCGCAAGGATTCGGGCGCGCTCATTCCGGGCCATGGCGGCGTCATGGACCGTGTCGACGGGCTTGTCGCGGCGGCTTTCGCCCTATACGTCATCGGCTGGATTTCGGCGGGCGCCGATCAGCCGGCACAGGGGCTGTTTCCCATTTGAACGGCATCGTTCCACGATCGATGCGGGCGCGCCTTGGATTCGCCTGGATTGATGTCACAGTCGCGGCGCAACGGTGTCGCGGAAGAACTGAGGATTTGAGTTGAACGAGATTCTTCACGCGATCTTCGGCATGGAAGGCTTCCTTCTCGGCACGCTCGTGCCCTTCCTGTTCGTGCTGACCGTGGTCGTGTTCGTCCACGAGATGGGCCACTATCTCGTTGGCCGCTGGTGCGGCATCGGCGTCAGGGCCTTTTCGATCGGTTTCGGCCCGGAACTCTTCGGCTTCAACGACAGGCACGGCACGCGCTGGAAGCTCTGCGCCATACCGCTTGGCGGCTATGTCAAATTCGTCGGCGACATGAACGCCACCTCCAGCCAGCCGTCGATGGAAGAGATCGAAACGCTGACCGACGAGGAACGCAAGGTCGCCTTTCACACCCAGCCGATCTGGAAGCGGGCGGCGACGGTGGTGGCCGGGCCGCTGTTCAATTTCCTGCTGACGATCGTCGTCTTTTCGGTGCTGTTTTCAGCCTATGGCCGCTATGTCGCGGAACCCATGGTGGCCGAGGTGACCGCCGGCAGCCCGGCGGCGAAAGCCGGCATCCTGCCCGGCGACCGATTCGTCAGCGTCGACGGCAGCAAGATCGAAACCTTCGGTGACGTCCAACGCCTGGTTTCGGGCCGGGCCGGCGACAGCATCACCTTCGTCATGCTGCGCGACGGCAAGGAAGTGACCGTGACCGCCACGCCGCAGCTGATGGAGCAGCAGGACGCGCTCGGCAACAAGGTCAAGGTGGCCGTGATCGGCGTCGTCAACAACCAGGAACTCGGCCAGCCCAGGCTGATCACCTACAGCCCCGCCGGCGCGTTGGCCGCGGCGGTGGAGGAAACCGGGCACGTCATCCAGCGCACCGGCCAGTTCCTGCAGCGTTTCGTCGTCGGGCGCGAGGACAAGTGCCAGCTCGGCGGCCCGGTGAAGATCGCGGACATGGCCGGCAAGGCGGCGAAGCTCGGCTTCGAATGGCTCGTGCAGCTCGTTGCGCTGCTGTCCGTGGGCATCGGCATCCTCAATCTTTTGCCGATTCCCCCCCTCGACGGCGGCCATCTCCTGTTCTACGGCGTGGAGGCCGTCATCCGCCGGCCGGTGTCGGAACGGATGATGGAAATGGCCTATCGGGCCGGTCTGCTTCTGGTTTTGGGCTTCATGGGTTTCGTATTCTGGAACGATCTGTTTGGATGCTGAAATCATGAAGAAATTTGGCTTCGGGATGGTCGATGTTGAGACGCCGTTTACCATGCACGGGGATATGAGTGACGCGAAAGCCACGCACCAGGGTTAAGTAAATACAAATTAACCAGAAGCCTTGCGTGTAGGGAAAATCCGGTTAATACGGTACGAGAAATTACCGCACGTCCGGTTTTCTCGCCGTGGGGACTACGAGAAAAGGTTATTAAGCCCGATGAAGGCAGCATCCAAGTTTTTGAGCGCCGCTTCCGCGGCAGCCCTGTCCGCGGCTTTGGTCGTGCCAGGTGCGCTCGCAGTGCAGTTCGTTGCCACATCGGCGGCCGAAGCCGCTGTCGTCAGCAGGGTGGAGGTGAGCGGCAACCAACGTGTCGACGCCGATACCATCCGCAATTACATCACCATCAAGCCGGGCAAATCCTTCTCCAGCTCCGACATCGACAGCGCGGTCAAGGCGCTCTTCGGAACCGGGTTGTTCTCGGATGTGCAGATCAATCAGGTCGGTTCGACGTTGGTGGTCAAGGTTTCCGAGTACCAGGTCGTCAACCAGGTGCTGTTCCAGGGCAACAAGAAGCTCAAGGACAACGCGCTTGCGGCTGCCGTGCAGTTGAAGCCGCGCGGCACGTTCTCGCAGGCGGCGCTCGACGCCGATGTAGAGTCGGTCAAGGCCGCCTACAGGCGTATCGGCCGTGACGATGCCGCCGTGACCACCGAGGTCATGCAGCTCGGCGACAACCGCGTGAACGTGGTCTTCCATGTCAATGAAGGTGATCGCACGCAGATCGCGGCGATCAATTTCGTCGGCAACAGCGCTTATTCGAGCCGCCGCCTGTCAGATGTGATCACGACCAAGCGCTCGTCCTGGGTTTCGTTCATCCTGCGCGACGACGTCTATGACGACGACAAGCTGCGCGCCGACCAGGAGCTGCTGCGGCGCTTCTACTACAATCACGGCTATGCCGACTTCCAGGTCGTGTCCGCTGTCGGCGAACTCGACAACGCGACCAACAAGTACACGGTCACCATAACCGTCCAGGAAGGCGAGCGTTATACGTTCGGCGACATCAGCGTCGAAAGCACGATTCCGGAAGTCGACTCGAAGGCGCTGGAATCGGTGGTCGAGACCCACAAGGGCGACGTCTACAACGCCAAGAACGTCGAGGACACCATCATTGCCCTGACTGAGAAGGTGGCCGGCTCCGGCTACGCCTTCGCGCAGGTCACGCCGCGTGGCGACCGCAATTTCGAGAATCATACGATTTCGGTGGTCTACACCATCGACCAGGGCACCAAGGCCTATGTCGAGCGCATCGAGATCCGCGGCAATGACCGCACGCGCGACTATGTCATCCGCCGCGAGTTCGACGTCAGCGAAGGCGATGCGTTCAACCAAGTGCTGATCCAGCGCGCGAAGAAGCGGCTGGAAGATCTCAATTACTTTGACAAAGTCGAGGTTTCGACGGTGCCCGGTTCGGCGCCGGACCAGGTCGTGCTGGTGGTCGACGTGGTCGAAAAGTCGACCGGTGAATTCTCTGTCGGCGCCGGCTATTCGACCGGTGGCGACACCGCCGGTCCGTCCGTCGAAGGATCGATCACAGAGCGCAACTTCCTCGGCCGCGGCCAGTTCATCAAGGTGTCGGCGGGTGGCGGCAAGAACTCGCGCGATTACAGCCTTTCGTTCACCGAGCCCTATTTCCTCGGGCGCCGTATCGCCGCCGGCTTCGACATCTACAAGCGGACCAGGGAATACGACGACTACGACAGCGATACTGTGGGCGCGACGGTGCGCTTCGGCCTGCCGATCACAGACAGCATCTCGACCCAGCTGGCCTACAATATCTCCCGGGAGAAGTATGAGGTAGACGACGGTTGCGATGCCACCGATGTAGATCCCAGCGGCACCTGCGACATTTCCAGAGCCGTGTTGGATGGCATCGAGCAAAGCCCTTGGATCAAGTCGTCGGTCAGTCTGGGACTGGTTTATAACACCATCGACGACATGAAGAACCCGCATGAGGGTATCTATGCCACCTCCACGGTTGAAGTGGCCGGCCTCGGTGGCGACGCCAAGTTCGTGAAGGTCACCGGACGCGGCAGCGTCTATCAGACGCTGTCCGAGCAGTTCGATCTTGTCGGCCTCATTTCGGGCGGCGCCGGCCATGTCGAAGGCTACGGCGGCGACGGCGATCTGCGCATCTTCGATCACTTCCAGAGCACCGATCGCATGATCCGCGGTTTCGCTTATGGCGGCATCGGCCCAGTCGACAGCGACGGTGCGGGTGACCACCTTGGCGGCACCACTTATTTCAACGCGTCGGCAGAGGCTCAATTCCCGCTGCCGGTCGTTCCAGAAAGCTTCGGTCTGCGCGGCGCGGTCTTTGCAGACGCGGCAACACTCTATGGCAGCAAGGTTGCCAATGATTTGGTTGACCAATCATCCGTGGGCATGAAATGGCGCGCCTCGGTCGGTGTCGGCCTGATGTGGGCTTCGCCGTTCGGTCCGATCCGTATCGACTATGCGATCCCGGTCAAGAAGGAAGCGAGGGACGACGTGCAGGAATTCAACTTCGGCATATCGACCCGCTTCTGACCGGCGGATGACGATGCTCCCGGGTCGTTGAGATCCGGGAGAAAATGTTCCGATCTAGCTGGATATAGCTTCTGGAATGACCGATCCGGTGTTCTTCGCGCCATCACGCCGGTATACGGCGGGCGAAGTCGCGAATCTGACCGGCTCGGTGCTTGTCGATTCCGGCCAGTCCGGCGTTTTCATCGACGCGCTGGCGCCTGCCAACGAAGGCGGCGAGAATGCGCTCGTTTTCGTCGATGGCAAACGCAATTCCGTGCTGATGCCGTCGCTGCGGGCTGCCGCTGTGCTGTGCCCGGCGGAGTTCGCCGGCAAGGCGCCTGCCGCCATCGCCGTCCTTGTACATCCCCGTCCGCAACAGGCATTCGCGCTGGTCGGACGACTGCTGTTTCCGACGGCGGCGACCCCGGGGCCAATGACCGGTGAAACCGGTATCTCGCCGCATGCCCATATCGATCCGAGCGCACATGTCGAGGAAGGTGCCGTCGTCGAAGCCGGCGCGGTGATCGGTCCTGCGGTGTCCATAGGCGCCGGCACCGTCATCGCGCCTCACGCCGTCGTCGGCCGTTCCTGCCAGATCGGGCGTGACGGCTATATCGGCCCGGGCGCCAGCGTCCAATATGCCTTGATCGGCAACCGCGTCATCATTCATGGCGGCGCCCGGATCGGCCAGGACGGCTTTGGCTTCGTTGCCGGCGCCAAGGGGCCGGAACGTGTTCCGCAGATCGGCCGCGTCATCATCCAGGACGACGTCGAGATCGGTTCCAATTCCACGGTCGACCGCGGCGCCATGTCCGATACGATCATCGGCCAGGGCACCAAGATCGACAATCTCGTGCAGATCGCGCATAACGTCCGCATCGGCCGCAACTGCATCGTGGCCGGACTTTCGGGTATCTCCGGTTCCGTCGTCGTGGGCGACAATGTCACCATGGGCGGCGGCGTCGGGCTTGCGGATCACCTGACCATAGGGTCGGGCGCGAAGCTTGCCGCGAGAAGCGGATTCATGAGCAATGTGCCCGCGGGCGAGATCTGGGGCGGCTATCCGGCACAGCCGATGGCGGAAGCCATGCGCGAGATAGCCATGCTGCGCAAGCTCGCCAGGACCCGCAAACAGGGCGAGGGGAGCAATGGCTGACATCACCGGGACGACGCTGGAAGCAGTCGACATATTGGGGCTGATGAAGCTCCTGCCGCATCGCTATCCGTTCCTGATGATCGACCGCATCGTCGACATTGATGGCGACGAATCCGCCACCGGCATCAAGAACGTGACCATAAACGAGCCGCATTTTCAGGGTCACTTCCCCGAGCAGCCGGTCATGCCGGGCGTGCTCATCGTCGAGGCGATGGCACAGACTGCCGGGGCCATCTGCATCCGCAGTCTTCGCACTGAAAAGCCGTCGCTGGTCTATTTCCTGACCATCGACAACGCCAAGTTCCGCAAACCGGTCGTTCCCGGCGATCAGTTGAAGATCCATGTCAAGAAAATCAAGAAACGCGGCAACCTGCTCAAATTCGCCTGTGAAGCCCTGGTCGACGGCAACAAGGCCGCCGAGGCTGAGATCTCAGCCATGATGGTCACCGGCGACTGACAATCGAATGCTTATGAAAATCAAGACATCCATCCATCCTTCCTCCGTCGTGGAGGAAGGCGCTCAAATCGGCCAAGGCGTCCGCATAGGACCGCTCTGTTATGTCGGCGCAGATGCCGTGATTGGCGACGGCGTTGAACTGGTCAGCCATGTCTCGGTGATAGGCGCGACGACGATCGGCGCGTCGACCAAGGTCTATCCGATGGCGATACTGGGCGGGCCGCCGCAGAACACCAAGCACAAGGGCGGCCGCACCACGCTCGTCATCGGCGAGAACTGCACGATCCGCGAAGGCGTCACCATGCATGTCGGCACCGATACCAGCCGCGGCGAAACGACGGTCGGCGACAATGGCAATTTTCTCGCCTACGCCCACATCGCCCATGACTGCGTCGTCGGCAAGAACGCCACCTTCGCCAACGGCGCGACGCTGGGCGGACACTGCGAAATCGGCGACAACGTCTATATCGGCGGTCTCAGCGCCGTTCATCAATTCGTGCGGGTAGGCGACAACGCTTTTCTTGGCGGGTGCTCGGCTTTTGTGGGTGATGTCATTCCCTATGCCATGGCGGCGGGAAATCGGGCCAGCCTGCGCGGCCTCAACATCATCGGGCTCAAGCGCTCCGGTCTGCCAAGATCCGAGATCTATCTGCTGCGCAGGGTCTATAAGACAATATTCGACCGCTCGCGCACCGTTGGCGAGAACATCGAATTCGCCAAGGCGGAATTCGCCACGTCACCGACCGCCATGAAGATCATCGATTTCATCTCCAGTCGCGGCAAGCGGCACTATGCTGTGCCATCGCTCAAGGGGAGCGATTGCGATGACGGCGATGACGAAGACTGAGGCGGCGGCAGCGGATTTCGTTCTCTCGCCGGGGGCCAAGGTCGGCATCGTCGCCGGCGGCGGCAGCCTGCCGGTGGAAGTCGCGCAAGGCCTGGCCGCGCATGGCTACCCGCCCTTCATCCTCTTGATGGAAGGTGAGGCCGACCGCCAGCAGGAGTTGCTCCGATACGAACACGACAGCCTCGCCCTCGAGCAGATCGGTTCACTGGTGGCGACGCTGAAGCGCCACGGCATCACTCATGTGGTCCTTGCCGGCGAAATCAGACGCCGGCCCCGGCTGACCGACATCCGTCCGAGCCTTGGCTTGCTGGCGATCGTACCATCGGTGATCATGGCGCTGGCGCGCGGCGATGACGGACTTTTGAAGGTGGTGACACGCGGCCTGGAGAAGCGGGGCATCAAAGTGGTCGGCGCGCATGAGGTCGTTCCCGAACTGGCCGCCGGCGAAGGCACGCTGACCACGGCGAAACCAAAGCAATCGGACTGGCGCGACATCGAGGCGGCCAGGCTGGCCGCCAAGGCCATCGGCGCGCTTGATATCGGGCAGGCGGCGGTTGCGATCGGAGGCCGGGCCATCGCGCTGGAAGGCATCGAAGGCACGAGCGGCCTGCTCGAAAGAGCGCGCGCGCTGCGCGGCCATGGCAGGCTTGCCGGAAAGACCCGCGGAGTGCTGGTCAAATGCGCCAAACCCGGCCAGGAGCTGCGGGCCGACCTGCCGTCGATAGGGCCGCAGACGGTGGAAGCAGCCCATGCGGCGGGGCTTGCCGGAATTGCCGTCGAGGCGGGGCGCTCTCTCATCCTGGAGGGGCCGGCGACGCTGTCGCGGGCGAATGCGCTCGGCCTGTTCATCGTCGGCCTGCCAGCAGGGGAGCCGGCGCATGGCTGACAAGGCGCTGAAGATCGCAATCGTGGCCGGCGAGGAATCCGGCGACCTGCTTGGCGCCGACATCGTGCGCTCGATCAAGCAGTCGACGGGGCGCGAGGTGCAGCTCGTCGGTCTCGGCGGCCGCCATCTGCAGGCGCTCGGGCTGGTCTCGCCGTTCGACGCCGGCGAGATCGCCCTCATGGGCTTCAGCGCCATCCTGAGTGACCTGCCGCGGCTGATGCGGCGGATCAGTCAGCTGGCCAGGACGGTCGCGGATGCGAAGCCCGACTGCCTCATAACCATCGACAGCCCCGATTTTTCCCTGCGCGTGGCCAGGAAAGTGCGCGCGGCCAACCCCACCATCCCGATCATCCACTATGTCTGCCCCAGCGTCTGGGCATGGCGGCCGGGCAGGGCGGTGGCGATGAAGCCCTATGTCGACCACATCCTCTGCATCCTGCCGTTCGAGGTGAAGGAGCTAGGCAGGCTCGGCGGACCGCCTGGCACCTATGTCGGACATCGCCTCACCCATGACGCGGGCGTGCTCTCTGCGGCGAGGGCGCAGGCGCAGCCGCGGGATCTTTCGCCGGATCGCGTGAAGACGCTGCTTGTGCTGCCCGGCTCGCGGCGCAGCGAAGTGCGGCGGCTGCTCGAGCCGTTTGGGGAGACCGTATCGATGCTGCGGGCCCGCCGGCATCGCTTGCGGCTGATGTTGCCGACGGTGCCGCATGTCGCCGATGTCGTGCGCTCCGCGGTCGCTCGCTGGGACGAGAAGCCCGAGATCATCCTCGACGCTGAGCGAAAGTGGCAGGCTTTCGGCAAGGCCGACGCGGCGCTGATCGCGTCCGGCACGGTTTCGCTTGAACTGGCGCTGTCTGACGTGCCGATGATCTCCTGCTACAGGCTGGACCCGGTTGCGCGCATCGTGGCGCCATATCTCGTTTCGGTCTGGTCGGCGCTGCTGCCCAATTTGATATCGGATCGGGCGCTGATCCCGGAATTCTACAACGAGTATGTCAAGCCGAACAATCTGGCCCGCCAGCTCGAAGCGCTGTTCGCCGACACAGGCATGCGCAGATGGCAGAAGGACGGGTTCGCCGAGATCGCCCGGCGCATGACAACCGCCAAGTCGTCAGGCGACATCGCCGCGCAGGTGGTGATGGGGTATATCAAGAGAGTGAGTAGTGAGTAGTGAGTAGTGAGTAGTGAGTAGGATTACCGCTCTTTCCCTACTGACTACTGACTTATTCACTTCTTCCTTTTTACCGCTTCGCGATCGGCACATAGTCTCGCTCCGGCGCGCCGGTGTAGAGCTGGCGGGGGCGGCCGATCTTCTGGCGCGGATCCTCGATCATCTCCTTCCACTGCGCGATCCAGCCGACGGTGCGGGCGACGGCGAACAGCACGGTGAACATGGTGGTGGGGAAGCCCAGCGCCTTCAGCGTGATGCCGGAGTAGAAGTCGACATTGGGGTAGAGCTTCTTCTCGATGAAATAGGGATCGGTAAGCGCGATCTTTTCCAGTTCCATGGCGATGTCGAGCAGCGGATCGTCCTTGATGCCGAGTTCGCCCAGCACCTCATGCGCGGTCTTTTGCATGATCTTGGCGCGCGGATCGTAGTTCTTGTAGACGCGGTGGCCAAAGCCCATCAGCCGAAACGGATCGTCCTTGTCCTTGGCGCGGGCGATGAATTCCGGAATGTGATCGACATGGCCGATCTCGCCGAGCATGTTCAGCGCCGCTTCGTTGGCGCCGCCATGCGCCGGGCCCCACAGGCAGGCGATGCCGGCGGCGATGCAGGCGAACGGATTGGCGCCAGACGAGCCGGCGAGCCGCACGGTAGAGGTCGAGGCGTTCTGCTCATGATCGGCGTGCAGGATGAAGATGCGCTCCATGGCGCGCGCCAGGACCGGGTTGATCTTGTATTCCTCGCATGGCACGGCAAAGCACATGTGCAGGAAGTTGGCGGCGAAATTCAGTTCGTTCTTCGGGTAAATGAAGGGCTGGCCAATATGGTATTTGTAGGCCATGGCCGCGATCGTCGGCATCTTGGCGATCAACCGCATCGACGCCACCATGCGCTGGTAAGGATCCGAGATGTCGGTGGAGTCGTGATAGAAGGCCGACAGCGCGCCGACCACGCCGCACATCACCGCCATCGGATGCGCGTCGCGGCGGAAGCCGGTGAAGAAGCGCGACATCTGCTCATGCACCATGGTGTGGCGCGTCACGCGGTAGTCGAAATCGTCCTTCTGCGCCTTGGTCGGCAGTTCGCCGTAGAGCAGGAGATAGCAGACTTCGAGGAAGTCGCCATGTTCGGCCAACTGATCGATCGGATATCCGCGATGCAGGAGAATGCCGGCGTCGCCATCGATGAACGTGATCTCGGACTCGCAGCTTGCCGTCGAAGTGAAGCCGGGATCGTAGGTAAAGGCGCCGGTGGTGCTGTACAGCGTGGCGATGTCGATGACGTCAGGCCCGACCGAACCACTTCGCACCTTGAATTCGTGCGTCTTGCCGGCGAATTCCAGCTTTGCCGTGGCTTCCTGGGTCTTGCCGCCCAGTTCCCGTCTTGTCGCAGCTTCGGTCATTGCAAACTCCTTCTTGTTTCCTCATGCCGGCAAAGGCAAATTCTGCAAAGCGACACGTCGAAGTCACCGAATGCGCGTATTCGCGACCGCATTTTAGGAAGTGCGTGCCAGATTGGGCCAAGGCTCAATGTTGCACTGCGAAACGCGCCTTTCAATGCCAATCTTCTTGGGCCAGATTGCTCCTAATCGATTTGATCCGCGATGCGCGCCAGGCTCTCCTCGCGACCAAGCACGGCGAGAACGTCGAACACGCCGGGCGAGGTGCTCTTGCCGGTCAAGGCGGCGCGCAAGGGCTGGGCGACGGCGCCGAGCTTGTGGCCGCCGGCCGTCGCATAGTCCCGGATCGCGGCTTCAGTCGAGGCCGCCGTCCAGTCGCCTGAAACCGCCTCGAGGGCGTCGCGAGCGCCACGCAAAATCTTGCGCGCCTCGTCATTGAGCAGCAGGGCTGCCTTTTCGTCGATCGGCAGTGGCCGCGCGGCTAACAGGAAGGCGGCGCCGTCGACAAGTTCGACCAGCGTCTTGGCGCGCTCCTTCAGGCCCGGCAGCGCTGCCAGCAACTGCGCCCTGTTCTTGTCGTCGAGGCGTGCGGCCATCGCCGGGCCGCCCTCGAGATAGGGCAAGGTGGCAATGAAGATATCGAACAGCTCGGCATCGCCCATGCGGCGCATATGGACGCCGTTCAGCGCCTCCAGCTTGGCGAAATCGAAGCGGGCGGCGCCCTTGTTCACATCGCCGATGTCGAACCATGCGATCATGTCCTGGATCGACATGATCTCATCGTCGCCGTGGCTCCAGCCGAGCCGAGCCAGATAGTTCAGCAGCGCTTCGGGCAGGTAGCCCATGGCGCGGTAGGCCTCCACGCCCAGCGCGCCGTGCCGCTTCGACAGCTTGGCGCCGTCGGCGCCGTGGATCAGCGGTATGTGCGACATTGAAGGCACATCCCAGCCCATGGCGTTGTAGATCACGGTCTGGCGGGCGGCATTGGTCAGGTGGTCGTCGCCACGGATGATGTGGGTGACGCCCATGTCGTGGTCGTCAACGACGACGGCATGCATGTAGGTCGGATTGCCGTCCGAGCGCAGGATGATGAAGTCGTCCAGATCCTTGTTGGGAAAGCGCACGTCGCCCTGGACACGGTCATGCACCACCGTCTCGCCTTTGGTCGGCGCCTTGATGCGGATCGCGCCCTTGACGCCAGGAGGCGCCTGCGAAGGGTCGCGGTCACGCCAGCTTCCGTCATAGCGCGGCGGCAGGCCCTTGGCCCGCGCCGCGTCGCGCATTGCCTCAAGCTCGGCAGGGGTCTCGTAGCTGTAGTAAGCCTTGCCCATGCGCACCAGCTCCTCGGCCACCTCGCGATGGCGCGGCGCGCGCTCGAACTGCGAGACGGCGTCGCCGTCCCAGGTGAGGCCGAGCCAAGTCAGTCCTTCGAGAATGGCTGCTGTCGCCGCATCGGTGGAGCGCTCGCGGTCGGTGTCCTCGATGCGCAGCAGCATCGTACCGCCGGTGTGCTTGGCGTAGAGCCAGTTGAAGAGCGCCGTACGCGCGCCGCCGATGTGCAGGTAGCCGGTGGGCGAGGGGGCAAAACGGGTGACAACCTTGTCGGACATACAACTCTCGGGAAACGTCTGGAGCGGGGTGCGGATCACACGCACTTTCGCGCGTCGCGCGTTCATGTAGCATAGGGTGTCGAGGGCGCAAGGGGCAGACCCGATGGCTGTAGCGGGCAGGGGCGCGGAGGAAGGCGAGGACGTCGTTGCCGGCGTCAGCGAACGCTCCCTTTTTGCCATGCCCGCGCCCGCCTCATTGCCGCTGGCGTTGTCGCCCCTACAGCAGCCGGGCAAGTCGCCGCCGGCGGATGTTTCCACGCCGCCCGGCGTCCCCGCAGCCGGCGCGGCCGAGCGCCTGCGCCGTGAGTTCGGCCGTGCCTCGTGGCCTCGTCTGCGCAACGGCGTGGCCAGAGCGTCCGAGCTCGAACTCGATCGGGGCGTAGCCTTCCTGCTCGTGCCGGTGTTCCTGGCGTGCGGATCGATTGCGTATTTTTCGTTGGCGGCGGAGCCGGGCTTTGCCAAGCCTGTCGCGGTCGCGATCCTGATGTCGCTGTGCGCGCTCGTTTCACGCTCATGGCCGAAAACGCATCTGTGCTTCATGGCGGCGCTGTTGTGCGCGCTCGGCATGCTCGCCGGCAAAGTCGAGACGTGGCGAGCGGGAACGCGGATGCTGGGCTCGGAAATCTCCACGCAAATCACCGGCCGCGTCGTTTCGGTCGACCAGATGGAGACCGGGCGCATCCGGCTGACCATCGATGTGACATCGACCGCGCGGCCGAAACTACTCTACGCGCCGGAGCGCGTTCGCCTTTCGGCACGCAAGGTGCCGGCTGAAGTGACGGCCGGTTCGCTCGTGACCGGCTATGCCAGGCTGTTGCCGCCGACCGGACCGGTGCGGCCGGACAGCTACGACTTTTCCTTCGACAGCTACTTCGCCGGCATAGGGGCCAGCGGCTTCTTTCTCGGCAACCCCAAAATCGTCTCAGCCGATGACAGGCCGCTGTGGGCCGCCCTTTCAGCCGCCATCGAGAGTGCTCGCGAAAGCATTGCCGACCATATCAGGGGCAGCATCGGCGGTGCCGAGGGCGAGATCGCCGCGGCGCTGATCGTGGGTGTGCGCGCCGGGATTCCCGACGAGATCAACGAAGCGATGCGACGCACCGGCATCTACCACATCATCTCAATTTCCGGGCTGCACATGGCGCTGGTCGCCGGCACCGTCATGGGTCTGCTGCGTGGCGGCTTCGCGCTGTTTCCGAATTTTTCCTCCCGCCGGCCGGTCAAGAAATACGCGGCCGCGGCGGCACTTTTCTCGATCGCCGCCTATCTCGTCATTTCGGGCGTCGTTGTCGCCGCCGAACGCAGCTTCATCATGCTGGCGGTGATGCTGATCGCCGTTCTGTTCGATCGGGCGGCACTCACCATGCGCAATCTGGCTATTTCGGCGATCGCCGTCATCGTGGTGTCGCCGCACGAGGTGGTAGGGCCGAGCTTCCAGATGTCGTTCGCCGCCACCGCGGCCCTGGTCGGCGCCTATGCCGGCTGGTCGGATCGCAAAGCCGACAAAGCGCGGACCCCGCCGCCGCAACGGACCTTGCCTGGCCTCCTGACGCGAAAATTGCTGCTGGCGACAGGTGGGCTGGCGATGACCTCGATTATCGCGGGAAGCGCCACGGCGCTTTTCGCCATCTGGCATTTCCAGCGCGTGTCGCCGCTCAGTCTGTTCGCCAATCTTGCCGTCATGCCGATCGTTTCGGTCGTGATGTTCCTTGCGGTTGCCAGCGCGCTGCTGATGCCGTTCGGGTTCGATGGACCATCCCTTTATCTGATGGGCAAGGGACTGACCGCGATGATCGCCATATCAGGATGGATCTCGCAACGCTCGCCGGTCGACGCGGTCGGGTTGATTTCGCAGCAATCCGTCCTTCTGGTGGCGATCGCCCTGGTCATCGCGACGATGGCCACGACATGGCTGCGGCTGACGGCACTTCCCTTCGCGCTCGCCGGCCTGTTGACCGTCTCGGACACGCGCACGCCGGACGTGCTGATTTCGGAGGATGCCCGCCTGGTGGCGTTGCCGATCGGCGGCGGCGAGCTCGCGATCAACCGGGCGCGCCCGAACGAATTCACCGTCGATAACTGGAAACGCGCGCTGAAGTCCGAAACCATCGTTGCGCCGGAACTGTTCGACAGCGGAGACCGACAGTTCGACATCTTCGATCCCGCGCAACTTCCGGCGGGAGCGCCTTTCTATTGCTTCACGGGCCTGTGCATGGCCCGGCATACCTCGGGGGCGATCATCGCGCAGGTGGAGGATCGCAAGGACGCCTGGAGGGCCTGCTCCTATGCGGATCTGATCGTCATCAACGACCCCGCGGGCTACGATCCCTGCCACAATCCGCTGGTTCTCGTCATCACCAAGCGGCAGCTCGCTCGCAAGGGAAGTGCCGCCGTCTTCTTCGACCAGCAATCGGCGACGGCACCGGCACGGGTCAGCTTTGCCGTCGACAGGCCATATCGGCCCTGGCACGAACAGCGGAAATTCTCACGCGAGGCAAGGGGACTGCCGCCTTACCGTAAACCCGAAAAGCCCACCGCCGACCCCGCTCAGTAGCGCCTGATCAGGCCGACCAGCTTGCCTTGCACCTTGACCCTGTCCGGTCCGAAAATACGTGTTTCATAGGCCGGATTGGCAGCCTCGAGCGCAATCGAAGCACCCTTTCGGCGGAAGCGCTTCAGCGTTGCTTCCTCCTCGTCCACCAGGGCCACGATGATCTCGCCGGGACTTGCGGTGTCGGCATTGCGGATGATGACCGTGTCGCCGTCGAAAATGCCGGCCTCGATCATCGAATCGCCCTTGACCTCCAGCGCATAGTGTTCGCCGCCCATGATCATGTCAGGCGGCACTGAAATGGAATGCGTCTGATGCTGGATGGCGTCGATCGGCACACCCGCTGCGATGCGACCCATGACCGGGATCGACACCGCTGAAACCGCGTCGTCGTCATTGCCGGCAGCGGGCAGACGCGAAGACGTCGCCGGCTTGATCTGCCGGCTAGGGCTGCTGCCCTGTCCGAGGCTGCCCTGGATGACGCTCGGGGAGAACTTCTTTGCCGCGTTAAGACCCGGCGCGATCGAGTCCGGCAGGCGCAGCACCTCCAGCGCGCGCGCCCGGTTGGGCAGGCGGCGAATGAAGCCGCGCTCCTCCAACGCCGTGATCAGCCGATGAATTCCCGACTTGGAGGCGAGGTCCAGCGCTTCCTTCATCTCGTCGAAGGACGGCGGAATGCCGCTTTCCTTCAGCCGTTCATGGATGAACATCAAGAGTTCATGTTGCTTGCGCGTGAGCATGGCGGCCCCCAAAGGCATTGCACGAAGGGTCTGGAACCAGAATCAGAAAACAAACCCAGAACAAACACTATCTGTTCCAGTTGTGTTCCGCAACCATTTAAAGTTTAATGAATTTGTTAAGGCGACGGAAACGAAATGCCCTCCCGCAGCCAGCATCCTGCCAGCGCGGTCCGTCGTCAATGCGCTCCCGGGCCCTTTGAAACTATTTTGGTTAATGGCCTGTGGCCCGACCGGTCTCCACTCTTGGCACAAGCCTGCAAGCTGGGTGACCGGCAGGTGCGGGGTGCGTTTGGGCGGATTAGAAACCCCTGCGGCTCGTGAACGAAACGAAACCAAAATGCCAACTTCCGCCGGAAAACGGCCAGACACCACCACTGGTCGCGACGGGCTGCGTTCGTTCGTTCGCTTGACGAAACCGTATAATAATGTACGGTTTTCGAAGAGGAACACCAATGACCACGCCGAAGCAGGCCGCGCGACGCGAACGGATAGAGGAGGCCGCCTATGCGGTGCTCCGGGAAACCGGCTACAAGAGCGCCTCCCTGCTTGCTATCGCCAAGCGGGCATCGGCCTCGAACGAAACCCTCTACAACTGGTACGGCAACAAGCAGACCCTGTTTCGATCCTTGATCGAAGCCAATGCGGGAGAGGCAAGGAAGCTGCTGGAGGACGCCCTTCACCAGGCGCGCGATCCTCTCGAAACCCTGAACTTGCTCGGGCCAGTCCTGCTGACCCTCGTGACGGGCGACAAGGCGGTGGCGCTCAATCGCGCCGCGGCCGGCGACGTCAACGATACAGGCACGCTTGGCCAATCGATCGCGCAATTCGGCCGCAATACCATAATGCCGCTTGTTGGCGACCTGCTTCGAACCGCAAGTCGGGCCGGCCCGATCGCCTGTGACGATCCTGCCGAAGCCGCCGACATCTACATCAGTCTTTTGATCGGCGATCTCCAGGTTCGCCGGATCGTTGGGGTGCTCGAGGAACTGCCTCGGGCGGAAATCGAGCAAAGATCGAACCGGGCGTTCACCCTGTTCTTGCGCCTCTATGCGGCCAGCCCTTGCCCGGGCGGCAAAACAGCCGGCCCGTTTCCAGGGCGCTCTTCTCACCGAGGAACATCGCGACCATGAGCAAAATTCCCGATCTCGCAGCGATCGAGGCAATGGACACCGCGGATCCGCTGCGTGCCATGCGTGACCGCTTCACCTTGCCCCAGGGGGTGATCTATCTCGACGGCAATTCGCTGGGCGCCGCTTCGCCCGCCGTGTTCGGCGAGCTGCAGAAGGCCGCCACGCAGGAGTGGGCGCAGGATCTCATCCGCGCCTGGAACACCGCCGGCTGGTTCGACATGCCGGTCGAACTCGGCGACCAACTCGGGCGCCTGATCGGGGCCGCCGCCGGCCAGACGGTGGTCTGCGATACCACCTCGATCAACATCTACAAGGTGCTGCATGCGGCACTCGGGATGCGGCCGGACAGGTCAGTCATCGTCGCCGAGGGGGACAGCTTTCCGACCGATCTCTATATGGCCGAAGGCGTTGCCTCGACGCGGCCGGGCACGGTGCTGCGGCTCGAGGGTGTCGATGCGCCGACCATAGAAGAACTGATCGACGAGCGGGTCGCGGTCATCCTGGTCAACCACGTCAACTACAAATCCGGGCAGTTACGCGACATGGCCGCGCTGACGCGGACGGCACATGATGCCGGCGCGCTGATTGTCTGGGATCTCTGCCATACCGCCGGCGCCTTGCCCGTCGAGCTCGACCGTTCGAATGCCGATTTCGCCGTTGGCTGCACCTACAAATATCTCAATGGCGGCCCGGGTGCCCCGGCCTTCATCTACGCGGCCGAGCGCCACCATGGCGATGTCCGCCAGCCGCTCAGCGGCTGGTGGGGCCATGCGCGGCCATTCGCCTTCGAACAGGGTTTTGCTGCCGGCACAGGCATCCGCCGGTTTCTCTGCGGCACGCAGCCTGTGCTGTCGATGCGCGCGCTCAAAGGGGCGCTCGATGTCTGGAACGACGTCGACATGGCAGAGGTGCGCAGGAAGAGCATGGCGTTGACCGATCTGTTCATCCAACTGGTCGAGGCAAAATGCGGCGCCTACGGCCTCGAACTCGAAAGCCCGCGGGATGGCAATGAGCGCGGCAGCCAGGTTTCGTTCCTCCACCCGCATGGCTATCAGGTGATGCGGGCCTTGATCGAGCGCGGCGTGATCGGCGATTTCCGCGCGCCATCCACGATTCGCTTCGGCTTTACGCCGCTTTATGTCGGCTATGTCGATGTCTGGCAGGCTGTCGAGGTGCTGGAAGACATTTTGCGCACGGACGCGTGGCAGGAGGCGCGTTTCGCCGTCAAGGCGGCGGTGACTTAAGAGCCTGTCGCTCAGAAAAGCGCAGTGGGTTCGGGATAACGATATGCAGTCGGCAAAGCTACGTCAGAGCCGGGTGCGGACCTTCCACAGCTCCGGGAACAACTCCACCTCCAGCATCTTCTTCAGGTAGGACGCGCCCGATGTGCCGCCGGTGCCGCGCTTCATACCGATGATGCGCTCGACCGTGGTGACGTGGTTGAAGCGCCAACGGCGGAAATAATCCTCGAAATCGACCAGCTTCTCGGCGAGTTCGTAGAACATCCAGTAGCGCTGCGGGTCGCGGTAGATGATCTGCCAGGCGACAAGGACCTCTTCGTTCTCGGTCCGCGTTTCGCGCCAGTCCGTACGCCTTGCGTCGGCACCGATGTCGAAGCCGTTACGGGCGAGCAGCAGCAGCGCCTCGTCGTAGAGCGACGGTTGCGCCAGGATCGCCTCCAGTTTCTCGCTGAGGTCCGGCCGGTGCTTGTGCGGTCCGAGCATTGCGAGATTGCGGTTGCCGGCCATGAACTCGATGGCGCGGTACTGCCACGACTGGAAGCCCGAGGACTGGCCAAGCGCGTCGCGGAACTCGGTGTATTCGCTGGGCGTCATCGTGCGCAGCACGTCCCAGGCATTGTTGAGCTGCTCGAAGATGCGGGCGACGCGCGAAAGCATCTTGAAGCTCGGTTCGAGACGGTCGGCGCGGATGGAGCGGATTGCGGCGCCGATTTCGTGCAGCGCGAGCTTCATCCAGAGTTCCGATGTCTGGTGCTGGATGATGAACAGCATCTCGTCATGGGCTGACGAAAGCGGCTCCTGCGCCTCGAGCACCTTTTCCAGATGCAGATAGTCGCTGTAGGACATGCGCTCCTTGAACGACATTTCCGCGCCCTCGGCGGACGGGTCGTAGGGCTTGCTCAATTGATCTTCTCCGCACGCAGCCGGAAGCGCTGGATCTTGCCGGTCTGCGTCTTGGGCAAAGCGGCGATGAATTTTACCGAGCGCGGATATTTGTAGGGCGCGATCGTGGCCTTGACGTGATCCTGCAGACGCTTGACGGTCATTGCGTCTGGCGCCACGCCTTGCACGAGCACCACATGAGCCTCGACGATCTGGCCGCGCTCGGCATCCTCGGCGCCGACCACCGCGCATTCGGCGACATCGGCATGCGCCAGCAGCGCCGCTTCGACCTCAGGGCCGGCGATGTTGTAGCCGGCACTGACAATCATGTCGTCGGAGCGCGCGGCGAAGTGGAAGAAACCGTCCTCGTCCTGCCAGAACGTGTCGCCGGTGAGGTTCCACCCGTCGCGGACATAGTCGCTCTGCCTGGCATCGGCCATGTAGCGGCAGCCGGTCGGTCCCCGCACCGCGAGCCTGCCCGCGGTGCCGCGCGGCACTTCGCGCATTTCGTCGTCGACGACGCGCGCCTGATAGCCGCCAACGGCCTTGCCGGTGGAGGCAGGCTTCATGTCATCGAAGCGGTTGGAGATGAAAATATGCAGCATTTCCGTGGCGCCGATGCCGTCAAGGATCGGCTTTCCGGTTTTCTCAGTCCATTCCTCGAAGACCGGCGCGGGCAAGGTCTCGCCGGCCGAAACGGCGACGCGCAGCGACGATAAATCGGCCCCTTCGTCCATGGCCTTGAGCATTGCGCGATAGGCGGTGGGCGCGGTGAAGGAGATCGTCGCTTTGTAGGTTTCGATGATGTGGACCATGTTGGGTGGCGTGGCCTGTTCCAGCAGCGTCGCCGCGGCGCCGAAACGCAGCGGAAAGATGGCGAGCCCGCCAAGGCCGAAGGTGAAGGCCAGCGGCGGCGAGCCGACGAAGATGTCGTCGGGCGTCACCTGCAGTATCTCGCGGGCGTAGGCGTCGGCGATGATCAGGAGGTCGCGGTGAAAATGCATCGTCGCCTTCGGCACGCCTGTCGTGCCTGAGGTGAAGCCGAGCAGGGCGACGTCGTCACGCCCGGTCTGCACCGCGGTAAACGTCACGGGCTTGTCGAGGGCGGCGCGATCGAGCTCGGCGTCATGGTTGGCGGTGCCGTCGAAACCGATGACCTGCTTGAGGAACGCGCTGTCCTTGGCGCAGGCGGTCATCTCGTCCATCAGCCTGGTGTCGCACAGCGCTGTCGTGATTTCGGCCTTGTCGACGATCTTGGCGAGTTCGCCGGCGCGCAGCATCGGCATCGTGTTGACCACGACGGCGCCGACCTTGGTGGCGGCCAGCCAGCAGGCCACCATTGCGGGGTTGTTGGCCGACCGGATCAGTACCCGGTTGCCTGGCTTGACGCCGTAATTCTCGACCAGCGCATGCGCCAGCCTGTTCGTCCAGTCGGATAATTCCTTGTAGGTACGGCGGCGGCCGTTGCCGATCAGCGCGGTGTGGTCGCCCAACCCTTTCTCGACCAGCCTGTCGGTCAGTTCGACGCCGGCATTGAGCCGTTCGGGATAGTCGAAGCCGTCGAGCAGGAAGTCCGGCCATTGATCCGGCGGCGGCAGGTTATCGCGCGTGAACGTGTCGATATGCGCTGATGGCCCAAGCATTTTCGGCTGCCCCTGTCTGCCTCACGCCCATCGCTGAACAAGGCACAGGATCGCACCAGTCGAAATTTGTTTCAAGCCTAAAATGTTTTGCCTTGGAGCATTGACGTTGCCGCTGTCGATCGCCATTGCTAGCGGCTGAAACGATGCCGTCCGGGGGAGGGTGCCGATGCTCGAACATCGCATTGCCGATTGGGACAATGCCTACGCCAACGGCGCCAACATCGCCGGCAGCGATCGCTGGCCAGCTGCATGGGTCGAACCGGCGCAGGCATTTCGCGATGCGCTTGCGGCAAAGGGCAGGACTCAGCTCGACATCGCCTATGGCGACAGGCCGCGCAACCGGCTCGATCTCTTCCTTCCCGCCGGGGCACCCAAGGGGCTCGTCGTGTTCATCCATGGCGGCTACTGGCTGGAGTCCGACAAGGATAGCTGGTCGCATCTCGCCAAGGGCTCGGTTGACAGCGGCTTTGCCGTGGCGATGCCGTCCTATACGCTCTGCCCCGCCATACGCATCGCCGGCATCTCCCACGAGATCGGCGCGGCGATCGGCAAGGCGGCGGCGATGGTCGGGGGACCGCTTATGCTGACCGGGCATTCGGCCGGCGGCCATCTCGCCAGCCGCATGGCGACGACATCAACGCCCCTGGCGGCCGGCGTCGCAAGGCGCGTACGCCACGTTGTTTCGATTTCGGGCCTGCATGACCTGCGTCCGCTTATGCGCACCGGCATGAACGCGGCGCTGAAAATCGATGAAGCCGAGGCGCTGACGGAAAGCCCGGCGCTGCTGCGGCCCATGGATGGCGCTCGCGTCACGTGCTGGGCCGGAGGCGGCGAGCGGTCCGAGTTCTTGCGCCAGAACGCCTTGCTGGCCAATATCTGGACAGGGCTTGGTGCCGTCACGAGCGCGGTGGTCGAGCCGGACCGACATCATTACGACATTGTCGAAGGCCTGGCTGATCCGGTCCATCCGCTGACACGAACTTTGCTTGCGGAGTAGAAAAACGGCGAAACTTCACCTCAGCATTATAACGCTGCAGGCATTTCCTACAGCCGCGGCGGACGCAGACGGTTCGCGCACGATCAGTCCGTTGGCGTCGGCCAGTATCCTCAGCATCGAGGAATCCTGGATGCTGAAAGGGGTTGCCACCAGCATGCCGGCCTCTTGCCTGACCACCGCCCGCACATAGTCCTGGCGCAGATCATTGGCCTGCATGGCGGCGCCCAGCCTTGCCTGACGAATATCTTGCCGGAAATCGCGGCCGCCGAGGCGTGCCAGGAGCGGTTTCAGGAACAGTTGCGAGCAGACGAGGCTCGCCACCGGATTGCCGGGCAGGCCGATGCACCTGATGTCGCCGAGGCGGCCGAACATCAGCGGCTTGCCGGGACGCATGGCGATCTTCCAGAAACCGAGCGTCATGCCTTCGCCGGTCAGCACGTCATGGATCAGATCGTGGTCGCCGACCGAGGCGCCGCCAAGCGTGACGATGACATCAGCGCCGGCCGCGACCGCTTTCCTGACCAGCGCCGCGATGGCTTCCTCGCGATCAGCGGCAATGCCGAGATCAAGCGCATGCGCGCCGACCGATTGCGCGGCGGCGGCGACGCCATAGGCGTTTGACGAAATGATCTGGTCGGGGCCGAGTTCGCTGCCGGGCGGCAGCAGCTCGTCGCCGGTGGCGATGATGGCAACCAGCGGCCGCTTTACGACGCCCACCCGGGGATGGTTGGCCGAGGCGACAAGCGACAGTGCTGCCGGATCGAGCACGCGGCCTTTTTCCAGCAGGATGTCGCCCTCGGAGAAATCGAGCCCGAAGCGGCGGATGTTGCGCCCCTCGGCCGTCGGTTCGACCACCTCGATGCTGCCGCCGCCGAGGTCACGAACGTTTTCCTGGATGACGATGGTGTCTGCGCCTTGCGGCAGCGGAGCACCGGTGAAGATGCGCACGGCCTGCGCCTTGCCGACGGCGCCGTCAAAGCCGCGCCCGGCCGCCGCCACGCCCATCACCGAAAGCCGGGACGGCACGGACGCGACATCGACAGCGCGGACCGCGTATCCGTCCATGGCAGAGGCGTTGAAGGGCGGTTGGGTGCGCAACGCCACCACCGGTTCCGCGAGAACGCGATCCACGGCCTCGAGGAGCGAAACGCTTTCGCTCGCAAGCGGCGCAGCACCCTCCAGCAGGCGTTCGAGCGCTGCTGCGACCGGAAGCAGCGCCATCAGGCGACCGCCCCATCTTCGCCAGCGGCTTTGTAGTCGCCCGACTTGCCGCCGGTCTTTTCGACCAACCGGATGCCGGTGATGACCATGGCACGGTCGACCGCCTTGGCCATGTCGTAAATGGTCAGGCAGGCAACCGAAGCCGCGGTGAGCGCTTCCATCTCGACGCCGGTCTTGCCGGTGACGCGCGCCAGCGCAATGATCTTCAGTCCGGGCAGGGCAGGATCGGGCTCAATGTCGACGGAGACCTTGGTCAAGAGCAGCGGATGGCAGAGCGGGATCAGCTCATGCGTCTTCTTCGCTGCCATGATGCCGGCTATGCGCGCGGTGCCCAGCACATCGCCTTTCTTGGCATTGCCGGCCAGGATCATCTTCAGCGTCTCGGGCCGCATCGAGACGAAACCCTCGGCGACAGCGGTGCGCGTCGTTTCGTCCTTGCCGCCAACATCGACCATGTTGGCCTGGCCCTGCGGGCCGAGATGGGTGAGGGCGGCCGTCATCGTCAGACGGCCTCGGCCGCTGCCTTGCCGGTGAGCAGCGCGCGCGTTGCCGCGGTCACATCCTGCTGGCGCATCAAACTTTCGCCGACCAGGAAGGTGCCGATGTCGCTCTTCTGCAATCTGAGGCAGTCGTCATGAGAGAAGATGCCGCTTTCGCTGACCAGCAAGTAACCGCCCGGAATCATCGCCCGCAGTCGTTCCGAGGTTTCGAGACGGGTCTCGAATGTCCGCAGATTACGGTTGTTGATGCCGATTAATTGCGACGACAGCTTCAGTGCGCGCTCCGTCTCGGCCTCGTCGTGGACCTCGATCAGCGCATCCATGCCGAGTTCGAATGCCGTCGCTTCAAGCTCGCTCGCCAAATCATCATCTACGCTGGCCATGATGATCAGGATGGCGTCCGCCCCCCAGGCGCGAGCTTCATGGACCTGATAAGGATCGAACAGAAAATCCTTGCGCAGCGCGGGCAGGGTGACGGCGGCTCTTGCCTTGGTGAGAAATTCCGGCGCGCCCTGGAAAGACGGTGCGTCGGTCAGCACCGAAAGACAGGCGGCGCCGCCCTTTGCATAGGCCCGCGCGAGCGCTGGCGGATCGAAGTCGGCGCGGATCAAGCCCTTGGACGGGCTTGCCTTCTTGATCTCGGCAATCAGAGCGAAGCCGCCGGATCTGCGCTTCGCCTCAAGCGCCGTGAGAAAGCCGCGCGGCGCGTCAGTGTCTTTCGCCCGCGCCTTGATCTCGGCCAGCGGCACGCGCGCCTTGGCCGTCGCGATCTCGTCGCGCTTGTAGGCCTCGATCTTGCGCAGGATGTCCGACATCTGTCTAACCGTTCGAAATCTCGACCAGCCGGTCGAGCACCTGCAGCGCCCGGCCGCTGTCGATGGCTTGCACTGCCGTCGCCATGCCGTCGGCGAGCGTCGTCGCCTTGCCCGCCACCACCAAGCCGCCGCCGGCGTTCATCAGCACGGTGTCGCGAAAAGCGCCCACGGCGCCACCCAGCATAGCGCGCAACGCCTCGGCGTTGTAGGCAGCGTCGCCGCCGCGCAGTTCTTCCTTGGTGTGACGGGTCAGGCCAACCGCTTCGGGCGTCAAGGTGAAGGTGCGGATCTCGCCGCCGATCAGTTCGGCGACATGCGTTTCACCCGTGGTGGTGATCTCGTCGTAGCCGTCACCATGAACGACCCAGGCATGCTCGGTGCCCAGCGCCTTCAGCGTCTGGGCCACCGGTATGATCCATTCCGGCATGAATACGCCGACCATCTGCCGGCGCACGTCGGCCGGGTTGGATAGCGGACCGAGCAAGTTGAAGATGGTCCTGGTGCCGAGCTCCACGCGGGTCGGGCCGACATGCTTCATCGCCGGGTGATGTGCCGGCGCGAACATGAAGCCGACACCAGCCTCGTGGATGCAGCGGCCGATGGCCTGCGGCGTGAGGTCGATCTTGACGCCGAGCGCGGTCAGGACGTCGGCCGCACCGGTCAGCGAAGACAACCCGCGATTGCCATGCTTGGCGACCGGAACCCCGCTGGCGGCGATGACGAAAGCGGATGCCGTCGAGATGTTGACGGAGTGCGAATTGTCGCCGCCGGTGCCAACGATGTCGATGGCGCCGACAGGTGCGTCGACGCGAAGCATCTTGGCGCGCATGGTGGCGACGGCGCCCGAAATCTCGTCCACCGTCTCGCCG
Organism: Mesorhizobium sp. B1-1-6; assembly: GCF_006443035.1. NCBI lineage: Bacteria > Pseudomonadati > Pseudomonadota > Alphaproteobacteria > Hyphomicrobiales > Phyllobacteriaceae > Mesorhizobium > Mesorhizobium sp. B1-1-6. Next base: position 66,253 of record NZ_VFWR01000020.1, on the reverse strand, counting down.
CGCACACGCAACGCCATCAGAAAGCCGCCGATCTGGCCGGGCGTAGCATCGCCCGACATGATGATGTCGAAGGCCTCGCGCGCCTCGTCGAAGGACAGGGCGGTGCCGGTCGCGACCTTGGCGATATGGGTTTTCAGCGCGCTCATCTTGTCGAGGCTTGGGCAACGGCAGCCTGGTCGACGCGGACGCCGTACTGCGTCTGCAACTGCGCCACCAGCTGGTCGAGCAGATCGTCCGACATGCCGGAGGTGAAGGACTTGCGCGCGTCCTCGGGCACCGAACTGGCATCGGCCCCGGCGGGTTCGAACACCTCGGCGACCTTGAACAGGATTTGCGCGTCGCTGGTGGGAGAGGGGATCAAGCCGGTGCCGCCTTCGCCGACGCCGAACATCACCGCTGCACCTTCCTTGCCGAAATCGGCGTCGTCGGCTTCGCGCTTCAGGCCACGCTTGGTCTGCTTTTCCAGCTTGAGCTCGCCGGCAATGACGTCGAGCGTTGCGCCGGCCTTGAGCCGCTTTTCCAGCTCCTGCGCCTTGGCGGTCAGCCGCTTGGCCGTCTCGGCCGCGGTCCAGTCGGCAACGACCTTCTGGCGAACTTCGTCCAGCGTGCGGTCGCGGGCCGGCGTGATCGAAGCCACTTCATAGAAAATGAAGCCGTTATCGGCCGTGGTCAGCGCCTCGTTTTCAGTATTCGGTTCGGCATCGAAGGCAGCCTTGATCAGGGCCGGCGATTCCGGCAGATCCTTGACGATGGAGCCATCGGGCCGCAGGCCACTGCGATCGATCGCGTCGACAGTGACGACCTTCAGCTTCAGCTTGGCGGCGGCGTCGGCCAGCGAACTGCCGGCGGCGCGACTGTCCTCGTAATTATCATGCACGTCCAGAAGGATGCGGTTTGCCTCGCCCAGCGCCAGGTCCTTGCGGATCTGGTCCGACACTTCGGCCAGCGGCTTCACGACTTCGGGCTTGATCTCGGTGACGCGCAGCAGCACGGGACCAAAGGCACCCTGCACGACAGGGCTGACCTCATTGACGTTGAGCGCAAAAGCAGCGTCGGCGACCGCCTTGTCGGCGATCTTGTCCTTGGCGAGCGTTCCGAGCAGCGTGTCGGCCGGGGTCTTGCCTTCCGCAGTGACGAGCTTGTCGAAGGTTGCGCCGGACTTCAACGAATCGAGCGCGGCCTTGGCCTCGTCCGGCGTCTTGAACACAAGCTGCTCTATGGTGCGCATCTCGGGAGTGGTGTAGCGCGCCTTGTTCTTGTTGTAGTCGTCGCTGACCTGGGCGTCGGTCACCGAGCTCGTGTCCATGATGTCCTGCGGCTCGAGCCTGACATAGGAAAACTTGCGGTATTCGGGCGCGGCATAGGTCTTCTTGTTGGCCTCGAAATAGGCCTGCAGCGCGCTGTCGCTCGGCGCCTCGATGGGTTCGACCAGCGCCTTCGGCAAGGTCAGATAGTCGACCGTACGATCCTCGCCACGGTACAGGGCCACCGCCTTGAAGAAGGTGTCAGGCGCCTTGAGGCCGTCCGAAACCGCCTCGACGATCTGCTGGCGCACCGCGACCTGGGCACGATTCTTCAAATAATCCTCCGGGCGCATGCCGACCTCACGCAGCCTGTATTCGAAGGCTCTCCGGTCGAACTGTCCGCCGGGGCCCTTGAACGCCGGATCCTCGCGGGTGAGTTCCGCCAGCCGGTCCTTGGACAGGCCAAGGCCGAGCTTGCGAGCCTGTTCGTCGAGGACCGCGCCCGAAACAAGCTGCGCCAACACCTGGTTGTCGACGCCGAGCGCCTTTGCCTGTTCGTGGGTGAGGCGCTGACCGAACTGCTGCGACATGACGGCGAGCTGGCGGTCATAGGCGAGGCGGTATTCGTTGATCGACACCTTGGTGCCGCCGGCCGTGATGACGGAGTCGTGGCCGGCAAGGCCACCCATCAGCCGTCCCGATACGCCCCAGACCGCAAAACTGACCACCAGCAGCGAAAGCAGTAACTTCGCGACCCAGGTGCCCGCCGCGCTTCTCAATATACCAAGCATCGTTACTTCCGATTTATGCGCATTTTCGGATGCGCCGAGTCTGAAACAAGCGCAATAGCGCCCTTCCGGTCCACTGTCGATTGCTTTGTGGCTTGATTTTGGTAGTGAGAACGCCAGCCGAATGTCACCCGGAGAAGCAAACGATGACGCCAGGAATTCGCCCGCTCGTCGCAGGCAACTGGAAAATGAACGGTACCAGCGCCTCGCTCAACGAACTCAGGATGATCGGCAACGGTTTCATGAGCGGGCTCGACGCAGACACCGAGGCGCTGGTCTGCGTTCCCGCGACCTTGCTCGCCCATGCCGCCGAGATTCTGTCGCGTACGCCGGTTCATGCCGGCGGTGAGGATTGCCACGCCAAGGAGAGCGGCGCCTACACCGGGTGCATCTCCGCGGAGATGCTGAAGGATGCGGGCGCGACCCACGTCATCGTCGGCCATTCCGAATGCCGCGAACAGCGCGGCGAGGATGATGCCACAGTTGAGGCAAAGGCCTCCGCAGCCTGGCGCGCCGGGCTTGTAGCCATTGTCTGCATCGGCGAGACGCGGCAGGAGCGCGAAGCGGGCGCGACGCTGGACGTGCTGTCACGCCAAGTTGCCGGTTCGGTGCCGGCAAGCGCTACCGCGTCCAACACGATCATTGCCTATGAGCCGGTGTGGGCGATCGGCACCGGCCTGACCCCGACCGTCGCCGATGTAGCCGAAGCGCATGCGCATATTCGCGAAAAATTGTCGGAGAAGCTCGGCGCCGCCGCGGGCAAGATGCGCATTCTCTATGGCGGTTCGGTCAAGCCGTCCAATGCAGTGGAACTGCTTGGGGTCAGGAATGTCGACGGCGCGCTGGTTGGCGGGGCCAGCCTGAAAGCGGCCGACTTCCTGGGCATCGCGGAAGCCTATCGCAGCATCTCCTGATGACTTCGCGCGGCGCCGAAGCGGGCGCGGCGCACGGGAAATCGTTGTAAAGGACGCCTTGCTTCCCATATTCCGGCCACGGGCTTGGAAATGCCGTGAAAGCATTGTATTGAGCCGCCTCCAATTCCCCGGTCGTGTCCGCGGCCGGGCAGGGCATTGCCAGGATAAACTATGCAAACCGTACTGATCGTCATCCATCTCATGGTCGTTCTGGCCCTTGTCGGCGTTGTGCTGCTGCAGCGCTCCGAAGGCGGCGGCCTTGGCATTGGTGGCGGATCTGGCTTCATGACGGCGCGCGGCGCCGCCAATGCGCTGACCCGGGCGACGGCGATTCTGGCGGCCGCTTTCTTCGTGACGTCGCTGACCTTGTCGATCATTGCCCGCTACGGCGAGAAGCCGATCGACATTCTCGACCGCGTTCCCGCAACATCGGACGGCGCCGGCAAGGGCGTACTCAACCAATTGCCTGGCACGACCACCCCGACGCCGCCTTCAGGCAACGCGGCGCCGACGCCGCCTTCCGGCAACGGAGCCGCGACAACGCCCCCGGCCAACGCTCCGGCCGCGCCGCCCGCCGCCGGCTCGACGTCGCCGGCGACCAACGGCGCCAGCACCGCGCCCGCGGCCCCGCAGGTGCCGAACCAGTAATCCGGGTTCGTTCAAGGGCTATCTGACAGGGAGCGCCGGCGTGCGAACGCCGGCATTCTGCGTCGTTACAACCGAACTGCGCTCGGTTCCGGCTCTCGCTGCCGGGCCCTCGGCCCGCTCTGATCTCTTACACTCAGCCGATCTGTTGTCGTTTGACCACAGTCGCGGCAAATGCGGCGGCATCACGAAGATTCGACGGGAAGTGCAGCGGCCTCGCGCTTGAGGCGCCCGCGCTTATTCGACTATAGATTGCGCGCGGCATTTTCGGTGTCCTTGGGGGACGCCGGGCGACGCCGTGGGCAACAAATATTGAACGATCGGATCTTCGCCATGCAGCTTCGCAGCTTCATCTTCCTGGGACTTTGCGCCGCACTCGGCATGAGCTCCCCGGCTTTCGCCGGCGTGCCAGCCAATTTGGCCGCCAATCAGTCGGTCGGCAAGACCGACGCCATCAACGTCGCAGCCAAGAGCGATGGGGCGCAGTTGAGGCTTCTCAAGAAAAAGAAAAATCCGACACCGGACGATCTTGCCCAGATCAAAAAGATCGAGGCCAAGATCGTTGCCGACAAGGAAGCCGCCAAGGCCAAGGCGCTGGAAGCCAGGAAGATGGCGATGCGCGAAGCGGCGAAAGCGAAGGCCGAGGCGGAACGGCAGGCGTTCCTGGCCAAGAGAGGCAAGACTGCCCCGGCGACCGAAGTGGCCGCGGCCAAGCCGGCCAAGAATGTCACGAAGATCATCGAGCCGTTGACGCCGATCGAGCCGATTCCTTCGGCCGAACCGGAATCGGCCGAGGTGATGAACGTTGCGCTGACCGGCAATAATGGCGAATTGCGCAGCGAGCTGCCTGGCCAGAAGCAGCGCACCGGCGGCGGCCTGTTCGCCGGACTGTTTGGCGGCCAGATGGCATCGTCCTCGATTAACTATCTGCCTGAGACCCGTGCGCTGGATTCGGCGCTCGCCAGGAAAAACGCCAAGAAGCCGTTCAAGGTGAAGCCGGAGTTCGTGCCACAGGACGTGGAATTCACCGGTTACGAGGCCGGCACGATCGTCATCGATACCAGTGCCCGCCGGCTCTATCTGGTGGAATCATCGTCCACCGCCCGCCGCTACGCCATCGCGGTCGGCCGCGAAGGATTGCAGTTCAAGGGCACCGTGGCGGTCGGCGACAAGCAGGAGTGGCCACGCTGGATCCCGACGCTGGACATGCAGAAGCGCGAGCCCAAGCATTATGCCCAGTACAAGGACGGCATGCCCGGCGGCGGCCAGAATCCGCTCGGCGCCCGCGCCATCTACCTCTATGACGGCAAGAAGGACACGCATTTGCGCATCCACGGCACCATCGCGCCGCAGTCGATCGGAACCAGCGCTTCCAATGGCTGTTTCCGCATGATGAACGAGCACGTCATGGACCTCTACAGCCGCGTCAAGGTCGGCACCAAGGTCGTCATCATCTGACGTTTGCAGCAGCTTGCCAAAAGGGCCGGTTCAGCCGGCCCTTTTGTTTTGCCTCGCTCTCGGTCGCGTTCCAGTGGAACGGGCCAGCCCGTTCGACATGGGCCTATCCGAAAACCGGATCCCATTTTCGGATCACGGTTCGAGCGCCTTCTTGGGAAAAAGCCTTAGCGGCGGTTTTTTCTCTGGCGGAATCAATCCGGCCGCGTTAAGCGATGACTCCCATGGCGCGATATGTATTCATCACAGGCGGCGTGGTTTCCTCACTTGGAAAAGGCATTGCCGCAGCGGCCCTAGGGGCTCTCTTGCAGGCGCGGGGCTATCGCGCACGCATCAAAAAACTCGATCCCTACCTCAATGTCGATCCGGGCACGATGTCGCCGTATCAGCATGGCGAGGTGTTCGTCACCGATGACGGCGCCGAGACCGATCTCGATCTTGGCCATTACGAGCGGTTCACTGGCCGTTCCGCCAACCAGCAGGACAACATCACCACCGGCCGCATCTACAAGAACATCATCGAGCGCGAGCGGCGCGGCGACTACCTCGGCGCCACCGTGCAGGTCATCCCGCACGTCACCGACGAGATCAAGAATTTCGTCCTCGACGGCAATGACGACTATGATTTCGTGCTGTGCGAAATCGGCGGCACCGTGGGCGACATCGAGGCGATGCCTTTCCTGGAGGCGATCCGCCAGCTCGGCAACGACCTGCCGCGCAACAACGCCGTCTATGTGCATCTGACGCTGATGCCCTATATCCCGACCGCGGGCGAATTGAAGACCAAGCCGACCCAGCATTCGGTCAAGGAGCTGCGCGGTATCGGCATCGCGCCCGACATCCTGCTCGTCCGCGCCGACCGGGCCATTCCCAAGGAAGAGCGTAGAAAACTGTCGCTGTTCTGCAATGTCAGGGAGAGCGCGGTCATCCAGGCGCTCGACGTGCCGCACATCTACGACGTGCCGATGGCTTACCACAAGGAAGGGCTCGATTCGGAAGTGCTGGCCGCGTTCGGTATCGACCCTGCGCCGAAGCCGCGCATGGAGCCGTGGCAGGCCGTGTCCAACCGCATCCACAATCCGGAAGGCGAGGTGACCATCGCCATCGTCGGCAAATATACCGGCCTCAAGGACGCCTACAAATCGCTGATCGAGGCGCTGTCGCATGGCGGTCTGGCCAACCACGTCAAGGTCAAGCTCGACTGGATCGAATCGGAAATCTTCGAGAAGGAGGATCCGACGCCCTGGCTGGAAAAGGTGCATGGCATCCTGGTGCCCGGCGGTTTCGGCGAGCGCGGCTCGGAAGGCAAGATCCTGGCGGCGAAGTTCGCGCGTGAGCGCAAGGTGCCGTATTTCGGCATCTGCTTCGGCATGCAGATGGCCTGTATCGAGGCGGCGCGGTCCCTGGCCGGGGTCGACGAGGCCTCCTCGACCGAGTTCGGCCCGACCAAGGAGCCGGTCGTCGGCCTGATGACGGAGTGGCTGAAGGGCAACATGCTGGAGAAGCGCCGGGCAACCGGCGATCTCGGCGGCACGATGCGGCTCGGCGCCTATCAGGCCGAGCTCGCCAAGGGTTCCAAGATCGCCGACATTTATGGCGACACGCAGATTTCCGAGCGTCACCGCCACCGCTACGAGGTCAATATCGACTATAAGCAGCGGCTGGAGGATTGCGGCCTGGTGTTTGCCGGCATGTCGCCCGACGGCGTGCTGCCCGAAACCGTCGAATACCCCGACCATCCCTGGTTCATCGGCGTGCAATACCACCCCGAGCTGAAGAGCCGGCCGCTCGACCCGCATCCGCTGTTCGCCAGCTTCATCGAGGCGGCGGTCGAACAATCGCGCCTGGTATAGGCGCGCCAGGCGGGGTTCGGCAACCGATGCAGACCTATGTCGCCCTTCTCTACAGCATCGTCCTGGGAGAAGGGCGCCGGGTCGTGATGTCCGACCTGAAGGCGATGGCGGAAGGCCTCGGGCTGAAGAATGTCCGTACGCTCGTGGCGACGGGCAATCTTGTCTTCGAGGCGCCGGCGACGGACGTCGCCGGTCTCGAGCAGCGTCTGGAAGCCGCCTTCAAAAAAGCTTTCGGCCGCCATGTCGACATCATCGTGCGCGCTGCCGAAGATTGGCTGAGGCTCGCGGCCGGCAATCCGTTTCCGGCTGAATCCGCCGAGACCGTTGACCAGGTGGCGGTCCGGATAATGCGCAAGCCCGTGCCCGACGATGCGGCGGCGGCGCTCGAGACCTATGCCGCCGCCGATGAGAAGGTGATGTCACGCGGCGGCGACATCTGGGTCGTCTTTTCGCGGGAACGACCGAGTTCACGGCTGCTCGCGGCCGCCAATCACAAACGCCTGGGCGTCGGCACGTCGCGCAACTGGAACACGGTGCGCCGGCTCGCCGAGATGGTAGGAGTAGGCAGTAGGCAGTAGGGGGAAGCCGTCTGCTTTCCCTACCTTTCCTGCCTACTGCCCCATTTCAGGCCTTCGCCGTCTTGGCGCCGGCACCCACGGCGGCGGTGCGCAGCACGTAGTAGATGATGCCGGCAATCCCGACGCCGAAGAACCAGCCATAGACGCCCCACCAGGATGGCAGCCAGTTGGTGAAGTTCGGCAGGATCGAGGAGAAGACGGCGCCAATGCCGGCAGCGATGAAGGCATTGACATGCCAGCCGCCCTGGAAGCGGAACTCGCCGTCCTCGCGATAAAGCGCTTCGACGTCGACCTCGCCCTTCCGGATCAGGTAGTAGTCGACCATCATGACGCCGAAGATCGGCCCCATCGTCGCACCGATGATGTTGACGAAGGACGCAGCGCTGCCTTCCCAAGGCGCGAAGGGATAGAGCACGAGCGCGATCAGTGCCGCGATGTAGCCGCCCTTCTTGAAGTCGATCTGGCGCGGGAAGACGTTGGAGAAGTCGAAGGCCGGCGAGACGAAGTTGGCCACGACATTGATGCCGAGCGTCGCCACCGCGAAGGTCAAGGCGGCGAGCGCGGCCAGGAACCAGCTGCCGAATTTCGCCGATATCTGGTCGGGGTGCAGCAGCACCTCGTGATAGACGTCGTAAGCGGCAATGGTGGTGACGCCAGCGACCAGCGAGAACAGGATGAGATTGATCGGCAGGCCCCAGATATTGCCCTTGCGCAGCGATGCCTTGTCCGGTGCATAGCGGGCGAAATCGCAGAAGTTGAGATAGAGGGCCGAAAAATAGGTCACCCAGATCGCGGCGACGGCGAACAGCGACGTCCACGATCCCGGCGTACCTGGCACGCCCGCATCCTTGGTCTTTTCGAGCAGCACCTCCATCGGAATGTCACTGGTGAAGGCGAAGGTCCCGGCTTTGACACAGAGATAGACGGCCAGGATCAGCATCATCACCCACACGGCTGGCCCGGCCCAATCCTGGAAGCGGCGCACCGTCTCCATGCCGTTCTGGATAATCAGCAGCTGCAGCGCCCAGATGACCACGAAGCAGATCACTTCCAGCCCGGAGTGGCCGAGGAAATGGGTGTTGGCGTTGAAATCGGCGAACCATTGCGAGCGGATCAGCAGCGCGACAATGGCGCCGGAAGCGGCCGCCGTCTGTGCGCCGTACCAGAAGCAGGCGACGATGGCGCGCACCAGCGCCGGTATGTTGGCGCCCCATATGCCGAACGAGGCGCGGGCGAGCACTGGGTAAGGCACGCCGGTCTTCACGCCGGCATAACCGACCATGTTCATCAGCGCGTAGATGACGAGCGAGCCGATGCCGATGGCGATGATGAAGTTGACGAAACCGCCGCAGAACAGGAAAAGGCTGGCGGCGAGATAGTAACCCCAGAGGCTGTGCACGTCCGACGTCCAGACGTTGAAGATCGAGAATGGTCCCCAGTTTCGTATCTTGGCCGGTGCGAGATCTTCGTTATATAGATCCGGCGATGCGCCTTGTATCGTCATTGCAATTGTCCCCTTCTTGCAGCACGCGCCCTCACGCGTTGACCGTCAAGGTTACGCCTGACGCGAGGGAAGGGGCAATCGGCTGATTTGCCGGCTTTGGCCTTAAAGATATTCAATGGGGATCGCCATTGTCGCGCGGCATGATGCTTGCCCTCTGATCGGCGAGTCGGGTTCGTGGCGCTTTCAAGCGCCGGCGCGACGACATCGGAGCCGCGGCGGGCAAACCTGCCCTTTTTTTGCCAAGCGTCGTTTTTTATGGAACCAAGTGGATGATGGCGCGTTTGATGGGGTTCGGTCGAACACGTCGCGACCGAGCGGGAGGATATGATGGACTATTTGCATTTTTTTTCGCCCGTGCGGATTTCACGCGGGCAGGGACACCCTATCGAGGAAATCGACAGTGTTGCCGAGGCCATGATGTTTTTGCGTAAATGGCCGACCGGGCGACGTGGCCCTGTCTATCAATGCGCGCTGAACTGCTGCGCGGCCGCCCTGTCGGGGCAGATGTCGGCTGAAGAAGCCAGGAAGGCGTTCACCGGCTTCGCCCGGATCACGCGGCTTCTGGATGACGACATGGCCTTGTCGGTGGGCAGCGAGCCAGCTGGGCGCGTGTACGCGCTGCGGCGGTAACGTTCTGAACCGGCTGTAGTCGAAAATCGGCGCCGACCCCCGGCGCCGATCGACTGTTTGTCCGTTTGCCATGGCGTCGGCGAACGCCTAATGCGGCGCGGCCCAGGATGGCCACCATCTGCTTGTGGTCGGCAACTTCGGAAAGCAGCCAATCCTGGAAAGGCGGTCCCCCGTCTTGTTCGCCGCAGTTGAAAGACTATCGACCAGGTCGCAAAACGGCGTGCCGCTCTCCTGCGGTGTAGCAAGGGGGTGCAAGCTTCCGATTTCTTGGAGCGATTTCGCCCAGCACTCGAAAAAACGAGAAGACAGCACTTCAGGCCATAGGATTTGGCAGGCGCAGAAGGACCGCCTTCAGACTTACTGCTCGAGCGAGGGGCTTGCCTACTTCGCATATGTCGCCGATATGAGGATTGGTGGCCATACCGCCCGCATCAACCAACCAATTGACGCAAAAAATGTCGAGATACCAAGAGCATAAGGTGGCAATCGCCCCGATGATGGATTGGACGGACCGCCATTGCCGGTTCTTCCATCGCCAGCTGACTCGCCGTGCGTTGCTCTACACCGAGATGGTGGTGGCGGACGCGGTCATCCAGGGCGCGCGCGAGCGCCTGCTCGGTTTCGACGATGCGGAACATCCGGTCGCGCTGCAGCTCGGCGGCTCCGATCCGGGGAAGCTGGCCGAGGCGGCGCGCATCGGCCAGGCTTTCGGCTATGAGGAAATCAACCTCAATGTCGGCTGCCCGTCGGACCGCGTCCAGTCCGGTACGTTCGGCGCCTGCCTGATGAAGGTGCCTGACCTCGTCGCCGACTGTGTCGCGGCGATGAAGGCGGCGGTGACCATTCCCGTAACCGTCAAATGCCGCATCGGCGTCGACGAGCAGGATCCCGAGCCGGCGCTGGATGCGCTTGCAGACGGTGTTTTCGCGGCCGGCGCCGACGCCCTTTGGGTGCATGCGCGCAAGGCATGGCTGGAGGGGCTGAGCCCCAAGGAAAACCGCGACATCCCGCCGCTCGACTATGGCCGCGTCTATCGGTTGAAGGCGAGAAAACCGAGCGAATTCATCGGCATCAATGGCGGTATTCAATCGCTTGAAGAGGCGCAGACGCATCTCCAGCACCTCGACGGCGCCATGCTCGGCCGCGCCGCCTACCATACTCCAGGCATTCTGACCGGCGTCGATGCCATGTTTTATGGAGAGCGGACCGGTCCCTTCGATTTCGCCGCGCTGATCGATGTCATGGCCGGCTACGCCGCACGCCATGTCGAACAGGGCGGGCGGCTCGGCCACGTCACCCGCCATATGGTCGGGTTGTTCCATGGATTGCCCGGTGCGCGCCGCTACCGCCAGATCCTCTCCACGGATGCAACGCGCCCCGGCGCTGGGCCGCAGGTGCTGAAGACGGCGTTCGCTGCGGTCGACCTCAGCGGGGCGGTCGACAAGGCCGCCTGAACCGCTTTTGCCGAACGTCAATCCCGGAGGGTCATCCGGTCGCCGCGCACGTCGAAGCCGGACAGCGAACTGATGAAGTTCATGCCGAGCAGGCTCTGGCCAAGCATACCGGGTGCCGCGACCATCACCGGCATATTCTTTCGCACGATGCCGCCGATGGCCAGTTCGTTGGTTTTCACAGCCGCGGCGCGCGCCGTGCCGTTGGCGGTCGAGACCGGTATGGTGAAATCGAGAGCGGCGGGATTGATCCCGGCTGCCTGGGCGTCCTGCGACGTCAACACGGTGCTGGTCGCTCCTGTGTCGACCACCGTGCGCACTGGCGCGCCGTTGATCAGGATGCGCGCCTCGAAATGGCCATTGTCGGCCTTGTCGAGCGTCACGGTGGCATGGCCGTCCTCGATGCCCAGCGCCAGCGGGCTGCCGGGAACAAGGCCAGCGGTTACCCGGTTGGCGAAATCCTGCAATTCGTAGCGATATTGATAGCCGGCGATCAGCGCGAGCGCGATCGCCGCCCACGCGCCGAGATTGCGCGCCATGGCCCCGAGCGGGCGGCCCGACCTTAGCAGGCCGGCGCCGATGAGCGCACCGAAGGCGCCAAGCCAGATCAGCCGGCCAAAATCATCGTTCTCTACGCCGAGCGTATTGCCGGCGGAATCGTTGAACATCAGCAGCACCGCGCCGACGCCGATGACGAGCATCAGGATCCAGAACAGGCGGTTCATGTCGGCAATCCGTTCACGAGAGCGCGTCGCGTTCCCGTGCCATACGGGTGCGGCGGGTTTCGCGGCGCGGCCGGCGCTCTACCGTCTCCAGCCTTGCAGGCAGTTGGGCCATGACGTCACGGCGCGCCTGCGCCGTCATGTCGATCCAGGCGCCGATCTCGTCCCGGGTGCGGCCGCACCCGAAACAGAAACCGGTCTTCATATCGATCGAACAGACCAGAATGCATGGGGATTCGATGGCCGTCATGAATGTTTCCTTGGCTGACTTCCACATGGTGCAACGGCATGCCCTTTGCAAGCCCTCGGGAATGCGTCGCCCACGGCCGCTTTTACATCAGGCGCGGGAGGTTGTGCCGGCGCACGAGGGCGGCTATGCCGCTGCCATCTGCAAGGACGATTTCCACGACATGACCAGAGCACAGCCCTTCGACGATTTCCGTAACCTGCTGGCCAACCTGCCGGCGGCCGACACGACAGCCGAGGCCCGTGTGCGAACGCTGTTCGCCAAGGCGGACAAGCCAAGGAACTCGCTTGGTCGCATCGAGGATATCGCTGCCTGGCTGGCAGCATGGAGTGGCCGTGCGCCGCCGGCAGTGACGCGGCCTCTGGTCGCGGTCTTTGCCGGCAACCATGGTGTTGTCAGGCACGGCGTCTCGCCGAGAGCCGTGGCGGCGACCGCAAACGCCGTCGAACTGTGTGCGGCCGGCGGTGCAGCGATCAACCAGGTCTGCGTCGCCAACGACCTCGGGCTGAAGGTTTTCGATCTCGCCTTGCATATTCCGACAGCCGACATCACGCAGGATGCCGCACTCGACGAGCGGGGTTGCGCCGTGACCATGGCCTTTGGCATGGAGGCGATCGCCGGCGGCGCCGACCTGCTTTGCCTCGGCGATCTGGGCGTCGGCAATTCCACCGTCGCCGCGGCCCTGTTCGCGGCCGTGTTGGGCGGCAAGGGCACCGATTGGGTCGGCCCGGGCTCTGGCGCCGATGCGGCGATGCAGGCGCGCAAGGCGGAGGTGGTCGATGCGGCGCTGGCTTTCCACGCCGGCCATCTCGATGAACCGTTGGAGGTGCTGCGCCGGCTCGGTGGCCGTGAGTTCGCGGCGATAGCCGGCGCCATCCTTGCGGCACGGATGCAAAAGATCCCCGTGCTGCTCGACGGAGTTGCGGCAACGGCAGCCGCAGCGGTCCTGCATGCCGCCAATCCTGCCGCGCTGGATCATTGCCTTCTCGCCGGCCTGTCGCCGGAGCCCGCGCATGCGCAGGCCGCCGAGCGCCTTGGCCTTCGCCCCTTGCTTGACCTCGGCGTCGGCCACGGCGAGGGAGTAGGCGCGGCACTTGCCGCCGGCCTAATCAAGGCAGCGGCACTGACCAGTTCGGGCATGGCCGCGGCCGTTCGCGGCTAGGCCGAGCATTCGTCGCTCATTCCACGCATGAGGCGCGTCAACGCCGACGCGCCGCGACCGCCGCGGTCGGCAGGGCCGGGAGTTCCTCCATCACCCGGCTCAGCGGGAAGATGGCAATCGCCTCTGTGCCTTCGCGCAGCTTGGAATGAAGTTGGAATTCGCCGCCATGCATGGCGAGCAGGCCCTGCACGATCGGCAGACCAAGTCCGGTGCCCTGTTCGGCGCTCTTGATGGCGATCGAACCCTGGCCGAAGGCCGAAAGCACTACCGGGATCTCGTCTTCCGGTATGCCGGGGCCGTTGTCCCTGACCGAGATGTATTGTCCGCCGCCGGCCGTCCAGCCGACGCGCACGCGGATTTCGCCGCCGGTAGCGGTGAACTTGATCGCGTTGGACAAGAGGTTGAGGGTGATCTGGCGCACCGCGCGCTCGTCGGCGAACAGGCGCGGCAAGGCATGTTCGAAATCCTGAATGACGCGGATATCCTTGTTGCGCGCCTTCAACTCCATCATGTGGCAGCAATCCTCGACAATGCCGAGCAGCATCACCGGCTCTTCATTGAGCTGGTACCGGCCGGCCTCGATGCGCGACAGGTCGAGGATCTCGTTGATGAGGTCGAGAAGATGCTGGCCGGATTCGTGCACGTCATGGGCATAGTCGCGATAAGTGGGATTGCTCATCGGCCCCAGCACTTCGTTCGACATCACTTCGGAAAAACCGAGAATTGCGTTGAGCGGCGTGCGCAATTCATGGCTCATCGAGGCAAGAAAGCGCGATTTGGCCAGATTGGCATCTTCCGCGCGCCGCCGCGCCTCGTCCGACATCGATTTCGCGGTCTCGACTTCGGCGATCAGTGCGTCCTTTTCGGAGCGGAACGACAAAAGCATCAGGGAGGAGCGGTTGAGGTTCCGCGCGATATAGGCAAAGAAAGGCAGCGAAAGAACGAGCAGTACGGCCATGATCGCCCCGACAGGCATCCACAGCCTTATTTCGGCGTAGGCGTAAAGCGTCACCGGAACAGCGAAAGTCGCCAGCAGCGCCCCGCGCAGGGATGAGGCCATGATAGCGGTTCCGGCCATGGCAAGCAGCAGCACCACGGCCTTGACCACCTGAAACTGGTCGACCGCGCAGGCACCGCAGCCGAGCCAGACGAACCAGCCCCAGCCGAGGCCGCACAGGAAATGTGCGAACAGGAATTCTCTCTGGGTTTGCAACGGGTTAAGCTCGGACGCTTCCACGCGTTCGACGCGGCGCGCCATGAAAGCCAACATCGTGTAGCAGGTCAGGGTGAACAGCGCCCAGAGAATGATCTCATTGCCGATGCCGGCCAGCCGGCCAAGCGCGGCGATCGCCAGGACAAGCAGCGGAATGGCAATGGCGCCGCTGGTCATCGCGCGCGCATGGAGTTTCAATAGTTCGCGATCGAAATCCGGATTGCCGGCCTGTTGCGAAAGACGGTCGCGCGTCTTGCGCACCGCGCGCGCGACATCGCTGTTGCGATGGCGTTTCCTGCGGTCCACAATGAATTTGTCCGCTGTGTTCGAGCGTTGCAAAGGCATGAAGACTTCAATTATGCGGGCGGCATTTCAAGGTGTTAAGCTACGTTCGAATGATTAACCAACCGTTTGCCATATGAGCCGTTCCTGGTCGCAAGGACCGCGCCGGCGGTACGCTGCGCCGCGTCCGCGAAGCCCATGGCGCAAATTGCTGGACTACGGGCTGACCGTCATTATTCTGGGGTTGCTGATCGTGCTTGCGGCGCGCCTCGATCGCGTGGAGACGCGAAAGACACAGGGCGTCGCCATCATCAATGATGGCGACTCGATCACGCTCGGCGCCGAACGCATTCGCATGCGCGGCATCGACGCGCCGGAATACACTCAGACCTGCCGCAAGAAAGGCGCCGACTATTCCTGTGGCACGCTTGCGCGCCAATCTCTGGTGCGCCTGATCGCCGGCAGGCCCGTCATCTGCAGCGGCTGGCAGCGCGATCGTTACGGCCGGCTGCTCGGCGATTGCAAGGCGGGCGATACCGATCTCAACCGCGCACAGGTCGAGGCAGGCTGGGCGGTCGCTTTCGGCGATTACGAGAGCGAGGAAGCCATCGCGCGCGCGGCAAGGGCCGGCATCTGGGCAGGTACATTCGACCAGCCGCAAGATTGGCGCGACAGCCACCATGGCGAGTCCGTCGAGAGAAAACATGGCACGCTCGCCTCCATCGCCGATGCCGTGCGAGAGATTTTCCGCTTCTGGTAAGCCGGCGGAAGCTGAACCCTGCCGTCACCGGCAAGAACTGGAGGATCGAATGAAGCTCTTCGACGGCGGCCGGGCGCCCAACCCAAGGCGGGTTCGCGTTTTTCTGGCCGAGAAGGGAATCGCGGTTCCGCTGGTGTCCGTCGACATGGGCGCGCTGGAACACAGGCAACAGGCGGTCAGCTCGCGCAATCCACTGCGGCGACTGCCGGTGCTGGAGCTTGACGACGGCACCGTCATCACCGAGTCCGTCGCCATCTGCCGCTATTTCGAGGAACTCAATCCCGAGCCCGCACTGTTCGGTCGCGGGGCGCTCGGCAAGGCGCAGGTCGAGATGTGGCAAAGGCGGATGGAATTCAACCTGCTGACCTGCGTCGCGCAAGCTTTCCGCCACACCCATCCGGCCATGAAGGAATGGGAGATCCCGCAGATTCCCGAGTGGGGCGAGGCCAACAAGCCGAAGGCAATCGAATTCCTGCGACTTCTCGACGGCGAGCTGGGAACCCGCGAATTCGCCGCCGGCGACGCCTATTCGATCGCCGATATCACCGGGATGATCGCCATCGATTTCATGAAACCGGCGCGCATCAAGGTGCCGGACGAGTGCAGCAATGTGTTGCGCTGGTATCGGATGGTTTCGAGCCGGCCGAGTGCCGCGGCCTGAGGATGACTGCGGAACTCGAAAGCTTCGCCGCGACGGTTCGCTCCTGCCGCATCTGCGTCGACAATCCGATCGGCCGGCCACTGCCGCACGAACCGCGCCCGGTGCTGCGACCCTCGTCGAATGCCCGCATCCTGATTGCCAGCCAGGCACCGGGAACCAAGGTGCATCTGTCGGGCATGCCGTTCACCGATGCTTCGGGCGACCGGCTCAGAGACTGGCTCGGCGTCACCAGTGAGGAGTTCTACGACACCGAGAAGTTTGCCATCGTGCCGATGGGCTTCTGTTTCCCCGGCCAGGACGCCAAGGGCAGCGACTTGCCGCCAAGGCGGGAATGCGCGCCGGCCTGGCGCGCGCCGTTGATGGGGCTCATGCCGCAGATCGACCTGGTGCTGACGATCGGCATCTACGCGCAGTCCTGGCACATGGGTGCCGCGCGGCGCCCGTCCCTGACGGAAACGGTGAGGGACTGGCGCTCCATCTGGGAGAAATCCGCTGGCCAGAAGGTGCTGCCGCTGCCGCATCCGTCCTGGCGCAACACCGGCTGGCTGAAGCGGAATCCCTGGTTTGAAATGGATTTGCTGCCTTTCCTCAGGTCGGAAATCCGCTATCGCCTCGGTTAGACATTCAGCAAGAAACCACCGGCTTTTCCGCCAATCAGCAGAATTTTTTTCTTGTGAAAGGCTATAATAACGCCGATTATGGCCAATCCATTCCTTCAGGAGCTTTCAATGGACCGCCTTGACCGAAAAATTCTCCGCCTCCTGCAGGAGGACGCGACGCTCGCGGTCGCAGATGTCGCCAAGAAAGTGGGACTGTCGACGACCCCTTGCTGGCGGCGCATCCAGAAGCTCGAGGAAGAGGGCGTCATCAAGCGGCGTGTCGCCATTCTCGATCATGAAAAGGTCAATGTGCGGGTCACCGTCTTCGTCTCGATCCGCACCAATTCGCACAGCCATGAATGGCTGCGGCGTTTTTCCGAAGTCATCCAGGAATTCCCCGAGGTGGTCGAGTTCTACCGCATGAGCGGCGATGTCGACTACCTCCTGCGTGTCGTGGTGCCCGACATTGCAGCCTATGATGCCTTCTATAAGCGGCTGATCGCCAAGATCGAGATTCGCGACGTCTCGTCCTCCTTCGCCATGGAGCAGATCAAGTACACGACCGAAATCCCGCTCGATTACATGGTGCTGGACAAGGAATCGGGCGCGAACGCGGCCTGAGCGCGCGTGGCCTTGGTGCATGCAAGGTCACGCAAGCTCGCCTTGCTTAGTTCTTCTTTTTGTTGAGGAAAGTCCAAGGCGAGTTGACCGGTAGGGTTATTGTGTCCGGCACGGTGTCGACGCCGGTCACGTCTGCCTTGCGCACGGTATAGCCCGACTGGATGACCGAGACGCCGTCCAGGATGAAAAGCTGGCTCTTCTCCATGCCTGGTTTCAGCGCGCCGGTTACGGAAACCGGCTGGTAGGCCCGCGATATTTTGTAGGGCTGAGCCGGGGTGACCAGGACGATCTGGTTGGGTGGTGGTGTCGGCATGTGGCTGCAGGCGCCGGTCCACGGCACCAGTAGGAATTGATAGACAAGATCGCCTTCGCGATCGACCGGCAACGCATAGCCGGCTATTTGTATGGTCTTGTCCTGCAGGCCGAGGGATAACGTCTCGCCGCGATCGGGCAATTTTGCCGCGATCATCGGCAGGCCAGCTTCTTCGGCAACCGCCTGGGTCGCCGGGCGCAAATCCTTCCAGAATATGTGTGTGGTCTCGGCCGAAGCGAGGGCGGCTGTAAAAGCCGACATCGCGCCCGCGAACGCTGCCATGGCTATCAGACGTTTGGTCATCGGACGTTTTCCTTTGCGTTCGAGTAAAGACACCGCCACCGGCGACGTCAACGCTCGAGCCGCATTACATGCCGGCGAGAACCGGTCATGCCGGCGTCGTGAAAGCCGCGCGCCGCAAACATGTCGCGAAACCCCATGAAACGGTAGCTCGGCGATGCCTCGCCCACCGGATAGGCCTCAATGATATGCGCCCCCTTGGCGAACGCGTGGTCAATGGCCGCATCGAGCAATGCGGAAGCAAAACCGCGGCCGCGCAAAGCCCTTGGCACATAAAAGCAGACGATTGACCATACCCCCGTCTCGCTGTCGTCCTGCTGCTTTGAAAGCCTTCGGTAGGTTTCGCGCGGCGCGACCGAACACCAGGCAACGGTCTTGCCGTCGATCTGGGCGAGGATGCCGACCGGCCTGCCGGCATCGATAAGTGCCATCATCTGGCGCTTTTTCTCATCATTCGGGATGTGCTCGCGGACGGACTGCCGCCACGCCATGCACCAGCAATATTTTGGCGCACCCGGCTGCTCGAACAATATCTCGAAGTCGCCGCGTGTTGCCGGCGTCACCTCCGTGAACCGGATATCGGCAAGATCAGCTTTTTCTGGAGGTGAGCCGTTCCAGCCTTTTGACATCCGTTAACTCCTTCACGGCGTCCCGGCCGATCCAGCGCGCCGTCTTGTCGGATGATCCGGCCAACTTTTGCGCGAGCGCAAGGGCAGGGGCATGCAGCGCCGCCGAGCGTTTGCCAATCTGCCGCAGCGCCCAGCTGACCGCCTTCCTGACGAAATTGCGCGGATCGCCGGCATGCGCCTCGATCAACGGCAGATAGGCGAGAAACGTCGCGTCCGGCTCCTGCTTCAGATGCACTGCGCTCC
This sequence comes from Mesorhizobium sp. B1-1-6, assembly GCF_006443035.1. NCBI lineage: Bacteria > Pseudomonadati > Pseudomonadota > Alphaproteobacteria > Hyphomicrobiales > Phyllobacteriaceae > Mesorhizobium > Mesorhizobium sp. B1-1-6. Next base: position 47,439 of record NZ_VFWR01000020.1, on the reverse strand, counting down.
ACGCCACCATGGCAAAGCCGGCGCGGCGCACGAACTCGCGTTCGTCGGCAGCAAACTCCTCGATCAACTCACGCCGGAACGACGTTTCAGCAAAGAGATCCGAAACGCTGTCTACGATCTCCCAGGAGTCGAAATCGCCGGCCCAGCGGCGGCACTGCTCGGCCGTGATCCTTTTCGGCTCCCCGGTGAACGCCGCCACCAGCCGCGCCTCGCGAACACCGCTGTCCCACAGGGCAAGCGCCCGCTCGTGATTGCGCTTCAGCTTGCGCGCCAGCGGCCGCAAATCCGAATTGCCTACACCAAGCGCCGTCGCGGTGTTGATGCCGAACCGGGCCATGCCGGCGCGGTTTTCCTGCGTGCCGATCGAGCGCAGGTGAGCGACGATCTCGTCCGCGCTCCAGCTCGGGCCGGGCAGGGACATCTGCGTTCTACTTTTCCAGCCTCGCCAGCAGTGAGGATGTGTCCCAGCGCCTGCCGCCCATCGCCTGGACGTCCTTATAGAACTGGTCGACGAGCGCCGTCACGGGCAGTCTGGCCCCGTTGCGGTCGGCTTCATCAAGACAGATGCCGAGATCCTTGCGCATCCAGTCGACCGCGAAGCCGAAGTCGTATTTGCCTGCATTCATCGTCTTGTGCCGGTTCTCCATCTGCCACGAGCCCGCTGCGCCCTTGGAGATCACATCGATGACCTTCTCGATGTCGAGCCCGGCCTTCCTGCCGAAATGGATGCCTTCGGACAGTCCCTGCACCAGCCCGGCGATGCAGATTTGGTTGATCATCTTGGTGAGCTGGCCGGCGCCTGCCGGTCCCATAAGCCCGACCATCCGGGCATAGGCGTCGATGACGGGCCTGGCTTTGTCGAAGGCTGCCTGGTCGCCGCCGACCATGACGGTCAGAATGCCGTTTTCGGCGCCGGCCTGGCCGCCGGAGACCGGCGCGTCGAGGAACGAGAAGCCGCGCTCCTGTGCGGTCTCGGCCAATTCGCGCGCGACCTCGGCCGATGCCGTGGTGTTGTCGATGTAGACGGCGCCCTTTTTCATGGCCTGAAAGGCACCGTCCTTTGCCGTCGTCACCGAACGCAGATCGTCGTCATTGCCCACGCACGAGAAAACAAAGTCCTTGCCTTCGGCAGCCTGCGCCGGCGTCAGGGCGAGAGCGCCGCCATGCTGGGCGACCCATTGCTCGGCCTTTGCCCTGGTGCGGTTGTAGACGGTGACGTCGTGGCCGCCCTTGTTCTTCAGATGCGCGGCCATGGGATAGCCCATGACGCCAAGACCGAGAAATGCCACCGATGCCATGGCTTGTTCCTTCCGACGGGAGCAAAGATTGCAGTTGCGGAAGGTCTAGGCCATGCGGCGGATTCGTCAAGGCGCGCGCCGAGCCATCGACTGGCACAGATCAGGTAAGCTTACCGTTTCAGGTGAATGGTAATCCGGCGCTCGATCCATTCGACGCCGTGGCGCAGGATCTCGACCATCACCAGATAGACGATCGCCACCCAGACATAGGCCTGGAAGTCGAAGGACTTGGCGTAGGCGAGTTTCGCATTGCCCATCAGGTCGTAGACGGTGATGATGGCGACGATCGCGGAGGCCTTGATCATCAGAACGAGTTCATTGCCGTAGGGTCGCAAGGCCACGATGATCGCCTGGGGCAGAATGACCTTGCGCAGCGTCTGCAGCTTGTGCAGGCCGAGCGAAGCGGCGCCTTCCCACTGGCCCCTTGGAACGCTCTCAATGGCACCGCGCAAGATTTCGGCCTGATAGGCGGCCGTGTTGAGCGCAAAGGCGAACACGCCGCAGTTGAAGGCGTCGCGGAAGAACCACCATAGCCCAACCGATTCGAGCTGCACGCGGAAAGAACCGACCCCGTAATAGACCAGATAGACCTGAACCAGCAGCGGCGTGCCGCGGAAGAAATAGACGTAGCAATAGGCGGGCCACGACAGCAACCGGTTGTTCGACATGCGGCCATAGGTGACGGGCAGCGACAGGATGGCGCCGGCCACCATCGACACCGCCACCAGCGACAGGGTGGTTCCAAGTCCCTGCAGATAGGCCGGCGCATATCGTGCGAAGAACTCGCCGTTCCACGCGGAGACCAGATAGGCCAGTATACCGAAGCCGAAGAGGATCCAGAGGCCGACGAGTGCGTATCCCACGATACGGGCACGCGGCCAGCCGCGCGCCGGCGGCGGCGGCCGTTCGACGGCAATGGTGTCGGTGACGCTCATCGCGCTTCCCTCTGTCCGAGCGACCGCAAGATGAAGCCGGTGGCGATCGAAGACAGGATTGCCAGGATGAGAAAGACCAGCGCCGCGACGCTGTAGAACAGGAACGAATGTTTGGTGACGCGCGCCGCGACGCCCGCATTGCGCAAGGTCTCGGCGAGGTTGACGACCGAGACCAGGGCTGTGTCCTTGAGCAGGCTGAGCCAGCAATTCTCGAGACCAGGGAAGGCGATGCGCAGCAATTGAGGCAGGATCACCTTGCGCATGGTCAGCCACTTCGACAGACCGATCGCATAGCCGCCCTCATACTGGCCCTTCGGAATGGCGCGAAAGGCCGAAAGGAATACCTCGCTGGCATAGGAAGAGAAGATCAGCGAGAGCACGATCATGCCGGCGATGAAGCTGTCGACATCGATCGTCGCCTCGGGCCTGAAGAAGCGGATTATGTATTGCAGCAGGATGGGCATGCCGAAGAAGAACAGGAAGAGCGTCACCAGCTCCGGAAGGCCCCGAAACATGGTGGTGTAAATGTTCGCGGCCAGCCGCAGCGAAGGCTCTTCGGATTGCTTTGCCCAGGCAATGAAAAAGCCGATCGTCAGGCCGATCGGAAGCGTGGCGAGCGCCAGCGCGATGGTGACCACCGCGCCATAGGCGATATCGTCAAGCCAGCCATTGGGTCCCCAACTGAGAAGTGTCCATATGCTTTGGGCTGGCATCGAGTGGTGTTATCTCCAGAGCTCCCAGATCGGGTAAAGCGGCAGGGAGACCCTGCCGCCCTTGGAGGTGATTATCAGGACTCGGCGCCGTAGACGTCGAACTTGAAGTACTTGTCGTTGATTTCCTTGTATTTTCCGTTGGCCCTGATGGCGTCGATGGCGGAATTCAGCTTGTTGACCAGATCGGTCTCGCCCTTGCGCACGGCAATGCCGGCGCCAGGTCCGAAAATCTCGACCGGCTGCGGCGAGGGCTGGCCGAGGATCTTGCAGCAGGCACCGTCAGGCGAATCCAGCCACTGCTGCAGCACCACGATATCATCCTCGATGGCGTCGAGGCGGCCGTTGGCCAGATCCGCCTGTTCCTCGGGGCTGCTCGGATAACCCTTGATCGTGCTGTCGGTGTAGGTCTTCGAGGCATAGTTGAAATGGGTCGTCGTGGTGGCCACGCCGATACTCTTGCCGGCGAGGTCCTCCTTGGTCACGCCCTTCAGCGTCGAATCCTTCGGGACGGCGAGCGCCGAGGGCGTGTTGTAGTATTTGTGAGTGAAGTCTACCTTCTCGGCACGCTCCGGCGTGATCGACATTGATGCCACGATGGCGTCGAACTTGCCCGCCTGCAGCGCCGGGATGATGCCGTCCCAATCCTGGGCGACGAAGGTGCACTTGACCTTCATCTCATCGCAGAGCGCCTGGGCGATGTCGATGTCGAAACCGACGAGCTTGCCATCGGAAGTCAGGTTGTTGAAGGGCGGGTAGGCGCCCTCGGTGCCGATCCTCAGGGTCTTTTCCTGGGCCTGGGCTACGCCGAGCGTCAGCAGCGCGGCCGAAGCGGCGAGCGCGATACGCAGTGCAATACGCATAATGATCCTCTCTTTATGGTCCCGGCCGTCGTTCCGAAACGGCTCTGTGGGGGCGGTGCTTTTGACCGCCCGCTGGCCCGATACTCCCACTCTTTCCAAGAAAAAAGCAACTGCAAAACCACGAAAATCGGCAATGTCCTTCTGCCGTTACGTTACTTCTCAAGCAACGAGGCCGGTCGCGCGCTCGACGAAGTCGGCTATCGATTTCACGTCGTCGAGGTCGAACACCGGCAGGCTTTTGTCCTCGATGACGAAGTCGGCCGCAATGGCAACGATCCCGGGGTCACCCGCCGAAAGCGGCGTCCGGTCCTTCGCCTCCAGGCGCCGGGTTTCGATCTTGCGGTGGGCTTCGCGCTTGTAGCCTTCGACCAACACGATGTCGGACGGCGCAAGCCGCGACAGGATCGCTTCCAGCGCCGGCTCATCCTCGCCGCGCAATTCGTGCATCAGCGCCCAGCGATTGGCGGAGACGATGGCGACTTCCATGGCTCCTGCCTGCCGGTGGCGAAAGCTGTCCGCGCCCGGCTTGTCGATGTCGAAATCATGATGGGCGTGCTTTACGGTCGAAACCGTCCAGCCGCGCCCAACGAGTTCCGCGACCAGTTTCTCAGTCAGGGTCGTCTTGCCGGAGTTCTTCCAGCCGGTGATGCCGAAGAGGCGCTTGTTCATCTCAGATGCTCTGCAGCAACCGCGCCGCCTTGGCAAGATCGCCGGGGGGCGCTTTCGAGCCGCAGCAAGGTCTTGTCGCCGCCGCCCCTGCGTCTGGATTGAACGCCGGCCAGCATCAATCCCGCAATATCCATCACCATCATCGAGCCCGTGCGCCGTCGCGAAAATCACGGGATTCTCCCCGAGCCTCTTATATGCCGTCCGGGGCCATGGCAGGACCAGTGCTTTCCGCGACGATCCTGCGCCGGCCGACGACCCGCTCACGATAAAGCGCGTAAAGGCCGGAGCCCACGATTGTGCTGGCGCCGATGATCATCGTCATATCGGGGACATCGCCGAAGACCAGCAGGCCGAGCACAATGGACCAGAGCAGCGCCGTATAGCGGAACGGCGCTATGAAGGAAATCTCGCCCGAGCGCATCGCCATGATGATGAATTGGTAGCCGATGAGCACCAGCACTGCTGCGAGCGCCAGCAGTGCAGTGGCTTTGCCCGTCATCGGTGTCCAGCCGCCCATCGGCGACAGCAGCAGCGCGCCGACCACCGTCATGGCCAACGCCGTTGCGGTTGAGACGAGCAGCGTGGGGATAGCCTGCGGAATCCGCTTGGTGGCGAGGTCGCGTACCGCACAGCAGGCAACGCTGGCCAGCGCCACCAGCGAAAACATGCTGAACCCGTCGAAGCCCGGGCGCACCACGACCAGCACGCCGGCAAATCCGGCAGCGATCGCCAGCCAGCGGCGCCAGCCGACCGCCTCGCCGAAGACAAGGGCCGCGCCCATCGTCACGGCCAGCGGCAGTGCCTGCAGGACGGCCGAGACGCTGGCGATCGGCAAATGGGCAAGCGCGACCAGGAAGGTCACCGTCGCGCCGGCCTCGGCAAGGACGCGCAGCGCCACCAGTGGCTGCAGCATCGAGCGCGGCCGGACCAGCGCGCCGCGCTGCCAGGCAAGCAGGCCGACGAAGAGCGAGGCAAATGCGCCTCTGATCAGCATGACCTGCGCCATGTTCATCGACTGCGACGAATATTTGGTGATGGCGTCATTGAGGGTGAAGCCGGCCATCGCCACCACCATGAACAACGCACCGCGAAGATTGGGAGAAAGGGGCAAGATCTCTACCGGTTCTGCTTTGAAAAAAGCCTGTAGCAGCCGGGACCGAAACAGCAACGACAAAGGGCTGGGCCACGGCCTTGATCGCGGCCCAGACTTTCAACCGCGGATGGCCGGCCTTACTTCTTCGGCGTCAGCACCTCGGTGCCGCTGCCGTCTTTGCCGGCGATCGTCCACAGGCCGTGCAGCGAGCCGTCGTCATCCATCTTGTAGACGACAAGGCCGATCTCCTTGCCCAGGACATAGCCGGCCGAGAAGGCGTTGTCGTTGCGCATGCAGATGCCGTCCGAGGACGAGCCGCCGGTTTCCCAATGGATCGTGCAGGTCGTGCCGCTTGTCAGCGTGATGGTGGCTTCGCCGCCATAGGCCGAACCATCGAAATTGGTGCCGGCGACATCGTAAGTGCCGCCGATGGATTGCGCCGCCGCCGGTATGGCGGCGAGGCCGAGCAAGGCAACAGAAAAGATGAACTTGCGCATAATGTTTTCCCCCACGGAGCGAAAGCCGCTACCGGATGGAAGGCTAGGCGCGAAAACGGCTGGGGTAAATCAGGCAGGCATTTGCCGACAGGTTTATTTGCGGCGTGACCGCGATAGTCACGGTCCCTGGAGGCTGGCGGCGATGGCGCCGACCAGCGGGTCGTATTTCGACTTCACGGCCGGCGGATATTCGATCCAGACGGTGCGGATGACGCCGTCCTTGCCGAACAGGCGGCGCTCATAAAAGATGTTCCCGGCCTTCAGTCCCGAAAGCACGGCCCAGTTCTTTCCCGTCCTGCTGTAGGTGACCTTGTAACCCGCCTCCGTGCTGGCTTTCTCGGTCGCGACGAAGTGCTTCGGCGTGTCGTTGTCGATATTCAGGATGCCGGAACAGATCAGTCTGGCGCCGTCGGCCGCGAGCCATTGCTGGCCGTCGCCATTGTCCGGTTCGGGCTGGCGGTCGGTGAAAACATCGTCGGGAAAGGTGCAGACCGTGCCGAATCGCTCGTTGGTGTAGGTGAAAGGAGCGGCAGCCGACGGGATTGCCGCGATCGCCACAACGAATGCCAGTACCGAGCGCGCGCACTTCATTCCATTCCTCCAGCAGTCAGCCGGAAGCGATCCTGCACCAGATCCGTGGAAAGATCAGCCGCCGGTGACGCTCATATGCCGCGACACGGAGGGGCGGCTGGTGCGGCGGTCGATGATGAAATCATGCCCTTTCGGCTTGCGCCCGATCGCCTCGTCGATCGCCGCGCTGACCAGCTCGTTGCCTTCGGACGCGCGCAACGGTTCCCTGAGATCGGCGGCATCGTCCTGGCCCAGGCACATATAGAGCGTGCCGGTGCAGGTCAGCCGGACGCGGTTGCAGCTCTCGCAAAAATTATGGGTCATCGGCGTGATGAAGCCGAGCCGGCCACCGGTTTCCGCGACATGGACATAGCGGGCCGGACCGCCGGTCTTGAACGGGACGTCTGTCAACGTGAACTGGCGCTCCAGCGAGGCGCGCAGCAGCGACAGCGGCAGGTACTGGTCGGTGCGATCGGCATCGATCTCGCCCATCGGCATGGTTTCGATGACGGTCAGGTCCATGCCGCGGCCATGCGCCCAGCGCATCATCTCAGGCAATTCGACGTCGTTGAAATCCTTCAGCGCCACGGCGTTGAGTTTTATCTTCAGTCCCGCCGCCTGCGCCGCATCGATGCCGGCCATGACCTTGCCGAGATGGCCCCAGCGGGTGATTGCATGGAACTTGTCGGCATCGAGCGTGTCGAGCGAAACATTGATCCGCCTGACGCCGCAATCGGCGAGCTCGGCAGCAAAACGCGAAAGCTGCGAGCCGTTGGTGGTCAGCGTCAGTTCTTCCAGCGCGCCGCTTTCGAGATGACGCGACAGCTGGCGCACCAAATGCATGATGTTCTTGCGTACCAGCGGCTCGCCGCCGGTGAGGCGCAATTTGCGCACCCCTTTTGCGATGAAGACGCTGCACAGCCGATCGAGTTCCTCGAGCGACAGCAGGTCCTTCTTGGGCAGGAAAGCCATGTCCTCGGCCATGCAATAGGTGCAGCGGAAATCGCAGCGGTCGGTGACCGACACGCGCAGGTAGCTGATCGTGCGGCCGAAAGGATCGATCATGTCCATGCGTGAAGCGTTTCCCGTGGCTGTGAACGACGGCGTTATATATCACTATGTGATACGATCCGGCCTGTCGTTCAAGATAGCCGCTCTCGATCTTTGGTAACATTCCCCGACCGACACCGGATGTCGGCTGCCTGGTACGGGCTTTTCCAATCCGGCGAAGCGGCGTAGGGAAGGGTGGTTCAAAACGGAAAACACCATGACGGCGCCGAAGGAACTGCGGGTCTCCAAAGACCGCAAACTGCTCTCCGTGACCTTTCCCGGCCACCAGCCATTCGAGCTGCCGGCCGAGCTGCTGCGCGTCGCCTCGCCGTCGGCCGAGGTGCAGGGCCATTCGCCGGACCAGCGGGTGACCGTTCCCGGCAAACGCGATGTCGCCATCCTCAAAATTGAACCGGTCGGCAACTACGCGGTGCGCATCACCTTCGACGATTTCCACGACACCGGGATCTTCACCTGGAATTACCTGCACACGCTAGGCCACGAGAAGGACGCGCGCTGGAACGCCTACCTTGCCGAGCTTGCGCAAAAGGGTCTCAGCCGCGACCGTTAGCCGGCGGGCGTCGTCAAGATGTCATGGAGCGGGAGTAGGGGCGGCGGATCGGAAGACGAGACAATGTCCATCATAACCACAGTCGAACAGCTTGAAACGCTCTATGGCCTGCCCGGCGAAGCCTCGGTGGTCAAGGAACTCGACCACGTCATTCCCGAATACGCCGCCTTCATCGAGGCCTCGCCCTTCGTCGCGCTGGCGACCAGCGGGCCGGAAGGGCTGGATTGCTCGCCGCGCGGCGATCTCGCCGGCTTCGTGCGCATTGTCGATCCGAAAACCCTGATGATGCCGGACCGGCGCGGCAACAACCGCGCCGATTCGCTGAAGAACATTATTCGCGATCCTCGCGTCGGGCTGCTGTTCCTGGTGCCGGGCTCCGGCACGACGCTGCGCATCAACGGCCGCGCGCGCATCACCACGGATGCCGCGCTCTGCGCGTCGTTCACGGTCGACGGCAGGCCGGCACGCTCGGTGAGCGTCATCGATGTCGATACGGTCTATTTCCAATGCGCCCGCGCCATCGTGCGGTCGGAACTGTGGAACCCGGAAAGGCATGTCGATCCGAAGTCCCTGCCGACGCCAGGAAAGATCCTGGAGATCACCAGCCGCAGGAACATCGACGGCGAAACCTATGACAAGGAATGGCCGGAGCGGGCAAAAAAGACGATGTGGTGATCCGCCGGACCGCAATGGCGGTCAGGCGTCCTTCAACACCTCGTAGATCTTGCGCATCTGCTCGCCGATCATGTCGCACTGCTCCGGCGTCGACTGGCTCATCGCTTTCTCGATCAGCGCCATGTGCACCTTCAGCGCCTGCATCAGCAGCGCCTCGCCGGCTTCGGTGAGGGCCAGCCGCAGTATGCGCTTGTCCTTCTCGTCGCCTTCGCGGCGCAGCAGGCCGCGAGCCTCAAGCTGCGGCAACAGCATGGTGATGTTGGAGCGGCCGACGAGCAGCTTGCGGGCGAGATCGTGCTGCGACATGCCGGGATGGCGGTAGAGATTCATCAAAACATCGAGCTGCGCGGGTTTCAGATCGAGCGGAGCGAGCTTCACGGCAAGCGTGCGCTCCAGCACATGGCAGGCGCGCGCAACCGCGACCCAGTTGCGAAACCGCGGGTTGTCCCAGGGCAGCTCTTGTTTATTGTTCATCTTTGAACTATTATGTTCATGCTTGAACGTATGGATGGATTCCCACTATGGCATCATTCGGACTGAAGGTCATCCGGGGTGTATTCGGGGCCGCCGAACATGTCGCCCCCCGCCTCACCGGGCGCGCCGCATTCGAGCTGTTCTGCCGTACGCCGAACGCCAGGGTGCTGAGCGAGGGCGAACGCCGTGCCGTCGACCGCGCGGCAGATTTCATGGCCGAAGCGCGGCATCACCGGCTGAAAGCCGGGTCCGGCTGCGTCATGGTGCATGAATTCCGTCCGGAGCCAGGCAGGGCGTCCGCCGGAACGGTTCTCGTCGTTCATGGGTGGCGCTCGCGCACCGAATATATGCGCATGCTGATCGAGGGCTACCGCGCCGCCGGCTACAGGGTCGTCTCGCTCGACCTTCCCGGCCACGGCCAATCGCATGGCCGGCGGTTGAACATGGTCAATGCCGTGGATGCGGTGCGAATCGCGGGCGAATGGTTCGGCCCGTTCGCGGCGGTGGTCGGTCATTCCTTCGGCGGCGCCGTCGCCGCCAATGCAATCGCCGGATGGATCAGGAACATTGCGCCGCTGGCGGCCGGGCGCCTGGTGCTGATCGCCGCGCCCAGTTCATTGCCGGCCATCGTCGCCGACTTCAGCCGCATGCTCAATGTCGGTCCGCGCTCGCAGGCCGCCATGGCGGACCGTGTCGAATATCTTTCCGGCCGGCCGCTGCACGAATTCACCGGCGATCGGCAGCTTGCCCAGGCGCCGGTGCCGACGTTGGTCATCCACGCACCCGACGATCGCGAAGTCTCGGCCGATCATGCCTGGCGTTATGCCGGCGCCGGTGACCATGTGTTGCTCCACTGGGCCGAAGGGCTCGGCCATCGCCGCATCCTGGCGGACAAGGGCGTGGTGGAACGCGCCGTCAGCTTCGTGGCCGCGCACCGGGAGCCGTCGCTGCTCCATTGAACCGCAATCAGGGCTGTTTCTTCTTCTCGCCGGGTTCCACCGGCAGTCCGGCCGCCTTCCAGGCGGTGTAGCCGCCAAGGATATGCTTGACCGGCGACAGCCCCATGTCCTGCGCGGTCTTGGTGGCGAGCGCCGAACGCCAGCCGCCGGCGCAGAAGAAGACGAAGCTCTTTCCCGAAGCGAAGAACGGCTTGTGGTAAGGGCTCTCGGGATCGATCCAGAATTCCAGCATGCCACGGGTGACATGTTTGGCGCCGGGAATCCTGCCGTCGCGTTCAATCTCGCGAGGATCTCGCAGGTCGACAAAGATGGTGCCTTCGTCCTCGATCAGGGCTGCCGCTTCCTCGGGCGAAAGCACTTCGATCTCGGCATTCGCCTCATCCAGCAGTTCGCGATAACCCTTTTTCACCGTCCGATCCTCCCGGCCCGTTTAGACTGGCGCTCCGTCCGTTCGGATTTCGAGCACAACGCCCGGCGTTTGTCATCCCGCGTCGGTACCGGCTATCATCTTCCAGGCGGCCATTGCCCCCTCCACGGTTGCCAACAGGGCCGCATGCGAAGCACCGTCGCGCGCCTGGATCGACATGCCGTGTTGAACCGTCGCGAAAAAGGTCGCGGCGGCTTCGCAGTCGAAACTCCTCGGCAATTCGCCCACGGCCATGCGCCGAGGTCTGACGACGCCCCTGGGCTTCGACGGCCGGAGCGGATTGTGTCCGCTCCGGCCGTCACGATGTTGTGAAACCGTTCTGCCACAGCCGCCCCAAAATTTATGAAAGCTTAACGAAATCGGTATGAATCGGTATAGTCGCGTCTTACATCCGCCATGCGGTGGGCAAGACGCACGAGCGTGCGGAACGGAGCCGGTTGCGGCTGGAGCGGGTGACCATGAAATTGCCGGGAAACAAAGCTACCGCGTTGCCGCTTGCAGCGCTCGTGGCGACGCTGGCCCTGGGAACGCCGCAAGCAGGCGCGCAGGGGCTTTTCGACATGCTTTTCGGCGGCGGCGTAAGGCACGAGCCGCGAGGTGAGTTTCCTCCTCCGCCACCAAGGCGCAAGCCGAACCCCAACGTATCCGCCGGCGGTGGTGGCGGCGGCAGCGTGAAGATCAGCAGCCCTTCCTACTACACCTACAAAGCCGACAAGCTCGTGCGCGTCGACTTCTCGGCGCTTACGGCAGCGCCGCAGCCGGCGACGCCGCAGGACGCCGCCTTCGTGCCCTCAGCCACCGGCAACGCCTTTCGCGAGGCAATCGCCGGACTGAGCGACTACGAGCTCTATGCGGAGCCGGATATCGCCAAGGCGCTGATCGCCTATTATTCGGCCAATCCGGATTTCATCTGGGTGACCGGAGCCAACGCCAACAGCCGCGCACAGGACGCGGTGCGGGTGCTTGGCGAGGCGGCGAGCTACGGCCTGGCACCGTCCGACTACACGGTCGACGTGCCGACCGCCGCTGCGTCGACTGGTGACGCCGCTGCACGTTTGAAGGAGTTCGTGCGCTTCGAAATGGCGCTGTCGGCTCGCGTGCTTCGCTATGTCCATGATGCCCAAAGCGGCCGCGTCGAACCCAACCGCATGACCGGCTACTATGATTTCCCCGCCAAGCCGCTCGACATGGAAGGCGTTTTGAAGACGCTGGCGCACACCCAGGAAGTGCGCACCTATCTCGAATCGCGGCATCCGCAGAACCCGGAGTACCAGGCGCTGCGCGTCGAGCTGGAGTCGCTGCAAGCGAGCGCCGAAAACGAGATCGTCGTCGATCCCAAGCTGTTGCTGAAGCCGGGCGAAACCAGTCCCGAGCTTCCCAAGCTGCTGAGCCTGATCGCGCGCAATCTCGACGACGAGATGGGCGGCGCCTACGGCGAAGTGCTGTCGCGGCTCGCCACCAGCGACGTCTACCTCCCTGAGCTGGTCCCGGTCATCAAGGCGGTGCAGCAAAAGGCAGGCATGAAGGGCGACGGCGTCATCGGACCGCGCACCGTCGCGTCGCTGGCCGGAACGTCCAAGGCCGACCGGCTGCTCAAGGTACAGGTGGCGCTGGAAGAACTGCGCTGGCTGCCATCCGACCTCGGCAGCCCGCGTGTGTTCATCAACCAGCCGGCCTTCACGGCGAGCTACATCGACAATGGCGAGGAAAAGCTGAAAACCCGTGCGGTCATCGGCAGGACCACCAACCAGACCGCCTTCTTCTACGACCAGATCAAGCAGGTCGACTTCCATCCCTATTGGGGGGTGCCGCAGTCGATCATCGTCAACGAAATGCTGCCGAGATTGCGCAGCGATCCGGGTTATCTCGACCGGGCCGGCTATGAGGTGACCGATTCGCGCGGCAAGCGCATTCCGTCCTCGGCGGTCAACTGGGGCGGCTATGGCGCGAACATCCCCTACAGCGTGCGCCAACTCCCGAGCGAGGCCAATGCGCTGGGCGAATTGAAGATCCTGTTCCCCAACAAGCACGCCATCTACATGCACGACACGCCGCAGAAGTCGTTCTTCCAGCGCGATATGCGTGCGCTCAGCCACGGCTGCGTGCGGTTGCAGGACCCGCGCGGCATGGCGGCTGCGGTGCTGGGCACGTCGGTCGACTACATCGCCGAGAAGCTGAAGCACGGGCACGCGACCGAGAATGTGACGCGCACGATTCCGGTCTATGTCGCCTATTTCACCGCATGGCCCGACATGTCCGGCAAGGTCGAATACTTCAACGACGTCTACGACCGGGACACGCGGTTGAAGCAAGCCCTGGACGCTACCGAAGCAGCACGCTCGCCGTCGAGCTGAGAATTCAGCGGGCCGAGAGCGGTCGCCGGAAACCGGCGTCGCGCCCTGCGATCAGCCAGTAGACAAGCCCGGCGACCAGGCCTGCAGCGGCGATGATGCCGATGTCGGCCCAGCGCTCCGGGGCCATGTCCTCGAGCGCGCTCGGCCAGATCAGGGCAAAGCCGCCGACCGCCGCCGCCCCGCCGAAGAGCATGTGGAGCCAGAAGCCGCGCAACGAGAAGCATTCGGCGATCAATGCGAACACCAATGTCTGCACCCCGGTCAGCACGATCGTCAGGAAATAGATGAACATGCCGACCGGCGGCACCACCAGCGCCGCGATCGGCGAGACGCCCATGAGGTCGAAATACCGGGGCGCATTGGGTAGGGAGCTCAGCACGGCATAGATCGCGACAACGGCGATCAGACCGACCAGCGCGGCGACGAGATAGCCGGCAAGCACCATCAAGATACGTTTCAACACATGCCTGGCCGTCGCCATGCATACCCCCCGTGAAGCTCCGCTGTAATCAGCCATCAAAGGTGCATTGGCGCAAGGGCGGGCTTACGCCGCAGGCTCGGCATTTTCAGATGGGAACCGGTGATCACCGCGGGAGGGATCGTAGAACGGGTTGCCCGCCCCGCAAGTTTCTCCTGACGAAGCTATCTGGGCTCGGCCGTCACCGGATCATAGGTGATTTCGACCTTCGCCTTGTCGGCGGTGTAGTAGGTGACGGTATAGGCGCCATCATCCCAGTCGACCTCCTGGACATAGCGGAAGCCATCGCGCTGCTCGACCTTGGCGATGATGTCAGACAATTTCTTGGCATTGGGCGGCGGCAGCGGTTTTTCGTCGGCCGCCAGAACCGGGCCGGAGCCGAGAAGAACGGCGACGCTTGTCGCCACGAGAAATCTGGTCATGGTTTTCCCTCAAGTTTCGACAGGGGGAAACTCAGTGATGGGGAGGTTTGTTCCCCAGGCGGGATGGATGGCCAGGCTATGCATCGGCTTTGTGACTGCCCTCGAGCAATTCCCGATTTTCTTGCAATCAACCCCGCCGGCTTTGTCCCGGCGCTACAAGACGGCGAGATGATCATGGTCGAATCGATCGCGATTCTCGAATACCTGCTCGCCCGCACGGGCCGAGCCCGCTCGCCGTCGCCCCACATGATCCGGCTTTCGTCGCCTACCTGCAATCTTTCGGAGGGCTTCTCAACCCCCACGCGTCAGGCTGACCGCTTAAGCTCTGCCACCTGCACACCCAGCCGGAACGCCTGACCGTCGGCGTATGAGCGCGCATAACTTTCGGCTGAGAATGGGACGGTGGTGGTGACGCCATTGACGGTCACGCGAACCGACCACGACTTTTCCCTGACGATTTCAACGGCGTGTTCTGCCATGTTCTCCCCCGAGAATCTGACGTTGAGGAAGCTACCATAGCGTCGCCCAACTGATTTGCATACAAACAAACCGACAGATGGTGACGGAAACCCAAAATCAATAAGGGCGAGGCGCCAAGCTGTTTGGCCTACGCGCCAGTAGCTTTTTTGGACAAAGTGGAGGGGCCTAGTCATCCAACAAATCAGTTTAGTTGGATGGTGGGCGATGCAGGGATTGAACCTGCGACCCCACCCGTGTGAAGGGTGTGCTCTCCCGCTGAGCTAATCGCCCGCTCGTTGCCCGAAGGCCAAGCGAGCCGCGATATAAGGGAGGGCGGTGCGGGAAGTCAAGGCGGTGTCCGGCGTTCTCACAGGGGCAATCGCTTCAGGTTTCGTCATACTCTTTCAAGCGCCGGCGCCGCCCCTCACCTGCCTGCCGGCATCCTCTCCCCGTATAGACGGGGAGAGGGGGCTGTGTCGCCGTTTTCGCCAATTTTTAACGTTGCAATGGAGGCGCCAGCGTTCCGGCCAGACCCTTCTCCCCGTCTCTGTGCGGGGAGAAATGCCCGGCAGGGCGATGAGGGGCGGCGCCGACTTCGATCATTAGAGGCATCCGCCGCAAACAGGAAACTGTCATTGAACCTGTCCCGGCCGCCCGCTATCCGTTCAATGTTGCGCCGCGGCGATCAGCCGCTCAGCCAGGTCCAGCGTCAGCGCGTCGAAATGCGAGATTACCGCCGAGGGCTCGAATTCGCGCACGTGGCGGTCGGTGTAGCCGAAGTCGACGGCCACCACTGGGATGCCGGCGGCTTTCGCGGTGTCGATGTCGGTCTGCGAATCGCCGACCATCAAAGCTCGGTGCGGGTCGCCGCCGGCGCGCTTGATGGTTTCGGTGAGGTGACGCGGGTCGGGTTTGCGGAAGGCGAAGGTATCCTGTCCGGCAATCGCCGCGAAGTGTTTGGTCAGGCCGAGCGCCTCGATCAGCGCCAGCGAGTTGGCCTCGTATTTGTTGGTGCAGACGGCCAGGAGATAGCCTGCCTTCTCGAAGCGGGCGATCGCCTCGAGGACGCCGGGGTAGGGGCGGGACTTGCCGGGAATGTTGAGGGTGTAGTGGTCGAGGAACAGTTTCAGCAGCCGGTCGTGTTCGGCGACATCGAGCGACCGCTGCTGCGCGGCGTGCGCCCGCTCGATCATGACGCGGCCGCCATGGCCGACGAAGCGCCTGAAGCCGGCTTCGTCGACGGCCGCGAGCGCGCTGGCGGCAAGGCTGTGGTTAAGGCTGTCGAGCAGGTCCGGCGCTGTGTCGATCAGCGTACCGTCGAGGTCAAACACGATGATCGGGCGGGTCATGATCCATCCTGGGTAGTTTATGCAATGGGCAGGCGATAAAGGCTGCGGCGCGTCAAGGCAAGCGCCGGGCAGGCTCGTTCAGGCAAGCAAGCTCCCCGGACCGGGCATTCGCGACGAACCGCCAGCCATGAAAAAACCCGCCAGTGCGGCGGGTCCCGGCGCAAATCTGCACCATAGGCAAATATGTAGCATAACTGCCTTCACCCAGTCAATGGCATATAAGAAAAAATTCCTATTAACGTTGCCCGCGCATCGCTCGCTGACCGCGCGGGCACACCATTGACGGGAGGCCGACCGTCATCAACCTACGCCGCTGCAAGGGCTTTGACCGGACCGGCAAAAATGGTAGGAGCCGCAAACACCAGGTTCCGGGGCGGTAAAAGCGGCATGGATGCAAGACAGTTGAAGGTCGAAGCCGCGCGGGCGGCCCTTGCCCATGTCACCGACGGCATGCGGCTCGGCATCGGCACCGGCACCACCGCCGACGAGTTCGTGCGGCTGCTTGCCGACAAGGTGGCCACCGGCCTGACCATCATCGGCGTGCCGACGTCCGAGCGCACCGCCTCGCTGTGCCGCGAGCTTGGGGTGCCGCTGTCGACACTGGAGGACACGCCGGAACTCGATCTCACTGTGGACGGCGCCGACGAAGTCGACCCCGCACTAACGCTGATCAAGGGCGGCGGCGGCGCATTGCTGCGCGAGAAGATCGTCGCGGCGGCTTCCGCTCGCATGATCGTCATCGCCGATCGCTCCAAGATGGTCGAGACGCTCGGCCGTTTTCCATTGCCCATCGAGGTCAACCCGTTCGGCCTGCGCGCAACCGAAATCGCGATCGGGAAGGCGGCTGCAAGGCTCGGCCTTTCCGGTCCGGTTACATTGAGGATGACGGGCGGCCAGGCTTTTGTTACAGACGGCGGCCACTTTATCCTCGATGCATCTTTTGGCCGCATTCCGGATACAAGAGCGCTATCGAATGCTCTCCACGCCATTCCCGGTGTGGTCGAGCACGGTCTTTTCATCGGGCTGGCGTCAGCGGCCATCATCGCCGGGGGCGATGGCATCCAAACCGTCCATGCCGCCTGAAAAACAGGGAGTTCTATCGACCATGATGTTGCATAACCGGGTTCGCCGCTTGACCGTCCTTCTGGCGGCATCGGCCGTCTTCGCCTTCTCTTCGCCGGCGTTCTCGCAGGACGTCACGGAAGCACACCTGAAGGCGGCGCGCGCCGCGGTCACCGCGATCCATGCGACCGACCCGTTCGACAACATCCTGCCGCAGGCCGCCGCCGCCCTCGAATCGCAGCTCATCCAAAAGAACCCCGACATGCAGGAGCTGATCGCCAAGACGATCAGCGAGAAGGCGCTGGCGCTTGCCTCGCGCCGGGCCGACCTGGAGAAGGAAGCGGCCCTTGCCTATGCGAAGGTGTTTTCCGAACAGGAACTCAACGACATCGCGACCTTCTACAATTCGGACTCCGGCAAGAAGCTCCTCGAGAGCGGCCCGGCCGTGACGCGCGACCTGGTGAAGGCCGCCGATATCTGGCAGAACGGGCTTGCTCGTGACCTCGCCCAGCAGGTCGGTGAAACGCTGGCCGCGGCGGCCAAGGCGAAAGCGCCGGCAGCGCCTGCTAATGCGGCCGCGCCCGCCGATGGCGCCGCGCCTGCCGATGGATCGGCCCCTGCCGACGACACGCAGAACTGATCCTGCCATTCCAAACGGCCCTGCGGCCATCTGTGAAGCCCGGCTCGTCCGGGCTTTTCTTTTGATGGTTTGCGGCCTACCTGTCACTCACATTTTCCGAAGCTCAAGGAGCCGCGCAATGGCCGGTTACGACTACGATCTTTTCGTTATCGGCGGCGGTTCGGGCGGGGTGAGGGCGGCGCGCGTCGCCGCAGCGCTCGGCAAGCGCGTCGGCATCGCCGAGGAATATCGCTTCGGCGGCACCTGCGTCATCAGAGGCTGCGTACCGAAGAAGCTCTATGTCTATGCTTCGCAATTTCCCGAGCATTTCGCCGATGCCGCCGGCTATGGCTGGACGGTGCCGGAAGCCAGTTTCGACTGGCCCACGCTGGTCGCCAACAAGGACCGCGAGATCAGCCGTCTGGAGGCGATCTACAAGAGGAACGTCGAGGGCGCCGGCGGCGAGGCCTTTCACACGCGCGCCATGATCGTCGACCCGCATGTGGTGCATCTTCTGGACGAGGACCGTACCGTCACCGCCGACCAGATCCTGATCGCCACCGGCGGCCGTCCGGCGCCGCACCCGGCATTGCCCGGCCACGAACACTGCATCTTCTCCAACGAGGCCTTCGACCTCAAGCAGTTGCCCAAGTCGATCATGATCGAAGGCGGCGGCTATATCGCGGTCGAATTCGCCAACATCTTCCATGGCCTGGGCGTCGACACCACGCTGGTCTATCGCGGCAAGGAGATCCTCAGCCGCTTCGATATGGACCTGCGGCGCATGCTGCACGAAACGATGGAGAAGAAGGGGATCAAGATCCTTTGCCATGCCGTCTCGGAATGGATCCGCAAACGGCCGGACGGCCGGCTCGACGCGTTGCTCACCGGCGGCCAGACGCTGACGGTCGACCAGGTGATGCTCGCCATCGGCCGCATCCCCAACACCGAGAATATGGGACTGGAAGGCATCGGCATCGAGATGACCGCGACCGGCGCGATCCAGGTCGACGCGTACTCCCGCACCAACATCGAAAACATCTGGGCGATCGGCGACGTCACCAATCGCGTGCAACTGACGCCGGTGGCGATCCACGAGGCGATGTGCTTCGTCGAGACCGCCTTCAAGGGCAACCCGACCGCGCCCGACCACGACACGATCGCCACCGCCGTGTTCTCGCAGCCGGAGATCGGCACGGTCGGCCTGTCGGAAGACGAGGCGGTCAAGCGCTTCCCCGACATCGAGATCTATCGCGCGGCATTCCGTCCGATGCGGCACACCTTGTCCGGCCGCGACGAAAAAATGCTGATGAAGCTGGTGGTCGATGGCGCGTCTAAGAAGGTACTCGGCGCGCACATATTGGGGCCGGATGCCGGCGAGATGGCGCAGCTTCTCGCCATTCCGCTGAAGGCCGGGCTGGTCAAGGATGATTTCGACCGCACCATGGCCGTGCATCCGACGGCCGCGGAAGAGCTTGTGACCATGTACAAGCCGACTTACCGAGTGAAGGATGGCGAGCGCGTAGACTGACGGACAAACGCGCCGCGGCAAGGTGCTTGCCGCGACGCAGCTAGGAGAGCTGCTACAGCAACGTGCCGCGCAGGATCACCTGCGCCACCGAGAAATAGATGACAAGCCCGGTGACATCGACCAGCGTGGCGACAAATGGCGCCGACGCGCTGGCCGGGTCGAAGCCGATGCGTTTCAAGGCGAACGGCAACATCGAGCCCGACAGCGAGCCGAAGGTGACGATGCCGACCAATGCCGCTCCGACCGTCGCGGCGATCAACGGCCAGTGCGGGCCGTAGTCGTAGAAGTCGAAATACTGCCAGAGCGCGATGCGGCAGATGCCGACGACGCCGAGTATCGCCCCGAGCAGGAGGCCGGTGGGCAATTCGCGCAACGCCACCCGCCACCAGTCGCGCAGGCCGATCTCGCGCAACGCCAGCGCGCGTATGACCAGCGAGGTCGCCTGCGAGCCGGAATTGCCGCCGGAACTCATGATCAGCGGAATGAAGAGCGTCAGCACGATCGCTTTTTCCAGCTCGCTCTCGTAGCTCTGCATCGCGTTGGCCGTCAGCATCTCGCTGATGAACAGCGCGCACAGCCAGCCGGCGCGCTTCTGGATCATGGCGAGGAAGCTCATCTTCATGTAGGGCTCGTCGAGAGCCTCCATGCCGCCGAAGCGATGCACGTCCTCCGTCGTCTCCTCGATCATCGTGTCGATGATGTCGTCGATGGTGACGATGCCGAGGATCTTGCCGTGATCGACGACGGGAACGGCGAGCAGATCGTATTTGGAAATCGTCTGCGCCAGGGTTTCGCGATCGGTCAAAGGCGTGACGGTCACCGGCACGCGGTCCGGCGCCACCGACAGGATCGAATCGTCAGGCTCGCCGGTGATGAGCCGGCGCAGACCGGTCGAGCGCATGAGCAGATGCGTCTGGGGATCGACGATGTAGATGGCGTAGACGGTTTCGCGCGTCCGCTCGACCTTGCGGATGTAGTCGAGCGTGCGGCCGACGGTCCAGTCCGAGGGCACGCTGACGAACTCCGTCGTCATGATCGAAGCGGCACTGCCTTCGGGGTAACCGAGAATCGAGAGCAGGGTTGCGCGCAGCGGCGGCGCCAGCACGCCGAGCAGCTCGGAACGGGCGGGTTCGTCAAGATCGCGCAGGATGTCGGCAGCGCGATCGACCGACATGGCGGTAAGCAGCTTGCCCGCCTTGGCGCGAGGCAAGGCCTCCGCCAGCTCTGGCGCGCCCTCGAGCTCCGGCTGGTCGAAGATATCGACCAGCCGTTCGAACGGCACTTCGCAAAGCAGCTCGGTCGCCGTTTCGCGCGACACGCGGTTGAGCGCTTCGACCACGTCTGCGACATGGTCGTTTGCAAGGACGCGGGCGATGGCGACGGCCTCGTCGTCCGCTACGGGGGAAAAATCGTTCATGGTTCACTCCTTGCCGTCCGGCAAGACGTGAACCGTCGAGGTCACGTCAGGGCGGACGGCGGTTGCGTTCGACTGTGACTGTCGCCAGGCATGGCGCGGTGACCTTTCCGCTCGCGGGTTCGAGTTTGATGTCTGCGAGCGGGCGCAACATAGGAGCTCGCCTTGCCCTGTCAATCGAGGTGATCGAGGAAAATGCGGGCAACATGCCCCAGTCGCGAGACTGTGATCGCTGAAGCGTATCGCGCCGAAACGGTAAAATGGCTGGACGGCCTATGCCGCGGCGAGTCCGGCTACTTCTGCTTCAGCCGGCGCGGAAAACGCAGCCATTTGTCGTCGACCGGCCTTGGCACCGGCCCTGGCTGTGCGAGAATGGTGGTGAGCTCGGGAGGCAGGCTCGGCACCAGCGGCTTCTTGGTGGCGACGCCGTCCGCGATCGCGACGATCGAGTGGTAGAACTCGGCGCCGGTGACCGATCGCGGCGCCACCGCTTCATGCATGACGCTGATCACCGTTACATCCGGGCAGTTGTCCTTGATCGCCTGGTGGAAGGCAACCTTGCCCTCCGGATCGAGTGCGCCGGTCGCCTCGTCCAGGAATAGCAGCCCGGGTTGATGGAGCACGATGCGGGCCACCACCAGCTTCTGTTTCTGACCGCCGGACAGGACCTGATCCCAGCTTTTGCCTTCGCGGCTTTCGTCGCCCATATTCTCGATGAAGTCGCCCAGACCCGCCTTGTGCAGCGCGGACGCGACCTGCGCGTCGCCATGGTCGTGCTCGGAGCCCGGCAGGCAGACCAGCTGCTTCAGGGTCACCTGCTGCAGCTTGACCTCCTGGGCTGCATAGAAACTCTTCACCCCTTCGGGGAAGACGATGGTGCCGCGGCCGTAGGGCCACAGGCCGTTGATGGCCTTGATCAGCGAGGTCTTGCCGCAGCCGGATTCGCCTTTCAGGAAGGTCCATTCGCCGCGCCGGAAGCGCAGGTTCGCCGCTACGAGGAAAGGCGTTGCGTCCTCGCCCTGATGCGCCAGTTCAAGCTTCTGGATGGTCAAGCCAAAAACCGGGTTCTGGCTGGCGTAGCGGAAGTCGGAACGGCCGCTCTGGCTGTAGAATTCCTGGGGGTGCTGAACGTTCTCGATCGCATTGGCCAACTCGGTGACACGCTGGCTGTTGGCGCGCAGGGTGGCGATGGCGGGCATGACATGGATGAACCACGAACATTGGCCGATCAGCGAATTGACCAGTTCGGAGCCGGTTATGTAGCCCTTCAGGTCGAAGCCGTTGTGGATGAACGGCACAAGGCCCGGTCCATAGGCGACAATGCGGGCGCCGATGAAATTGTAGATCAGCTCGAACGACATGTAGACGGTGTTGACGATGTTGAGCCGCGTCCATGTGCCGTCAATATCGCCATAGAGGCGGCCATGCATGGTCCTCTGCACGCCTTCGCCGCGCGAGGCCGCGACATGGAAGCTGCGGCGCAGGAATGTCGTCAGCTCGCCACGGTAACTGCCTTCGGCCTGCTGCATCCTGACATTGAGACGCTCGAGCATGCCACCGAGCTTTACCGCGATCCAAGTGTTGAGCGGCACATAGATGGCGACGGCAAGGAGGGCGAGGATGGCGCTGCCATAGCTGCCGAGGAATTCGAGCCCCTTTACCTCGACGGAGGTCTCGAGCAGCTTCTGGCCGACGAAATAGAGCGAGGTGGCGACACCCAGCACACCCATGGCCAGCCCGATGGCGCCGCCCGTCATGTCCTTGATCGATTCCTGGACGCGCTGATCGATGTTGTCGGGGGCCGGCGCGCCATTGCCGGTCGAGGCATGCTGGGCGTGGAAATGGGTGTGGTTGCCGTCCAGCAGCGCCTCGTTGAAACGGCTGTCGAGCCAACCGCGCCATTTGCGGTGCAAGGTTGCCGAGACAAGATTGCGGATGCCCGTGAAGCCGGCGTCCTTGAGCACGACCAGCAGCACCAAAATACCGGCATTGGCCAAAAGCGTCTGGAGAGGGGTGGTGTTGGCGGCGTCGTGGAAGAAGGCGATCGAGTTGACCAGTTCTCCGGATGCTTCTGCGAACCAGACGCCGGCCTTGCTGGACAGAGCGGTGAGCAGCGCGATCACCAGCGTCAGCGTCCAGGCCTCCTTCCACCGGTCCGAGACCCAGTAGGCCCGCATCAGGCCCCAGAAGCTGCGCATCGAGGAAACCGGGGTCAGAAGCGACCGCCTTGCGGCATCGCTGTGTAGTCCATCTGTTCCTGACAGTTGCGGTGGTCTGTCGACCCGAATCACAATCCCGCCCAAACCTTTTTTGTATTGTTACGGATGGTAACACCAATTGATCATTTTCCATTAATTTTTATAGGGGGCAGCGGGATTGAGGTGGATGCCGTGGCTGCAGGGCAACAGGTTGGGCTTCCCGAGCGTCGCGCCAAAGCCGACGAAAAGCCGGTTTAAGCTAGTGATGTCAGGTAATTACGCGGCATCAGAGCGCGACGTTTCTACCTTCCCCTAGGGAAGGCGTTCGCACGAATTTGTGACCCGCTTGGCCTGCCCGGCAAGCCGGCTTTTCATTGCAGGCTAATCAAATTCCGGAAAACACGTCGCCCTCGACGCCTCATTCCTCGCCGGCATGTCCACGCCGGAGGTCCGGAAATGACCTGAGACGCTGGGCAAGCCATCGATCGACCGGACCGGCGGCGTCAGGGCAGGCCGCGACGCCGGCAAAGCCAACGATCGCGGATCCCACCGGGGCCAGGCGTTGCCTCACGCCCGGGGAGGGCTGCTTGAAAATCCTGCGTTGAAGATCGGGTTCAGTCGACTTTTTCCAGTTCGCCACGCGCCTTGGCGGCGGCTACCTGGCGGATGGCGTCGGCGAGCGTGTCGACGTCCTGCGCGCCCATCACCGCATATTTGCCCTCCAGCAGGAAACATGGCACGCCTGATATGCCCATGCGCGACGCGGTGGCGATCTCGGTGCGAACCGCCTCGACATCGGCATCGGTCGGCAACAGCGTCTCGACAACGGATGCGTCCATTCCGGTCTCGCGCGCCGCCTCGACCAGCACGGCGTGATCGCCGATGTTGGCGCCCTCCTCGAAATTCAGCTGGAACAGGCGGCGCACCAGCCGGTTCTGCACGTCCTCGCCGGCCGCACCGGCCCAGCGGATGACGCGATGGGCATCAAGCGTGTTGGGCGCGACCTCGATGGCGCCGAAAGCGAAGGAAATGCCTTCGACTTCGCCGAGCGGCTCGATACGGGCGTGGATCTGGCGAATGTGTTCGTCGCTGCCGAATTTGGCCAGCATGTACTCGCGGCGATCCTTGCCTTCCGGCGGAATGGTCGGGTCAAGCTGGAACGGCCGCCAGCGTATATGCACATCCACCTCGCCGGCGGCGGCGACTGCCTTGTCCAGCCGCTTCTGGCCGATGAAGCACCATGGGCACACGACGTCGGACACCACGTCTATGGTGATCGCATTCGCTTGGCTCATCTCGATCTCCTGAACGTCTTGGGTGCCGTGCACTTCACGGAGAACCCGGCTTCCACTCCTCGGGCCCATGCTCAGTTCGGCTTTCGCCACCAGGTCGGCAACTGGTAACCGAATATGGGCGTCTTTCGCGGATGGTCCAGATAATTCCAGTAAGAGATCCATTGCTGCGTGTTGTGCTGCATCGGCACCATGTAGTTGCCGGAGATCAGCAACCGGTCGAGAACGCGCACGGCGGCGATGTATTCCTCCTTGGTGCGGGCGCGCAACATGGCCTCGATCGCAGCGTCCACCGCGGGATCGGCGACGCCGGCGAGGTTGAACGAACCTTCAGCCTTGGCGGCGGAGGATGACCAACGCCCGATCTGCTCGATGCCGGGCGAGAGCGAATTGTTGAAGCCGCTCGAGCCGATCAGCACCTCGAAATCGAAACGCTGCTTGCGCGACTGGATCTGGTCGCCGTCGAGGCTGCGGATGGAGACATCGATGCCGATCTTTTCCAGCGTGCGCTGGTAGATGCCGGCGAGACGCTCCTCGTCCTGCGAGGCCGTCAGGATCTCGAAGCCGAAGGGCTTGCCCTCGGGGTCGAGCATCGTGCCGCCCTGCAGGTGGTAGCCGATGCTTTTCAGGAGATCGAAAGCCGCCTTCAGCACCTTGCGGTCCTGGCCCGAGCCATCCGTCACCGGCGGCCGCCAGGTTCCGTCCATGACGTCGGCCGGCACGCGGCCGGGGTAGGGCGCCAGCAACGCCTTTTCCCTGTCGTCGGCCGGATGGCCGAGCGCGGAAAGCTCGGAATTCTGCCAGTAGCTCATCGTTCGCGCGTATTTGCCGCCAAACAGGTTCTTGTTGGCCCATTCGAAGTCGTAGAGCATGCCGAGCGCCCGACGCACCACGGGGTTCGAGAATTTCGGCAGCCTCGTGTTGAACAGGAAACCGGTCACGACGGGTGGAATACCGGTGTCGAAAGTTTCGGCAACCACCTCTCCCCTATGGAAAGCGGGAAAATCCAGATCGCGTTCGCGCTTCACCGGATCGCTGTCGTCGTCGATGGCGCAAAGGCCTTTCTTGAACGCCTCGAGCTTGGCATTGGCGTTGAGGAAATATTCGATGGTGATCTGGTCGTAATTGTCGAAGCCGCGCTTGGCCGGAATATCCTTGCCCCAATAGTCCGGGTTGCGCTTGAAAACGATGCGCTGGCCGGGCGTCACCTGTGCGATCCTGTAGGGGCCGCTGCCGATCAACGGCTTCAGCGTCGTCCTGTCGAAAGTCTCGATGTCGAAGGCGTGCTTGGGGATGATCGGCGTCAGCGCGATGATCAGCGGAAATTCGCGATCGGCCTTGTCGTTGAAGGTGAACCGCACGCTGTGGTCGCCGGTCTTCTCAAGCTTGGCAATCCTGGCCATGCGGTCGCTGTAGGGCGGACGGCCTTTCTGCGTATAGGCATCGTAGGTGAACAGCACGTCCTCCGGCGTCACCGGCTGGCCGTCCGACCATTTGGCATTCGGGTTGAGATGGAATTCGATGCTCTTGCGCTCGGAATCCATGTCGGCCGACTCGGCAAGCAAGCCATAGAGCGTGAAGGCCTCGTCGGCATTGCGCTGCATCAGCGGCTCGAAGACCAGATTGCCGAAGATCGTGTCCATCATGCCGCGCGCCGTGGTGCGCAGGCTCTTCAGGATGAAGGGGTTGAGATTGTCGAAACTGCCGACGACGCAATAGGTAATGCTGCCGCCCTTCGGCGCGTCGGGATTGACGTAGTCGAAATGCGCATAGTCGGGCGGCAGGGCCGGCTCACCCTGCATGGCAATTGCATATCTGGGTTCCGACGCCGCCGGCAGGGGCGAAAGGGCGAAAAATGATGTCGCGGTGATCAGCCAAACGAGAACGCGGCCCATGACCGTCTCCTTACCGGGTCGGCTTGATGATTCGGTGCGCACACTAGCATGGGGCACCGCCAATGTTCGTTGCCAAGAATCGCAGATTGCGGGCTGGATTCGGCACCGCTTGCAGTGTAACACGCCGTCCGAAGTCATTCTGTTGCCTCATTTCGGCAACAGGTAGCTGGACCACACGGCGCGAAGAAGCGGGTCCCCGGGATCATTTGAGAGGAAGTGCACGACATGACGAGCCTGAACAGCAATGCGTACCGCCTGTCGGTCATGGCCGCTGGCGTGATCGGCTTTCTGGGCGCGGCAATTCCCGTTGCTTCCGCACAGCAGCAACAACAGATCCCGCAGGGCTGGTTCAAGGCTTGCACAAAGCAGGAAGACGTCGACATCTGCAACGTGCAGAACATCACCACCGCCGGCAACGGCCAGTTGGTCACCGGCGTGAGCCTGATCGAGCTGAAAGGCAAGGTGAACCGCAAGGTCTTCCAGGTGACGGTTCCGACCGGTCGTCTGGTTGGTGCCGGCATTGGCCTCCAGATCGATACCGGCAAAACGCAGAAGCTTGAATATGTGGTCTGCTTCCCCGACCGCTGCGTGGCGGAAGTGCCGCTGACCGACCAGCTCGTCGCCTCCTTCAAGAAGGGCCAGGCGCTCACCTTGACCTCGATCAATTTCCAGAACCAGCCCAATCCGATCAAGGTCGCGCTGCAGGGCTTCAGCGGCGCCTATGACGGCCCGCCGCTGCAGCAGTCGGACATCGAGGACCGGCAGAAGAAGCTCCAGGATTTCGTCGCCAAGAACAACCAGGACTTCGCCAAGAAGCTCAAGGAAGAGCAGGACAAGGCGAAGACCGCGAACTGATCGGTTCGGGCATTCTCAAAGCCACAAAAAAGCGGGGTCATGCCCCGCTTTTTTGCTTCTGCACCTGACTCACTGATCAGTGCCTGAGGTGATCAATGCCTGGACTGCCGTTTCGGTTCGTAGCGTCCGTCCGGCTTTTTGTCGAACATTTCCTTGATCTGCGGGTGGCGGACCGGTTCTCCCGATTGGTCCTCGAGCAGATTCTGCTCGGACACATAGGCGATGTACTCGGTTTCCGAATTCTCGGCGAGCAGATGGTAGAACGGCTGGTCCTTGCGCGGGCGCACGTCGACGGGGATCGCCTCGTACCATTCCTCCGTATTGGCGAATTGCGGATCGACATCGAAAATGATGCCCCGGAACGGAAACAGCCGATGGCGAACCACCTGTCCGATCGCGAATTTGGCTGTTCTCATCGTACTCACCACTGAATTCCTTAGCTTTATTTGGCGCAGACTCCGAATCAATTCAATCCCGAAGCTTTGAGCGTCCTCAAGCTGCGTGTGATACGGAGCAAAGATTGTGGGCGAGTTGCCGGCCATCGATGCCTGCCGGCAGCAAATGTGTTCGCAAGCTCACTGCTGGCGCGCTTGCTTTCCCAAGCCACCGCCAAGCGCCGCAAACCCGCTGCCGGGACGGAGCCCTTCGCGCATGAAGAAAGCGCGAAGCGGTGCAAAACCACCAAGCACGCCGAGCCCGGCACCGCGCGCCATCTGCGCCGGCAGCAGGTCGGAAAGCAGCGACATGTTCAGTAGATTGACCGCGCTGCTGCGCGCCAGAATATCGGGCCGGCGCTTGAAGTCATAGATGGCGAGGGCTTTCGCGGCCCCTGGGTCTTCATAATTTTCATTCGCGATTCCAATAAGATCGTCGATATCCCTGATGCCAAGATTGAGCCCTTGCGCGCCGATCGGCGGAAATACGTGGGCGGCTTCGCCGACAAGCGCCACCCGGTCGCGCGCAAAACGCAGCGGCGTCGCCGTTGCAAGCGGATAGACCTGCCGGCCTGGCTCGACCGTCACCCGGCCCAGCATGGACTGCATCCGCTGTTCGACCCGCAGCGACAACGTCGCATCGTCCAGCGCGGCAAGTTCCGTGGCGGTTTCCGGCTTGACCACCCAGACCAGGCTCGAGCGGTTGCCGGGCAGCGGAACCTGCGTGAACGGACCGGTTTCGGTATGGAACTCGGTCGAGGTGAAGGCATGATCGCGGCCGTGGGAGAAGTTGAGCACCAGCGCTGCCTGGGGATAAGTCCGGGCGGCGGTCGAGATGCCCGCCGCCTGGCGCGCCGGCGACAGGCGTCCGTCGGCGGCAACCGCCAGGGATGCTTCGATCACGCTGCCGTCGGCAAGGGCCGCGCGAGCCTTATCGGCGCCGAGATGCCAGACATCGACCATGGATGTCAGCCACGCGATCCCGGAATGCGCGGCAACCCTGCCGGCGAGCGCGGGAATGAGGACGCTATTGGGCAGGTTGAGCCCGAACTGATCCTCGTCGATCTCGCTGGCGCGGAAGGTGACGACCGGACTGCGGATCAACCGGTTGGTCGCGTCGACGATGCGCATCACCTTGAGGGGCGCGGCCTGCGGCTTGATGTCGGCGAGGACGCCCAGCCGCTCAAGCACCTTCAAGGCAGGGTTCATCAGTGCCGTCGTGCGGCCATCGCGGGCGGATGCCTCCGGCCCGACGAGCGTCACCGGAAAGCCGGCATCGGCGAAACCGAGCGCGGCGATCAGCCCTGCCGGCCCCGTGCCGGCGATGAGTATCCGTGCTGTTTTCTGATGCTCCAAGATCGACTTCCGGCTTGCGATGCGGGGCAGCGCACGCGCCCCGCCACTCGATGAGCATATAGGTCAGGTCATACGGCTTGATCAACGGGGCGATTCGGCCCATTCGAAGGTCATGACCGGCCGCCAGGACGACTTCAGCCATCTCGACAGCGCAGGCCGTGCGACGGCCGATATCGCACGCAACCCGCGTTTGACGGTGAACCTCGTTGTCGGCGCCGGCATCCTGCTTGCCTGGCTGTCCCTGGCCGCAATGGCGGTCCGCGCCGCGGAGGGACGCGCCGCGGGTATCGGCGCGCCCGGCGACGCCTTGTTGAAAACCCTGCCGCAGCTGCCGTTGCCCGATTCGCTGGCCCGGTTCTTCGCCCTCTGCCTCTCGGCCGCGCCCCTGGACGGAGATATCGGCCCGCGCGCCGGTGCGCTGACGGCAATGTGGTTCCTGATGGCGACCGCGACGATGCTGGCCTCGGCGGCGCCGATGATCCGAACCTATTGCGAGATCGCCGATACGGCCAGGATCAGGCATGAGCCGGTCGTCCATCCGCTGGTGCTGGTCGCCGGCTATCTCTCGACATGGCTGGCCGCGTCGGCTGGGTTTGCGGCGCTGACGCTCGCCATCGATGCGTTCGCCTCGTCAGGCCAGATGTTCGATCCGGTTCTGGGCATTGCCGGCGCTGTCGCCTTGCTGGTCGCCGGCCTCTACCAGTTCAGTGGCCTGAAGGAGGCCTGCCTGAAGAAATGCAGGAACC
The DNA here is from genome assembly GCF_006443035.1 of Mesorhizobium sp. B1-1-6. Taxonomy (NCBI): domain Bacteria; kingdom Pseudomonadati; phylum Pseudomonadota; class Alphaproteobacteria; order Hyphomicrobiales; family Phyllobacteriaceae; genus Mesorhizobium; species Mesorhizobium sp. B1-1-6. The sequence goes on along the minus strand of NZ_VFWR01000020.1, from coordinate 18,184 downwards.
CCTTCGCGATTCTGTTTTCCAACTGGAGCGCGCGGCCTGCAGCCATTTTCCGGCTCGGCGTCGCGCAAGGCATCTGGTGCCTTGGCTGTTGCTGGGCACTGATGCTGGTGATGTTCGCCGTGGGCGTGATGAACGTCTTCTGGATGGCGCTGATCGGCCTGTTCACCCTGATCGAAAAACAAGCCGCGAGCAGGCTTCCAACCCGGCTGGCCGGTGCGATACTGCTTGTCTGGGCAGCCGCGCTGCTAGTAGTCTCGCTATGAGTGGGGGAAACTCGATGACGGATCCGAGCTGGGCAATGAAGGGGGAGCTCGTACTCTCCTGCAATTGCACGGTTTTTTGCCCTTGCGTGCTGTCGCTGGGCAGCCATCCTCCGACCGAAGGCTATTGCCAGACCTGGGCGGGTTTCCGTATCGATGCCGGTCATTTCGGAGAGGTCGACCTGTCAGGCCTCAATCTCGGGCTGATCATGGAAATTCCCGGCTATATGAGCCGCGGCAACTGGACCGCCGGCCTGTTCATCGACGTCAGAGCCTCGATCTACGCCGTCAAGGCGTTGACGAAGATCTTCACCGGCAAGGCGGGCGGGACGACGTCGCTGCTTTCGATCCTCGTCGGCAAATTCCTCGGTGTCGAACAAGTGCCGATTACCTATGAGACACGCGACAAGACGCGTATCTTCCAGATACCGAAGATCATCGATGGGGCGGTCACGCCAATTGCCGGCAAGGACCGCGACAAGGACACGGTGATCAGCAATTCCGAATATTGGATCGCGCCGGAGATCATCGTGGCCAAGTCCGACAAGAGCAAGATGCGAGCCTTTGGTCGCAACTGGAATTTCGGCGGCCGTTCAGCCGAAATCTGCAAGCTGGACTGGCAGGGCCCGTGAGCAAGAACACAACGGCCAGGAAAGCCGCCAAGAAAATCGCCGACCGGATTCCGCGGCCGAAGAAGAAAGTCACCTGGCCGCAGGCGCGCGCCTTTTCGGTGCATCTCCTGACCGCCTCGGGTTCGTTCCTGGCCTTCCTGTCGCTGGTGGCGGCGAGCGAGGAGCGCTGGACGGCCATGTTCTGGTGGCTGGGGCTGGCGCTGTTCGTCGACGGCATAGACGGGCCGATCGCGCGCAAGCTCGAGGTCAAGGAAATCCTGCCAACATGGTCGGGAGAGCTCCTCGACAACATCATCGACTATGTCACCTATGTGCTGATCCCGGCCTTCGCGCTCTATCAGCGCGGCTTCATGGGCGAGGGCCTGTCGTTCCTGTCGGCGGCCATCATCGTGGTGTCCAGCGCGATCTACTATGCAGACACCGGCATGAAGACGAAGGAGAATTTCTTCAAGGGATTCCCCGTTGTCTGGAACATGGTGGTGTTCACGCTCTTCGTCATCGAGCCGGGACAATGGGTCTCGTTCGCGGTGGTCGTGGTGGCGGGCATCCTGACATTCGTTCCGATCAACTTCATCCATCCGGTTAGGGTGGTGCGGCTGCGGCGCATCAATCTCGCAATGACTCTTTTGTGGTGCGCTTTCGGCGCGCTTGCGCTTGCGCAAGCGGCACTCGCCGCCTTCTATGACCAGATCGGCGTGCTGGGCGCGCAGGTCAGCACCTTCATAAAGATTGGCATTACCGTTACCGGGCTCTATCTCGCCTGTATCGGCGGCATCATGCAGTTCTTTCCAAATCTCGGTGCCAAAAAAGCCTGATCGGCAAATTTCTCAAGGAAGCCCACCATGCCCAAAGCAGTCCGCATCCACGCCCATGGCGGTCCGGAAGTCCTGACCTATGAGGACACCGATCCCGGCCAACCGGGATCAGGGCAGATCCTGGTCAGGCACACGGCAATCGGCCTCAATTTCATCGACGTCTATCATCGCTCCGGTCTCTATCCGCCGCCCGGCGGGTTTCCGCTTATTCCCGGCAGCGAGGCCGCCGGTTTGGTCCTGACTGTGGGCGAGGGCGTTGACTGGCTGAAGCCCGGCGACCGGATCGCCTATGCCGTCACCACAGGCGCCTATGCGCAGGAGCGCGTCATCGATGCCAGCAAGGTCGTCAAGGTGCCGGACGGCATCAGCGACGAGCAGGCGGCAGCAATGATGCTGAAAGGCATGACCGCCGAATATCTCTTGCGCCGGACCTTCAAGGTCAAGGCAGGCGACACCATCCTGTTCCATGCGGCAGCCGGCGGCGTCGGGCTCATTCTCGGCCAATGGGCGAAGCATCTGGGCGCGACCGTCATCGGCACGGCAAGTTCGAGCGACAAGATCGAACTCGCAAAGGCACACGGGTTCGACCATGTCATCAACTACAAGGAGCAGGATTTCGTTGCCGGCGTCGCGGCCATCACCGGCGGCAAAAAATGCGACGTCGTCTACGACTCCGTCGGCAACGACACATTCCCGGCCTCGCTCGACTGCCTGAAGCCGCTCGGCATGTTCGTCAGCTTCGGCCAGTCGTCGGGACCGATCCCGCCATTCTCGATGTCGCTGCTGGCGCAGAAAGGCTCCTTGTTCGCTACAAGGCCGACGTTGTTCGTCTACAATGCAAAACGCGAGGATCTGGACGCCTCGGCCGCGGCCTTGTTCGAAGTCGTGCTTAGCGGCGCCGTCGAGATCAAGATCAACCAGCGTTATGCACTCAAGGACGCGGGCAAAGCCCATGCGGATCTTGAAGGCCGCCGGACCACGGGCACGACCATACTGGTTCCCTGACGGGAACTGCCCTGGTTTTGAGCTCTCTGCCGCAGGTGCGGGCACGGTTTGCGCGAAAAGGCGGCCCGCCGCGTGGTTGCGCGAAGAAGACTGATCTTTGCCCTTGAGTTTCCGCTGAAATTCTTGAAGCTCTTTCAAGTCGAGTGCTGCTTTCGCATGAGAGCTGGCCGCGCATACGATGCTTGCGGGAACACAGAACATATCCGGGAACCCGGATGGGAGGCACTGTGAGTGCAAATCATAACGGAGCGAATCTGCTTGAGGTTCGCGGCCTGACCAAGATTTTCGGCACGCTGACGGCGTGCGATCATGTCGACCTCGACATAGCCAAGGGTGAGATCCACGCGCTGCTCGGCGAGAACGGCGCCGGCAAATCGACGCTGGTCAAGATGCTGTTCGGCTCGCTGGAGCCCAATTCCGGCGAAATATTCTGGAATGGCCAGGCCGTCAGAATTACCAGCCCGGGCGTCGCGAAAAAGCTCGGCATCGGCATGGTGTTCCAGCACTTCTCGCTGTTCGAGGCGCTGACAGCGGCCGAGAACATCGCGCTTTCCCTGGATGACGGCTCCCCGATCAGCAGCATCGCGGCCAAGGCGAGGGCGCTTTCCTACAGCTACGGCCTGCCGCTCGATCCTGAATCGCTGGTAGGGGACCTGTCGGTGGGCGAGCGCCAGCGCATCGAGATCATCCGCTGCCTGCTGCAGACGCCGCAACTCATCATCCTGGACGAGCCGACCTCGGTGCTGACGCCGCAGGAGGCCGACAAGCTGTTCGAGACGCTCGAACGTCTGCGCTCGGAAGGCAAATCGATCCTGTACATCTCGCACCGGCTGGAGGAGGTCAAACGCATCTGCGACCGCGCCACCGTGCTGCGGCACGGCAAGGTGGTCGGCCACTGCAATCCGCGCGAGGAGACCGCCGCGTCCTTGGCCCGCATGATGGTCGGCAACGAAGTGCAGGCCGTGGTGCGCGCGCCGGTCGCGGGCATCGAAACGGCACAGTCCCTGCTCGAAATCCGCGGCCTCAGCCGCAAGCCGGCGACGCCGTTTTCGATCCCGCTCAAGAATATCAATCTCACCGTCCGCGCCGGCGAGGTGATCGGCATCGCCGGTGTCGCCGGCAACGGCCAGGGCGAGTTCTTCGAATCCGTTTCCGGTGAAGTCCTGCAGCCGGATGCCGCCTCGGTGCGCATTCGCGGCAAGGATGCGGGCAGCCTCAGCATCACCGGGCGCCGGCTGCTGGGTGCAGCCTTCGTGCCGGAGGAGCGCCTCGGCCATGGTGCCGCCCCGCGCATGCGGCTTTCGGAAAACCTGCTCCTGTCGCGCCATGCCACCGACGGCAAGACCTTCGTCGGGACGGGCGGAATGGTCAAGAGCGGCACCGTCTATGCCGCCGCCCAGCGCATCATCGAGGCGATGGACGTGCGCAAGAGCGCGCCCGATCCGGAGGCGGCAGCGCTGTCCGGCGGCAATCTGCAGAAATTCATCGTCGGCCGCGAACTCGACCGCAGGCCTGATGTCATGGTGGTCAACCAGCCGACCTGGGGTGTCGATGCAGGCGCAGCCGCCCATATCCGCCAGGCACTCATCGAACTGTCCCGCAGCGGATCGGCGGTGTTGGTCATCAGCCAGGATCTCGACGAGCTGTTCGAGATATCGGATGCGATCGCGGTGATGCACAATGGCGAACTGTCCAGGCCGCTGGCGATCGCCGAGGCGACCTTCGAAAAAATCGGCCTGCTGATGGGCGGCGCCGAACCAGGCCACGCCGAACACACGCTGGAGACGGCATGATGCGCCTCGAACTCGTCAAACGGCCGCAGCGCTCGGCGCTGTTTTCCATGCTGTCGCCATTCATCGCCTTCGCGCTGACGATCATCGCGGGCGGCATCATGTTCGCGCTGCTCGGGGTCAATCCGTTCAGCGCGTTCAACATCTATTTCATCGAGCCGGTCAGTCAGGTCTGGCAGTTGCACGAGCTGGCGATCAAGGCGGCGCCGCTGATCCTGATCGCGGTCGGCCTGTCGGTCTGCTACAAGGCCAACATCTGGAACATCGGCGCCGAAGGCCAGTTCATCTTCGGCGCCATCTTCGGCTCGGCCGTTCCGGTGCTGTTTCCTGGGTTCGAGGGCCCATTGGTGCTGCCGCTGATGCTTCTGCTGGGCATGGTCGGCGGTGCCGCCTACGCGGCTATCCCCGCATTTCTGAAAACCCGCTTCAGCACCAACGAGATCCTGACCAGCCTGATGCTGGTTTACGTCGCACAGCTCTTCCTCGACTGGCTGGTGCGCGGACCCTGGCGCGACCCGCAGGGCCATGGCTTCCCGCAGACCATCGAATTCGGCGATTCCGCCATCCTGCCGGAACTGATGCCGGATGCCGGCCGCGCCAATTGGGGCTTCGTGTTCGCGCTGGTCGCGGCGGTGCTGGTGTGGCTGATGATGAGCCGCATGCTCAAGGGTTTCGAGGTTCGCGTGCTCGGCTCCAGCCCGAGGGCAGGGCGCTTCGCCGGCTTCGGCCTCAACCGCATGGTCTTCTTCGCCTTCCTGTTGTCGGGCGCCTTGGCCGGGCTTGCCGGGATATCGGAAGTTTCCGGCGCCATCGGGCAACTTCAGCCCGTCATTTCGCCCGGCTACGGCTTCACCGCCATCATCGTGGCGTTCCTTGGCCGGCTCAATCCCCTCGGCATCGTCGCGGCGGGCCTGGTGCTGGCCCTGACCTATCTCGGCGGCGAGGCGGTGCAAAGCGCGCTCGGCATCTCCGACAAGGTGGCGCGCGTGTTCCAGGGCATGCTGCTGTTCTTCGTGCTCGGCTGCGACACGCTCATCCATTACCGCATCCGGTTGATCAGTCTGGCGCTGACCAAATCGGAGAGTGCCGCGAAGCTCGAGGCCGCGCCAAAGTTGAAGGAAGCCCGCTGATGGACATCACCGTCAACATCCTCCTGACCATCGCCACGGCGGCGACGCCGCTGCTCATTGCGGCGATCGGGGAACTGGTGGTCGAACGCTCCGGCGTGCTCAACCTTGGCGTCGAGGGCATGATGATCATGGGCGCCGTCGGCGGTTTCGGCGCAGGCTATCTGACCGGCTCGCCCTGGATCGGGCTCTTGGCGGCCATCGCCATGGGCGCGCTGTTCTCGCTGCTGTTTGCCGTCATGACGCTGTCGCTGGCCACCAACCAGGTGGCGACCGGCCTGTCGCTGACACTGCTCGGCCTCGGCCTCTCCGGCATGATGGGAACCAGTTTCGTCGGCCAGCCCGGCGTCAGGTTGCCCAATCTCGATATTCCCGGGCTCAGCTCCATCCCGGTGGTGGGCAGACTGCTGTTCGGCCAGGATCCGCTGTTCTACATCTCGATAGCGCTGACGGCGGCGGTGATGTGGTTCCTGTTCCGGACGCGCACCGGGCTGACGCTGCGCTCGATCGGCGACAGCCACGCCTCGGCGCATGCGCTCGGCATCAGGGTCATCCGCTACCGCTATCTCTCGGTGATCTTCGGCGGCGCCTGCGCCGGTCTTGCCGGCGGCCATCTCTCGCTGGTCTACACCCCGCAATGGGTCGAGAACATGAGCGCGGGCCGCGGCTGGATCGCGCTTGCGTTGGTGGTGTTCGCGTCCTGGCGGCCGTGGCGGGTGCTGGCGGGCGCCTATATCTTCGGCGCGGTGTGGATCGGCCAGCTTCATGCACAGGCTTTTGGCATTCCGGTGCCTTCGCAACTGCTTTCTTCGTTGCCCTATCTGGCGACGGTCGTGGTTCTCGTTCTAATCTCGCGCAACAAGCGTCTGACGATGATGAACACACCGGCTTCCTTGGGGCAGCCATTCGTTCCGGATCGTTGACAACAATAACAAGACGGGAAGCTCCAAGGCTTAACTCAGAGAGGTAACACGATGAAAAAACTGCTTATTGCCCTTATGACGACGACAGCGGCATTTTCGCTGGTCGCGTCCGCGGAGGCCGCCGACAAGCTGAAGGCATGCTGGGTCTATACCGGCCCTATCGGCGACTTCGGCTATTCCTACCAGCACGACCAGGGCCGCCTCGAAGTCGAAAAGGCGCTCGGCGACAAGGTCGAGACCGCCTATCTTGAAAACGTCTCCGAAGGCCCCGATGCCGACCGTGCTTTCGAGCGCTTGGCGCGCGAAGGCTGCAAGATCATCTTCGGCACGTCCTTCGGCTTCATGGACGCCGAAGTGAAGGTCGCCAAGAAGTTCCCCAAGGTGATGTTTGAGCACGCCACCGGCTACAAGACGGCGGACAATCTCGGCATCTACAATGCGCGCTTCTATGAAGGCCGCTATGTGCTCGGTCAGATCGCGGCCAAGGAATCGAAGTCCGGCGTCGCCGGCTACATCGTCTCCTTCCCGATCCCGGAAGTGGTGATGGGCATCAACTCCTTCATGCTCGGCGCGCAGTCGATCAATCCGAATTTCAAGGCCAAGATCGTCTGGGTGAATTCCTGGTTCGATCCGGGCAAGGAAGCCGATGCGGCCAAGGCCCTGTTCGACCAGGGAGCCGATATCATCGTCCAGCACACGGATTCGACCGCGGCCCTGCAGGTGGCCGAGGAGCGCAAGCTGCACGGCTTCGGCCAGTCCTCCGACATGATCAAGTTCGCGCCGAACGCGCAGTTGACTTCGCTGACCGACGAATGGGGACCCTATTACATCAGCCGGGTTCAGGCAGCCATCGACGGCACCTGGAAGCCCGACAATGTCTGGCTCGGCATCAAGGACGGCGCGGTGAAGCTCGCGCCCTACACCAATATGCCCGACGACGTGAAGGCGATGGCCGAGGCGACCGAGAAGAAGATCGCCGGCGGCTGGAACCCCTTCACCGGACCGATCGCCAAGCAGGACGGCTCGCCATGGCTGAAGGACGGCGAGGTCGCCGATGACGGCACGCTGCTCGGCATGAATTTCTACGTCAAGGGCGTCGACGACAAGCTGCCGCAATAAGCTCTACGTACGTTCGTCAGGGAAGGGCGCCGCGAGGCGCCCTTTTCATTCGGCGGCTTGCGCTACCGCCGGGACATGGCGAAACCGCACCAGGCCGGCGTCCACCACGAGGCTGAGCCGGATCCTGAGCCAACGCTGCACCGGCCGCTCGAAATAGCGCCAGATCGCCCACGACACCAAAACCATGAGCGCCACGCAGGTCCACGCTGCAACCCATTTGCCGGCCAGCGGCGTCAAGGCGCTGATGAAGAGATAGCCGGCATTCTGGTGAATGAGATAAAGCGGGTAAGTCAGCCCGCCGAGAGCCAGCGTGAACGCCGACGGCCTGATCCGGTGGCGCAGCAGGACAGCGCCGATCAGCGCCGCGTGCATCGCGAGGTTGGCGGCCACGAGATGGGCGGACGAGACCGCAATGCCATAATGCCCGATCATCCACTGTTGCGTCACCGATAGCGTATAGCTGGAGAGCACGAAGGCGGCCGCCAGCAACAGCAAGGCCGGCACTGAGCGACCATGCGCGTGGAGATGATGGACCAGCATGCCGGCGGCGAAGAACGGCCCGAACTCGGTGAGAAACAGAAGCCGCGCCGCGCCGCTGCCGAGGAAGAGTTCGTTGATGGCCGAGATCGCCAGCCAGCCGAGGATCAGCCCCAATTTCCATCGCTGGAAAACGCCGGCAATCAGGGCCAGCGTCACCCAGCCGTAGAAAACCACTTCAAGCACGACCGACCAGTAGACGCCGTCCATGAAAGGCTGACCGAAGGCCGGCGCGAACATTGTGAGATTGGCGAGATATTGGCTGAGAGAGGCCGGGAGCAGCGGCGTGCCGGAAAAGGCGATAACCGCGAAGCTTATCGTCATGCAGAGCAGAAAGCCCGGATATAGACGCGCGAAACGTGCGACGGCGAATTCTTCCCAGCCGCCGCCTTCCGCCGACCATGCGATGACGAAACCGCTGATCAGAAAGAAAAGATTGACGCCGAGATAGCCGTACAGAGCGAGTGGCGCGGCATGAGGATAGCCCGTCGTGAGAAAGCCGTCGGCAGCCGCGCCGCGGAAGAAATAGTGAAACAGCACAACGGCCAGCGCCGCCGCCAGCCTCAACAGGTCGAGCGTCGCGATATAATCCTGGCGGACAGGTCTGGGGTCCATCCTGAGTTCCTGCGTTTACGGTCCGGAAACCATAAGGCAGGCGGCGGCCAAACAGGGTAAATGGCCGGAACTATCGCGAAATGTGGTAAATCGCAGTCTCAGACGGCCGAGCCGTAGAGGTCATAGGCGTCGGCGCGATCGACCTTGACGGTGACGATGTCGCCGGCGCGCAGCGGGCGGCGCGACTGGATGTGGACGGAGCCATCAATCTCCGGCGCATCGTATTTGGTGCGGCCCTTGGCTGATGTGCCATGCGCTTCGTCGATCAGCACCGGCAGGCGCTTGCCGACCTTCTTGGCCAATTGCGTCGCCGAGATCTTCTGCTGGCGCTGCATGAAGCGGTGCCAGCGCGCCTCCTTGATTTCCTGCGGCACCTGCTCAAGGCCGAGTTCGTTGGAGCGCGCGCCCCGTACAGGTTCATATTTGAAGCAGCCGGCGCGATCGATCTTCGCTTCGTCCAGCCAGTCGAGCAGCATCTCGAAATCCTCGTCGGTCTCGCCGGGAAAGCCGACGATGAAGGTCGAGCGGATGGCGAGGTCGGGACACACATCGCGCCAGCCGCGAATGCGCTCGAGCGTCTTTTCGCCATGTGCCGGTCGGCGCATGTTCTTCAACACCTGCGGCGACGCATGCTGGAAGGGGATGTCGAGGTAGGGAAGGATTTTTCCCTCGGCCATCAGCGGGATGACGTCGGCCACGTGCGGGTAGGGGTAGACATAGTGCATGCGCACCCAGATGCCGAGCTTGCCCAGTTCCTCGGACAGATCGAGGAATTTCGCCCGCACTTCACGATCACCGAACATGCTGGCCTGGTATTTGATGTCGATGCCGTAGGCGCTGGTGTCCTGCGAGATGACGAGGAGTTCCTTGACGCCGGCCTTGGCCAGTTTCTCGGCTTCACGCAGCACATCGGCCGCTGGCCGCGAGACAAGGTCGCCGCGCAGCGCCGGGATGATGCAGAAGGTGCAGCGATTGTTGCAGCCTTCCGAAATCTTGAGATAGGCATAGTGGCGCGGCGTGAGCTTGACGCCTTGAGGCGGCAGCAGATCGATATAGGGATCATGGCTCGGCGGCGCAGCCTCGTGCACGGCCGCCATGACGCTCTCATAGGCCTGCGGACCGGTGATGGCGAGAACGTTGGGATGCTTCTCGCGAATGACATCGGGCTCGGCGCCCAGGCAGCCGGTGACGATGACCCTGCCGTTCTCCGAAAGCGCCGAACCAATGGCGTTGAGCGATTCATCACGGGCGGAATCGAGGAAGCCGCAGGTGTTGACCACGACGAGATCGGCACCGTCATGCTTGCGCGCGATCTCATAGCCCTCGGCGCGCAGGCGCGTGATGATGCGTTCGGAATCCACCAGGGCTTTGGGGCATCCGAGACTGACGAAGCTGACGCGCGGGGCGGACATGGGCAAGGTTCCAATGGACATGAACCGGAAACGCTGATCCGGCTCGAAGTCTCGACATATAACGGTTTGCACGGCTCTGGCGGGAGCTCAATTCGGGCGGCGCAATAGCACGGCTCGCCCGAACAGGCAAACAGGCAAGCTCTCCGACATCGGCGATCTCGTTGTGCAGATCGAAGCGAAGAAGCCGAAAGCCGTTGGTTCGTGGCTCTTACAAAAGCGAATTGTCGGGTAATGGCAGCCAGTCAACGCGACTTTCAGTGCTATGATTAGGATTCACTAATATGCTATAGGCAGAATGGTGAGGGGCTAGTCCCATGAGACAGTTGCTAGGACACATTGCATTGGCATGGCTTGTGCTGCCCGGCGATGCGGACGCACACGGTTGGTATACGGGCAAGACCGATCCCGTTCTTCACTATGACTGCTGCGGAAACAAGGATTGCCGCCCCATCGATTCCAACGATGTCAGGATGACCAAAGACGGCTATTTTGTCAGGCTGCACCCTACCTACTTGAATGAGCCACAAGAAGCAGAGTGGTTTATCCCGAGAGAACGTGTCCAGGCTGCGCCCGATGATCGATACCACATCTGCGAGCGTCTAGTGACGTTTTATCGAACGATCATTCCCCATATGAAGTTTGATCCTTACCAGCGATATAGGTGGACATGCTTCTTCGCGCCGATGGGCACCGGTTCAATCCCAATTAGAATGAACCACTACGCTGCAATTTCAAACTGACCAACATCGGCGGGCGCGAGGGTTCCGGCTCAGTGGCCGCTCGACCCGAACCAGGGCGCCAGGAAAGCGAATTGGTCGGGAAACTGCTGCACGGCGCCATCGAGAAGCATCTTCACGGCGACGTAAAGGATGATCAGCAGGCCGATATAGGCGATCCAGCGGTATTTGTGCAGCAGGCGCGCCACGAAGGACGCGGCGAAGCCCATCAGCGCAATCGACAGAGCGAGGCCGATGATCAGCACCGTCGGATGGTTCATGGCCGCACCCGCGACGGCCAGGACATTGTCGAGCGACATCGAGACGTCGGCAATGACGATCTGCCACGCGGCCTGCGAGAAGGTCTTGCGCGGCGACTTGCCGGCGATGGTCCCATCCTTGTCGAAATCGCCATTCGACAGCGCTTCGGTCGCGTCGCGTTCCTGCTCGTGGCTGACACCCAGCTCCCGCCACATCTTCCAGCATACCCAAAGCAGCAGCAGGCCGCCGGCGATGAGGAGCATGGGGCCAATTGTCAGCAGCCATTGCGTGATCAGGGCGAAGAAAATGCGAAGGACGGTGGCCGCGATGATGCCGACCAGAATGGCCCGTTTGCGCTGACTGGCCGGCAGGCCGGCCGCCGCAAGGCCGATGACGATGGCGTTGTCCCCAGCCAGCGCAAGATCGATCGCGATAACCTGAAAAAGGGCCGATAAGCCTGCGGCAGTAAATATTTCCATCGACCTGGAAGCCCTTGCCTGTTCGCCGAGTGTTCGTTGTCGATCACCCAGCCCGCCCTAAAGGCATGGTTCCTTGCCGTCAAGACATCGCTTCGGGCAACGCCGCAAAACCGCTTTCGTTGCAGCGGCGCCATTGAGGGGATTCGACAATCACGGGCAGACGAGCCGAAACGGCAATGAAAAACCTAATCGTAGAGATTGTATTTTGCCCAGTCGGTCTCCGGAATCTCGTCGCCGATGCGGTAGCGGAGCTGTAAGACCTCCATATGGTCCGGCGCCGTCTCGCACTTGAATTTCAGCCGGTACCATTGCCCCTTGCTGCGGAAGGCGGCTCCCGGGCTCTTAATGGCGTCGTCGCTCATGACCGGCGTGGCAAAGGCGTAAGCGACCACCCGATCCGCCTTGTACTTGCGGTCGTCATGGGTGATCCGGTCGAGGACTTCAGCATCACAGCGCTGTTCGAGGCGGGTTTGCGGGTCGAGTTTCAGGAGGCCTGCGCGCAAGGCGCTGTCCATGGCGTTGGCCGGAAAAGCCAGGGTCAAGAACGCCATGACCGTCGTGCAGAGTGTCTTCATGGGCGGGACAAGCAGCATATTTTGTCTGAAAAATCAACCAAAGGGCCGGGCGTTGTCCCGCGCTCAGGCACTCGGCGCGTTCAAAATCCCGTGTCGGGATTCATCGTGCGATGGCTGCGGCCAACGCATCAGCGAGGCACGGCCGGCGTCGGTCAGATCGTATACGCCGCGGTCGACGCGCGCGAACCAGCCATAGACATTGTGCAGCAGGATTTTCGGCGCAAGCGGCGTCAGCGCCTTGAGATCGCGCGGGCGCTTGGGCCCGTCGGCCAATGCCGCGGCGCAGGCGAGGGCGCTTTGGCGGTATGCTGTCATGATGGGATTGCGCGATCCCCCGCCCGCGACAGGATCGCCGCGGCGCCGGCGGTGCTCGTCGACCAGCCGCGAGCGGCGCCGTGGGTTCTTGCGCGGCGCGACGGTGACCGGACTCAGGAGCACCTCGACCCGGTCGCTCGCCGTCACGCCGAGCAGGCCGAAGCCAAGCCGGCGGCAAAGATTGCGGAACCGGGCGTCGCTCTCGCGTCCCTTGCCCCTGGCCGACATGCGCGCGGCCAGCCACACCTCGTCGCAGGCGGTCGCGCGGTCGACGCCTTGCAGCACCAGTTCGAGATTGAACGCCAGCTTCAACTCGCAAATGACGACGACGGGCGGCTCCCCCTCACGCAGCGCGACAATGTCGCAGCCGCCGATCTCGCCCTTAACGGCAAAATCCAGGCTTTCGAGAAACCGCTTCACCGGCGCGTAGAGGGAGGTTTCGTTCATAGGCTCAAGGCTTAGCCGATTCGGCACGAAAAGCCTCGGGAGTGACCCTCACCACATCATGAAGGAAGCGACATCGGCGTCCCACACCGCACTATGGATGGTCATTTTGATCGCGTCAGATGGCAAATTCACCGCGTGTATCGAGCACGAAACCAATTGGTTCATGCGGGCCGGATGCCGAGCTATCTTGAATCCGTAATCCTCAACCTCGCTGAATACTATCGCTCAGCAATAGTCACCATCGTAGGTCGCACGAAACGAGAAAACGAACGCTCGGACATCGACCAAGTCGTCGCGGAAATTGGTATCAGGTATGAGATCCTTCGCAGCCGCTTCAAGGCCCCCAAACAGGATGCCGCGATGACCAGGGACCATGTATCCAAGCTTATGGATTGGCCTTTGAGATGACGGTTCACAGTTCGGGCCGGGGCTGCTTGGCCACGTTCGGTTAACCGCGAATTTGCACCATTCGGTGAGAACACATGATTAGTGACAGGCCAAATGAAATCAAACAGCCTGGTTCTTGCTGAATTTCTGCCAAGAAATCGACGGAGAGGGCCTCCGCTAGTCGCGTCCGTTGCGGATGTTCGACCCGCTGGTCAGTTCGCACCGATGAAGTCAACCTTAGTGGTGAATGCGCCTGCCAAGGCGGATTTCGTATGTTACCAATCCGGAAAATCGAATCGACCGAGGGGGCGAGAAACTGGGCATGGGGACTATCGAAGCATTTGGCCGAAGCGACATCGGCCCTTGGTTAAAATCTCTCTCCGGGGTTGAATTGGCCGCTCTTGATGCCCTATTGCTGGAAAAAGATGAGCGTTTCTATTTTAAGTGTCCAGTTCGCAAGAAGGACATACTTGCCAAGTCTGAAGAGTGCGTAAGACAATATTGGTTGCATCTACTTCAGGCTAGGTACGGCTACCCTCTAAATCGCCTAGCGGTTGAATTCCCCATCACCTTTGGTCGAGATTCTTCCAAGCGAGCAGATATCGTTGTATTTGACGAACACCGACCGACGGTGCCCTACATAATTGTTGAGGTTAAGCAGGGCAAACAGAAGGACGGCAAAGAGCAGCTTCGATCGTATACCCACGCCACGGGCGCGCCACTGGCGCTATGGACCAACGGGCCAGATAGCGCCGTTTGGAACCGCAAGAGTCCCAACTATCTGCAAGAAATCCCACACCTCCCCACCGCCACGCAGGACATTGAAGATATCATTAATGAGCCGTGGACGCTAAAGACGCTTGAAGACAAGGAAAACGAACGCGCCCTTTCTTCGGTTGGTAACAAGGCACTGCGCGAGAAGATTGTCGATCTTGAAGACGAAGTTCTGGCCAACGCGGGCGTGGACGTGTTCGAGGAAGTCTTCAAACTGGTCTTCACCAAGTTGTATGATGAAATGTCCTGCCACCAAGGGCGTTATCCGCACCTTCGGTTCCGCAACAGCAACACAGCCTCGAAGCTAAAAGAGAACATTCAGAATCTTTTCGACGCTGCCAAGGCCGAATGGCCCGGCGTCTTTTCCGAAGACGAACGCATCAAGCTTTCACAGGACCACCTTCAGGTCTGTGTCGCGTCACTGGAAGAATGGAAGTTGTTCAACTCCAACCTGGATGTGGTGGACGATGCATTCGAATACCTGGTTTCCAAATCAGCTAAGGGTGAAAAGGGGCAGTATTTCACGCCCCGATGGGTCATCGACATGTGTGTGAAGATGTTGAACCCGACAGAGAAGGAAACCGTCATCGACCCGGCCTGCGGGTCCGCCGGGTTCACGGTCCATTCGATGTTCCACGTTTGGGGCGATATCCTTGAGGACCTCAAACTACCCCGATCAAACCTTTTTACTGCCGAAGAGAAGCCACAGCGCTGCAGGGACTATGTAAGGAACAAGGTCTTCGCTCTGGACTTTGACGAAAAGAGCGTGCGTGTGTCCCGCTGCCTCAACCTCATTGCAGGCGATGGACAAACTAACGTGTTGCATATGAACACGTTGGACTGGCCAAAGTGGGAAGAGACGACCAAGCAGGACGAATGGCAGGAAACCTACGGCCGAGGCTGGACAAAGCTGAAGAAGCTCCGAGCCGATAAGAAGCAGGGCAATTTCCGCCGCTTCAGTTTCGATCTCGTCATGGCCAACCCGCCATTCGCCGGAGATATCAAGCAGACAGACATGCTTGCGCCTTATGTCATCGCGCAGAAGGATAACGGCAAGTACGAAAGTTCCGTCGGTCGTGACCTCCTGTTCATCGAACGCAATCTTGACTTTCTGAAGCCCGGTGGGCGCATGGCGGTCGTTCTGCCCCAAGGTAGGTTCAACAATTCCAGTGACCAGCGCGTGCGCAACTTCATCATGGAGCAATGCCGCGTTCTGGCAGTTGTCGGCCTCCACCCGAACACGTTCAAGCCGCACACTGGTACGAAGACAAGTGTTCTATTCGTGCAGAAATGGAACGACGACGCCGAGGCGGGGCCGGTTTGTAAGAAGGTGGATGACTACAACATCTTCTTCGCTACGCAACAGGTCGAGAGCGTCAATAATCGGGGCGAAAAAGTCTACGTCAAGAATCCGGACGGCACCAACAAGCGCGACAGCCATGGGCATTTCATCGTTGCCCATGATCTGTTCAACCATGACGGACGAACGCAGGACGGCGTAGCCGAAGCCTTCATCGAATTTGCCAAGAAAGAGGGCCTAAGTTTTTTTCCATAGGCCTCCACGATAGCGCGAAATTGGACGCGCTGTCGGGGAGGCTAGAAATTTCCATCGTCGCCAAGAGTCATGCAATGAGAAGCGCGAGCACGCGCAGGCTTGATCCAGAATATTTTAAGAAAGCATACCTTCGAGATGAGCAACTAATAATAGCAAACTCCTCTTTGTTCAAAACATCTAAGGCAATGCGAATTTCGGTTGACGCTAGTGCCTTTTATCCAAGTATCGAAGAGTATTATGAATCCGGAGAATTACCATTTTATCGAGTGGGTGATATTGACGGAATTATTGATGAACAAAGAGCTTTGCGAATTCCGGAAGAGCTATGCAGTCGCTTTCCAACCTTAAAAATGGTCCGGCCCGGCGACATAGTATTTACGAAAGGTGGCGCGATAGACCGTACTGGTCTTGTTAAGTCTATGGGCGCTGTTAGCCGTGACCTAATTTTCCTCAATACGTCGGGCTTGCCTGAAAATGAACGCCAGTCACTCTTCGCCTATTTCCGCTCCGACCTTTTTAAGAGGCTTTTGACGCGTTCAAGTTCGCAGACCGCGCAGCCGCATTTGACAATCACTCTAGTTCGAGACTTGCCGTTTTTTGTAGGTTCGCGCGACCTAAGGAATGCAATCGCTGAAACAGTGAGCACAGCATACCAAAATGTTGATAGCGCTCGCTATCAAGAGGAGAAAGCTGAACAGCATTTGATTTCTGCCCTTGGACTGGCCGATTTGAGGCCGTCAGAACTATTAACGTATAGCGCTTCCTCCAACGATGCATTCGCCTCGAAGAGGCTGGACGCGCAATTCTTCGCACCCCGCATCCAACAGTTGATCGACCACTTGTCAGGCGCGGGCACGACCGTCGGTACGATAGCTGCACCCCGCCGCGAAAAGTTCAACGCAGGCAGGCACGGCGACTTCGACTACATCGAAATCGGCGACCTTGATGGAACGGGAGCCACCGGAAGCAGCCGGGTTGCAGCCGACGAAGCGCCCAGCCGCGCGACGTGGTTCGTTCGACCCGGAGATATCATTACATCGACCGTTCGCCCCATCCGGCGCTTGAGTGCGCAGATCGGGCCAGAACAAAACGGCTATGTGTGCTCTTCCGGCTTTGTCGTACTGAACCCGACCGGTGTGCAGCCGGAATTGCTTCTGACCTATCTGCGTCTTCCCGTTATTTGCGAGTTGATGGACCTGTTTGCCAGCGCAAGCATGTATCCGGCAATTTCGGAAGCCGACATCTTGGCTTTACCCTTTCCTGCAGTCGATGAAGCAACCGAAAAGGCGGTTGTTGCGGCGGTCCAGGAAGGCCGCGCTGCTCGGGCCCGCGCCCGGGCCCTTCTGAATGCCGCCAAGCGGGCGGTGGAAATCGCTATTGAAGACAGCGAAGGAGCGGCGCTGACCTCCCTCGACAAATCTGGGGGCGTGTGATGCCGGGTTTGGGCGACAATCTGAAGCGCTGGCGCGACGTCGCCGAAGTCGATTGGTTCAGCCAATTCATCAAGGCTTGGATACCCTTCAACGCATGGATGACCGACACATTCGGTGATTTGAGCGACCGCGAATTATTGGACAAGGTCAAAGGCACCAGCAATGTCGTAAAAAACAAAACGCTGCCTATGATATCGCGAAATCTGCGCGTCGCACGCGATGCAGAATCGAACTGGCAAGACGATAGTGGGGATGCGCAGCAATTCCGATTGCAGATTGGCGAACTACACCGCCGCCTTCAGCAATGCATCGTTGAAGGGCGTAGGGGCAGGGTCTGTTTCGAAACCGTCGATATTGGGGCGAACGGTAGAAAAGACGAACAGCAAGTCAAGTGGACGCGCACCTTCCGTTGCCGTCGCGATCACCCAAACAGAGGCGAGGTGTCTCTTGAGATTTCAGCATCGAGATCCATTTCCGCATTTGGTTTGACCCTTCCGTCGCACGATCGGCGTGCTCTAGAGGATGACGCAACGTTTCGCGCACTCGCAGATGTACAGCGTGCAGTTCTTTTAGCTCTTTTCGAAGCTGTCGCCCCAAGGTTGGTTATGAACGTGCTTGCCGAACATAGCGCGCAGAAAATGCTAACATACGGCGACGTGCATTTCATCGACGATTCCGAAAAGAACTTTTCTGCTTTGATCGACGTGCTTTATGGGCTGCGGAACGCACTGTTCCATGGATCCATCACGCCGAATGACACACACAATCAAATCTACAGGCCGGCATATCTAATTGCCATGCGGCTTGTGAAATGCACGCTTTGAGGGTTGGCCTCCCCGGCGGTGCCGAGGGCCAACGAAGTGATTAGATGATTGGTTAGTAGCCCTCTAATCGAAAACTGCCAAAAGGCCGGGATATAAATGGATTTCGGGTGAGCGACCCGAGACATAGGTGACGTTTTGTACCGGACACATGGGTAACACTTTTGGCTTTTGGCCGGAGGTGTT